>NZ_JBEXKB010000007.1:0-153856 GCF_040609455.1 Kitasatospora sp. NPDC004669
GCAACCCCCGCCCCCCCCCCCCACACTTCCCGGGGGGTGTTGCTCCCGGGCGCTTTTACCCGCCCCCCCGGGGTTGGGGGGGGGGGGGGGGCCCCCCCCCCACAACACGGCTTTTCCGTATCGCCGAGTAGCCGTGTAGCCACTCCCGTCGCGGTCCATGCGCTGGCCGGCCGGGCGCACTTCCTCGCGCCCGATCACGGGCCAGAGTCGCCAGGATGTTGTCGTTGAACTCTGGCCGCTGATTCCGCCACCGCAAGCGAAGCCCTGGGCTCAAGGGGACGAATTGCGATCCGCAGCATTTCCCGAGGGAAATGCAATCTACCGGCGACCCGGATATGCCCGCCGAAGTGCCCGAGCTGGCGCCGCGGATGATTTCCCCGCCTCGACAGGGGGGAGGTGCGCCGGGAGTAGCCGCCGGAATCACTGGGGATCAGTCGAACAGACGGGTAGCTTCGCAGGTCAGAGGTCGCACAATTTGCGCGTGTCCATGTCAGCGCGCCCGGTTCGACCTTGATCATTTCCCGTGTGGCGGGAAATTGGAATTGCTGCCACCATGATCATTTCCCGCGTGGCGGGAAATGAAATTGCTACTCGCGTAGATACTCTGAATTGTTTGACCGACTCCCAATGGGGCACATAGAGTCAGTTTCGCGCCACTGGATGTGGCCGAAAGAGGTGACGGGGGGTCAGTTTTGGTTTCAATATTATGCGTAGCTGCCCCATGCGGCACCCTGGCGGCGGGCCGTCCGGATCGAGAATCTGAGGTGCGCGAGCGTTGCCGGATCGTTACCCGCGGGCGGCTGCCATTTTTTGGTGAACGGCCGGCTGGCTGATCGGATGGACCTGCGCCCACTCGTCACAGGCGTGCAGGGACAGGAGCCGCGAAGAAATATCCCCGAGATGGTCGCCGCCAGGGCCAGAAAACAACAACGGCGTCTGGGAGCTGGAACTCCCAGACGCCAGGTTGTGCACGCCCTGGAAGGCGTGAGAACACACGAAGCAGGTCGGCTGAACTTTTGGTCGAGCGAGGCCAGCCTGCTCCTAGCTATAGAGGAGTGTTACATGTCTACGCCTCTGCGTACAGCCGCAGGCGAGGCTGTAGTCGCCGCGTGCCTGCGGCCGATGGCCCCCGGTGCCCGCGTGATACGCGTTACCGTTCCGGCGTTCGGAAAGCCGTACGTCCGGGCCTTCAGTGCCGGCGCATACCTTCCGCTCACCCTGAGGACACAACGGGCGTTCGGACGCTGGATCGTGTGCACCTTTCCCCAGGCGGACTGGCGGCGCACTCAGGAGCTCGACGTGGTCACCGGCCGCCTCGTCGCGGTGACCGCCGTCAACGCTCCGCTGGCGGCCTGACGTGGCGCGCATCCGGACGGTGAAGCCCGAGTTCTTCACCAGTGACTCCCTCTCTCGCGTCAGCCTGACCGCCGAACGGACCTTCTGCGGGATCTTCAGCCTGGTGGACGACCGCGGCAGGTTTCGCGACGACGCCCGGGTCATCTACGGCCGGCTGTGGGTCACTCGCACCGAGCAGACCCTTGCCGGTGTCGAGGACGACCTGCGGGAGCTTGCCGCCGAGGGCTTGATCTGCCGGTACGTCGGTTGCGACGGCAAGCGCTACCTGCACCCCGTCACGTGGCTCCAGCACCAGAAGATCTCCAACAGGACCGACAGCCGCCTGCCGGCCTGCCCCGAGCACCACGCCGATCTGGAGTGCGGCGGATGCAAGGACGAGGACCACTGCATCGCCCCGGCTCCGGAGAACTTCCGACGGGCTGCAGAAACACTCTCCGACACTGACACGACCCCCACCGCCCCCACGACCGCACCGTGTGGCAGCACTCCGACGCAGCCGGACCCTCCGAACGGCACACCCGCCCCGAAGAAGGAGAAAAGCCCAGGTCAGGACGTTTCTGCGGAAATTCTCCGAAGCGCTCCGGAGCCGCTCAGCCCTGGATCCAGGATCCAGGATCCTGGATCTACCCCTAACGGGGGCGGCTGCGCCGCGCCCAACTCCACCAGCCAGCTGATCGCCGAGTACAAGAGCTGGTTCAACCCGCAGCCGCCGCGCAACGAGGTCGCCCGGATCGGCAAGGAGATCAAGGCTCTCGTCGAGGAGGGTTTCGCCGAGGAGCACATCCGCGAGGGCCTGCGGGAGTTCGCGAAGTTGCCAGGCATGGGCCCGACCCTGCTGCCCAGCTTGGTGCACGCCGCCGCTACTGGCCGCCTCACTAAGTCCGCCCAGCCCGCCGGTCCCGGCCGCCACAAGGGCTGGACCAACCCCAACGCTGACGCCTACGCCGAGGAGCTGTGACCATGGCAGACCCCACGCGCGTCGAAGGCGTTCTGCGCCGGATCCTCACGCGGCGCAACATTGACCCGGACCGCCTGGCCGCAGTGACCCCGGACCCGCAGGAGCGGCTGCTGGGCCTGGAGATGGCCGCCGCCCGCATCCCGGTCCGCTACCAGGAAGCCCTGGCCGATCACCCGCAGGTCGTCGCCTGGGTGGACGAGGTCAAGCGGGCCGCCCGCCGAGGACCAGCCGGCCAGCCGGGCATAGCCCAGGCCGACTCCCTGCTGCTGGTCGGCCCGACCGGCACCGGCAAGACCTACCAGGCGTACGGCGCAATTCGACTCCTGCTCGCCGAGGGGGTGCGCCTGCGCTGGCAGGCCACCACCAGCGCCGACCTGCACGCCCTCATGCGACCGCGGCCCGGCTTCGACGGCGAGAAGCAGTTCCAGGAACTGACCCGCGTCCCGCTGCTGCTCCTGGACGACCTGGGCGCCGGCAAAGCCTCCGAGTGGACCGAGGAACTCACCTGGCGGCTGGTCAACCACCGTTACGTGCACCGCCTGCCGACCCTGGTAACAAGCAACCTGGCCACCGCCGACCTTCGCCAGGCCGTCGGGGACCGCGTCGCATCCCGCTTGCGCGAGATGTGCCGCCGAGTCCTGCTGACCGGCGACGACCGCCGCCGCCCGCCGGCCGCCTGACCGACCCGGCACGACCGCGCCATCTGCGCGGCCGACTCAACCTTCCCCAACTCCAGCCCTGCGAGAGCCGCCTCGTCGCCGTGCCCGCAGGACGACACGAAAGCCTCACCGTGACCGTCATCGAGCTGACCCCTGCCCGCAACCGGATGCCCGACCCGGCCTGGATCACCCGCGCAGCCTGCGCCGGCCACCCCGACCCCGATGTGTTCTACCCGCTGCCGCGCAGCCTGGACCACATCGCCGAGGCCAAGCGCGTCTGCGCCACCTGCCCCGTGGCCAACGCGTGCCTCACCGACGCGCTGGAACGCGGCGACCGCCACGGCGTGCGCGGCGGCCTGACCGAAGCCGAACGCGAGCCGGACCACGAGAAGGACGACAAGATCCGCCGCGAGGACCAGCGCATCCTCGCCGCCCTGGCCGGCGTGTACGTGCACCTGTCCACCCGGGAGCGCGACTCGGTCATCGCGGTCGCCGAACTCGCCGACATCCCCGCCCACACCTGGGCCCCCGTCCTCGGCATCGGGCGCAAGTACGCCCTGGAACGGATGCGCAAGGTCCGTGACAGGCTTGCCAACCCGCACGCCTACCCCGAGGAACGACGGATCGCCGAACGGCTCACCGCCCCGGTGGCGGTGGCCGCTTGAGCCAGCACGACACTGAACGTCAGATCTCCGGCTGGGACGCCGCGGCCATCGGCGTCCTGGGCGCGGTCGGCGCGGTCCTGTCCTACGACGCGCTGCAGCAGATGGCCGTGGCGATGCACATCCGAGGACCCCTTACCTACCTGTTCCCCGTGGTGATCGACGGCTTCATCGCCTACGGCGTCCGGGCCCTGCTCGTCATGCGCACCGCCCCGTTCACCGCCCGCGCCTACACCTGGGGACTGTTCGGCGCCTCGACCGCGACCAGCATCTGGGCCAACGCCCTGCACGCGGTTCGGCTCAACGAACAAACCGGCCCCACGCAGGGACTGCGGCTGACCAACACCGCAGTCGGCTTCCTGTCGACCCTGGCGCCACTCGCCCTCGGAGGGGCGGTCCACCTCTACATCCTCATGGCGCGCCACGCCTCCGGACGGCAGGACCGGGACGAGCCGACACAGACCGGAGCGGAGCATGCGGCCGATCGAGACGCGGGACGGACACGCTGGTGGCGCCGCAGTAGGACGCCGGGGACCAGCCGGGACCAGACCTTGACCAAGGTCCGGACGGAGACACGGGACCAGGACCAGGCCCAGGAACGAACCGCACCGGCGCAGCTGAACATACTGCCGTCCCCGGGACCGCACGCGACGGCTGCGACCGCACCGGGGACGGTGGGGACCATGCCGACGACGGTACATGCCAACGGGTCGCCGGGGACCGGGACCGCGACCGGGTCACAGGTAGGGGCGGGGACGGTCCCGCCAGCGACACCGCTTCCGCTCCCCGTCGGGGGCCAACCTCCGCCTCCGGGAACGGGGACCGCTCCGCCTCCGGGGACGGGGACCGCTTCGCCTCCGGGGACCATCCCCCTGGCAGCGCCGGGGACCGGCTCGTCTCCCGGGACCGTCTCGCTCCCACCGACCAGCTCAGCTGCCCGACCGACCGTCCCCGGGACCGTCCCCGGGCCGACCGGAGGGCACCAGGCGGGCACCCCGGTGACCCCGGGGACCGGGACGGGACCGTCCCCAATCCCCGACCCTGGCCGGACTGGGACCGCGAGCAGCACCAAACCGGGGACCGTCCCCGGAGCCGGAGGAACTCCGCCGCCTCCCACTACGGGGCAAGGGACCGCGGCTGTTCCGGGGAACAGCACCGCACTGCCGGGGACAGGGACCGGCACACCAGGCGGGAACCATTCCGCGCAGGGCGGTCCCGGAGCCGGGACCGTCCCCGGGGCCGGGCAGACGACCGGGACCGCCCCGGGGACCAGGTCCGCTGCGGGGACCCATTCGCCGCCGGGGACGGGGACCGTCCCGCGAACCGCCAGTGGGGACCGTTTCGGACGGGGGACCGGGACCACGCTGGGGACCGGGACGGACCGGTCCGCAGGGACCGTCCCGCGGGCCTCCGATAGGGACCGTCCCGGCCAGGGTGGGAAGCGCTCATTGTCGGACCAGGAGCTCAACCGGCTTCTGCCCATCGCCCGCAAGACCGCAGCGGACGCGCAGGGCCGGGTTACCCGCGAGGTTCTGCGCGCGCACCTCAAGACGGAGGGGGTCGGCATCAACAACCAGGCGCTTGGACAGCTCCTGGCGGTGCTGAGGGAAGCCGAGGCCAAACCTCCGCCGACCCGCCGGTGACGGCACGAACAACTGACAACCGGGCGTAGAAGCCCGCCCGCAATCCACTGAAATCGCCTAAAAGGGAACCAAATTGACCCGTAACACGCCCGCCATCCCGCACACCGACGCGCTGATGAGCCTCATGCGCGACCAGGGCCTGCTCCACAGCGCCGAAGGCGCCAGCGACGGCAGCTGGCTGGTGCGCCGCACGGCACGGGGACCGCGCTTCGTCCTGGAGACGCCGCTGGAGGCGCTGGAGTACGCGATGGACGTGCTGCTGGACGTCCGCCTCGAGTTGGAGGCCGCAGCCTGATGTGACCGAAGTCGGGCCCCTGATCAGCCGGTTGGGGGCTGACCGGTTGCCGCGCACACGCGGAGCAAGCTATCGCCTAAGCCGGGCTTACGCCCGCCTTAGGCACTTGCCCTCGCCCCGAGGGGCGAGGGAGACCCGAGGACGAGTCGAGCGGGGGCGCTCGACTCGTCCTCGGGCTGTCTGGCGCCAGGGGGCGCCGGGAGAAACGAAATGGAGGAGAAGACCATGATCACGCCGCCGCCCACCGACGCGCCGCCGTCCTTGCCCGCGTTCCCCGACCGCAGCCCGCGCCGTCGCCATCGCGATGCACGAAGCCGCACAAAAAAGCTGACTGTCCGTCTGAATGATTCCGAAGAAGCTGAGATCACCGCCGTTGCCTCGGCCCGCGCCATGACCGTCGGCCGGTTCATTGCCACCAGCGCCCTCAGCACCGCCCGCGGGCTGAGCGCGGACCACGACCCGCAAGACCGCCTCGATCGCGCAGTCGACGAACTCGCCGCTGCCCGCGCCCATCTCGCCCGGGTCGGCAACAACGCCAACCAGATCGCACACCAGTTGAACGCCGGCGGCTACCCCCGTCCCGGAGAGCTGGATGCCGTGCTGGCCGCCGTCCGCCAGGCGGTCGCCGCCGTCGACCGCACCGCCAACCAGCTCGTGGGCGGTTGATGGTCCCCGACATAGGCAAGAAGCAAGGCACCAACGCGTACGGCCTCCTCGCCTACCTTTACGGCCCCGGCAAGCGAGACGAACACGTCGACCCGCACATCGTCGCCTCCTGGGATAACTACGCGCCCGACCCGGGCCGCGACCCGCACGCGAACCTGAAGCAGTTGGAGAGCGCGCTGATGCTGCGGGTGAACCAGCTCGGCTCCCGTAAGCCGAAACGGTTCGTGTGGCACTGCCCGGTGCGGGCGGACCCCGGCGACCGGCACCTGAGCGACGAGGAGTGGGCCGAGGTCGCCCGCAGGATCGTCCACGCTACCGGCATCGCGAAGGACGGAGATCCGGACGGCTGCCGCTGGATCGCCGTCCGCCACGCCGACGACCACATCCACATCATGGCCACCACGGTCCGCGGCAACCTGACTCGCGCCCGGATCAACGGTGACGCGTACCGGGCCCAGGCCGAGTGCCGCAAAATCGAGAAGGAATGGGGCCTGCGCCAGCTCAAGGAGGGCGACGGCACAGCCGCGAAGCGACCGACCAGCGCCGAGCTGTACAAGGCCGAGAGACTCGGCCGAGCGGAGCCGGTGCGCTTGGAGCTGCGCGACAAGGTCCGGCAGGCGGTCGCCGGCGTCAAGGACGAAGAGGAGTTCTTCGAACGCCTGAAGGCAGGCGGCCTGCTGGTGAAGAGGCGCATCGCGCCGTCCGGGGACCTGCTCGGCTACTCGGTCGCCGATCCGCTGGACCGCAACGCCGCGGGCGAGCCGGTCTACTTCCCAGGCTCGAAGCTGGCACCGGACCTCTCGTTGCCGAGGATCCGCAAGCGGCTGGCCGGCGGCGCCGCCGACACCACCGCGCTCGACGACGACGGCGCGGCTGACGGCATCCGGCGCCTTCCCGGCTCGCGGGCCGCACTCGCCCGCCGCCACGCCGCAGCTGCCATCGACGAGGCCGGCAGAGTCCTGGAGAGCGGGAACGACGAAGAGGGCGCCGCCCAGCTGGTCGGTGTGAGTGAGGTCCTCGACGCCCTGGTGGTCAAGGCCCCGGCCGACACGAGGGCACAACTGCGAGCAGCGGCCAGGGCCTTTGAGCGGGCAGCGCGCTCCCATGTGCGTGCGGAGCGGGCCGACAACCGCGTGGTCCGATCGGCCGCCCGCGAGCTGCTGTTCAGTGGCTTCGCGACCAGCCGCGGTGAGGACGGCGGTGTGACCGCCATGCTGCTGTGCACCCTGGTGCTGTTCGCCATCGCCGCCGCCCGTTGGAACTCCGCCCGCGGGCACGCTCAGCAGGCCGAGGCCGCCCGCGTGGCGGCGGCCCAGCTGCGCGAGGCGTACGCCACCGTGGCGGCCCGCCCGATGGCCCAGATGGCCGCCCGCGGGCGCAGCCTGCCCGAGGCCGTGCGCGAGCGCCACGCCGTTCTCGTCCGCGAGCACGTCCATCGAGGCGAGCAGGCGGTCGAGGACGAGGGCTGGGATGCGCTCGCCGCGACCCTCGCCGAGGCGGAGGCGGCCGGGTACGACCCCGGCGAACTCCTGCAACGGGCAAGGGAGCAGCGGGAGCTGGGCAGCGCGGACTCGGTGACCGCGGTGATGGTCTGGCGGGTGCGCAGGCTGGCGAAGCTGTCGGCCGCACCGCCCGCACCGGCCTTGTCGCGGCCCGCCACGGGCCCCGTCCCGCCGCCCGCAACAGCGTCTGCCCACGTCTCGGAGGCGGCCCGTCGGCCGCGCCGATAGCCGCCACAACGGGCCTCGGCGGGGCCTATAGCACGGGAGGCGGCCGTTTTAAAACGGCCGCTCGATCCGGATGCTGAATCCCCTCGCCTGTCGGCGGACGCCCACCAAAGCTCCGCCGACAGGCGCACCAGCACTGCCCAAACTGTCCTACCGGCCCGGAGATTGATGTCAGTCTTTCCCTTCGTCGACGACCCCGACCACGATCAGGAGCCCGCCGACAGCAACCACGAGGAGCAGGCGCAGCGCCGCCCGCACCGGCAGCGCGACTGGCTGGTGCGCTGCTACCTGATCCGCGCCGCCGACGCCTTCAACAGTGCGGTCATCACCTACGCCGTGCCGCTGATGGTCCTTTCCCTGACCCACTCGGCGGCCTGGACGGGACTGGCGTTCCTGCTGGAGTGGCTGCCGCGCCTGGGCGCCATCGCCGGCTCCGGACCACTGATCGACCGTCACGGCGCGGTGCGCACCGTCTTCGCGGCCAGCACGCTGCGCGCCGGCGCCGCGGTGCTGACTCTCGCCGGGCTGTCGCTGGGCGCAGGCGTCGTGGCCGTCCTCGCCTTCGGCGTCGCAGCCGGCATCGCCGCCCAGGCCAGCTTCCTCGCCTCGGAGTCCCTCGGAAACCAGGCCGGCCGGATCGCGGGCGGCCAGGTGAGCCGGGTGCAGTCCCGGCTGACCGCGATCGACCAGGTGGCCGCCCTGCTCGGCCCCCTGGTGGGCGGCGCGCTGCTCCTCGCTGGCCCCGCCCTCCTGCTCGCCGTCGTTGCCATCCTGTCCGCCGTGACCATCACCGTCACACTCGTCCAGCCCGCCGAGCAACACCCCGACCAGGCCACCACCAACACTGAGGAAGGCGCGCTGGTTGCGCTGGCCCAAGGGTTCGGCGTCCTGTGGCGCCGTAACGCACTCCTTTGGCTGGTCATCGTGATCGCCGCAGTGAACTTGGCCTTCGGCGTCATCCAGATCGCCACCCCGATCGCCGTCACCCAGCACCTGCACCGCTCCAGTGCCGCTGTCGGCCTGGTGTGGGCCATCGCCGCCGCCGCTTCCCTGACCGTTGTCCTCCTTGCACGGCGCGCTGTCGACCGCCTCGGCGTGTACCGCGTGGCCCTGGTCTCCGCCCTGCTGGTGGCCGTCTCGACAGCCGCCGCCGCACAGACCGGCACCCTGAGCACCTTTGCCTTGGCCGTCGCTGCCGTGACCTCCGCAGAGGGCGCCGCCACCGTCGCCGTGCGCACCGCCCGCGCCCGCCTCATCCCCACCGACCGCTACGCGGCCACCCTGGCCGCCACCCTGCTGATTCAGCGACTCCCGTTCCCACTGGCCGGCCTGCTGGTCGCAGCCACACCCGCCCGAAACCTGCCCCACCTGCTGCTCGCGACAGCAGCGCTGCTCACCGTGGCCACCGCTGTCGGCGCCACCCGGCTGGCGAGTCACCGCAGCGGTTTCGAAGCCGAGCAGCCTGCGGCGCTCGAACCGGCCGCCCTGCCCGAGTCCGCCTGACCGCCTTCCCCATCACCCCTTCGCCTTCCGCCCCGCTCTTGGAGGTTCCTCCCGCATGACCGACGGTGTCCTGCTCGTCCTCAACACCGCCACCGGCGCCGACAGCGAGCACCTTCTCGCTGAGGTAGCCGCCTCGCACCCGATCGCTCTCATCACCCCCCACTGGCCGATCTGGGAGCGGGCTCACCTGAGCGACAGCGAGGTCGCCGACCCGTTGGACCTGAAGGACCTGCGCGCCGCCGTCGCGCGCCTTGCCGCGCGCCACCACATCGACGGCGTGCTCACCTGGGACGAGCGCCTGCTCGTGCCCGCCGCACACGTCGCCGCCGACCTGGGCCTGCCGGGCAACAGCTCGGCCACCGCAGTCGCCTGCCGCAACAAGGCCATCGCCCGGGCCGTCTGGTCGGCCGCAGGCCTGCCGCAGGCGGCCTCCGAGCGAGCCTCCTCCCTGGCCGGCGCCCAGGCCGCCGCCAAGCGGATCGGCTTCCCCGTCGTGATCAAGCCGGTCGCCCACCGCGAGGGCCTGGGCGTCATCAAAGCCACAACCGCCGACGAACTGCCCGCCGCGTACGCGTACGCCACCCGCCACGCCCTCGACCAGGGCCGCGAAGGCTGCGGTGTCCTGGTGGAGGAGTACCTGGATGGCCCCGAGATCGCGGTGCACTGCGTCACTGCCCGAGGTATCACCACCCCGGTCGCGCTCGCCCGCAAGACCACCAGCCCCCAGCCCTGGTTCCCGATCCTTGGCTACAGCGTCACCGCCGACGACCCGCTCCTCGCCCAGGTTGCGCCGCTCGCCGAGGCCGCCCTGGACGCCCTCGGCATCGCCAACGGCATCACGCACGTCCAGATCGCCATGACCGCCAGCGGGCCGCGCCTGATCGACGTGAACGCACGCCTGGGCGACCACCTCGTCCCCCACCTGGTCTTCGAGGCGACCGGGATCGACCTGCCGGCCGCCGCAGCCGCCATCGCCCAAGGCCACGAACCCGACCTCACCCCCAACTGGGCCCGCACCGCCACCCTCGCCTTCCACACCGCACCCCGCCCAGCACGCCTCATCCGCGCCAAGACCCGCGAAGACCTCGCCCGCCTGCCCTGGCTGGACCGCCTCGTCTGGCTGCACGAACCCGGCGATGAACTCGGCACCTTGACCAACGGGGATCCCGGCGACCTGCGGCTGTACTACCTCGTCGTCACCGGCGACGACCGAGACCAGTGCCGAGAGCGCATCACGGAAGCCACCGCCCTGCTCGACGTCGAAATCGCCTAGCCCCAGCACGCGCAGCCGCCACCCCCGCGAACCACCACGCCGCAGACCAAGGACCGAGATGACCCACACCCCGCGCCGCCCCGCCAACGAACTGCCATTCGGCGGCGAGGACATCACCCTCCACTACAACCTCCAGCACCCGGCCGTCCCGCTCGGCTACGACGACACCATCGAGGAGTGGACGGTCGACGTCGACGCCTACATCGTCGACCCGACCTGCCACGCCCCGGGCACCTGCGAGAACTGCGACACCGCCAAGACGATCGGCACCCTCAGCTTCGCCCGGGTCCGCAACTACACCCGCGACTCGGCGTGGCAGGCCGGCGACGCCTACTCCGCCGGCGTCGAGAAGGCCGTCTCCGCGTGCATCGACCCCGCCACCACCGCGGCACCGGGGCTGAACTGGTCCCGCGCGTTCGAAAACCACCTCGAAGGCGCGGTCGGCGACCTCCTCATCATGGAACGCGTCCAGCTGCTCCCCCAGTACCGCGGATTCGGCTTGGGAGCCCTCGCCGCAGCCGAGGCGATCCGCCGCCTGTCGCCCGGCTGCTGCGCTGTACTGTGCGAACCCGCCCCGCTCGGACGGGCCCTCGACCACGACCAGGCCGCCCGCCAGAAGGCCAAGGCCCGTCTGGCCGCGTTGTGGGAGTCGGTCGGCTTCCGGCCCTACCAGGACGGCATCCACCTCCTGGACACCGGCCAGCGTCACTACGAGCAATGCCGCGAGACGTGGCGGCGGCACTTTGCCACCTTCCCCGCGCGAACCGGTCGCACCGCAGCCAAGATCACAGTTGGGTGAAGGTGCGGGAGTTCGGGAATAAAATGCCTCGTCAGAGCCTTGTAGCTCCCACCTGACGATGAGAGGCGATGCGCGTGCCGCAGGGCGACATGGACCCGAACTCCTACGATGCTAGCCCCCAGTCCACGCCTGACGGAACGATCTATCAGTACCCCGACTTCACGCCGACCGGCCCCGCGCCGGCGGCCGGCCGGCAGGTGATCCGTGCGGTGCCGCATCCGGCGCCGCTGGATGCTCGGGGGATCCCGATCATCTGCTCGCAGTGCGGCGCTGGGCGTGACTGGCTGCTGCTCAATTTCGGCCGCCAGGTCTTCGTGAGGTGTCGCTGTTCGCATGAGTGGCCGGAGCCGGACCTCGATCTGGAGTTCTTCGAGAGCAGTTTCGGCGGCCCGGAGCGGGCCTGGGAGGACTTCGACCAGGCTGTCACCGGATTGGGCTTCGATGGGACGCTGGCCGGCACCTACTGGGACTAACGGGCTCTGGAGCCGAAGGAGTTGGTCGCCTGGCTGAGGCCGGGCCGCACGTACGCCGCGAGGGCGCTCGCCGGATCCTGGGGGATCGGCGGGCGCCCTCGCGGCATACCCGGGCAGCACAGAGGGAGTTCAGCAATGACCGAGGGCCGGCCCGCTGTGTGCGGGTCGGCCCTCGGTCATTGCGCGGCTGCCGGCTCAGACCTCGCTGTCCTCCAGAAGGGAGAAACGGGACTGAGAAAAGTAGAAGCACGGCGATACGGGAGGGTGGACCAGGCAGAAGCGGCAGGCGGGCCGGGAGGGCGAGGAGACGACGTGGTGGTGGCAGAAGGTCCGCCCTGACCCGTCGGGGCGACGTACCGGGTGGACCACGACGAGATCGTCGAAGTCTTCGGCTTCGGCCCAGCCCCAGCGTCCCGTTTGCGGATGCGGCTGGCCGACGCCGCCGGGGACATCGAGGCCGGAGACGGCCACCAGGAAGCGGCGGCGGTCGGGACGGGCGAAGCAGGCGAGGACGCTGTAGCGCACGCGTTCGCCGTTCTCGTTGGCCGGGCCGTATCCGGTGCCGAAGGCCCGGCCGAGGTTGTCGAGGGTGCCGCGGGTGACGCTCAGGCAGTCGAGGACCAAGAACACTCCCAGGATTGAACGATGAAGGCGCGCCGTGGATGGGCGCGCGGGGTGACCGGGGCGGCCGTACGGCCATCCGAGCAAAGTCAGCGGTGCCGGTGCGAGGAAGGGCTCGCGGCGTTGGCGTCGGCGAGCAGAAGGCGGGCCTGGTGGAGGCTGTGCTGCAGTACCAGGAGCTGGAGGCCGACAAGAGCGATGGCGATCGACAGCAGGCCCTGGTGCACGATCGCGCAAACGGTCCCGCAGGCGCAGGTGCTGAGGGCGGCGCTGATGGTCAGGGATTGGGCGATGGCGAGACGGCGAAGCAGCAGGGGGCGGGGATCGGCGATCCGGCTGATCAGGTGAGCCTCTCGGCGGTGAAGCGGAAGACGGGAACCTGGCAGCGGGGCGAGTCTCAGCGCGTGGGCCGGGTGAGCATGGCATTCAGCAGGTCAAGCACGAGCTCGGCGGGGGTGTTGCGGTCGAAGCGGGCCGTCCAGCCGGGGTGGAGCGCGGTGCCGGTGACGGCGATGGTCCAGGTGTTGGCGGCGGGGTTGTCGGGCTGGTAGCCCAGGTAGACGGTTCCGTCGGGGCTGTTGGCGTGCACGCTTCCGAACGTGTCGATCGCGTAGGACCAGCGGTGTTCGTAGATGAACGAGTCGATCAGGTGGGGGTTACCGGGGCCGACCAGCCAGGTGCGGTGCGCGATGGCCTCGCCGGGCCGGGGGCCTGCGACGGAGGGGGAGGAGAGGACCAGGGTCAAGGAGCGCGCCTTCCGCCAGGGGGTGGGAGGCGTCCATGTTGGCTTGGAACTCCCCGTTCCCCCTAGCGTTTTCCGTCTGCCGCAGGCGAACATCGACGGCCCCGGCCGCAAGGAGTGGACCTTGCGGCCGGGGCCGTTGGCCTGTCTCGATGAACCCGGCGGAGTCTCGGTAAGCCTGGCCGGTGGTGGACCACCTCGGTGAAGTTGGCGAAGCTGGCGGACAGGGGCTTCTGCGTCTGATCATCGTGGTCGGGTGACGGCGTCTCAGCGTGTCCTGCGGATGGCGTCGGTGGCGGCCTTGGCGATGGCGGCGGGAGCACTGGAGGGCCGAGGCAGGTGAAGCAGGGTGGTCCCTGGCAGGTGGAGGGATTCTGTGGTGAGGGTGAGCTGGAGTACGGCGCAGCCAGCGGCGGTGAGGCGTTTGATGCGGGTGACGGCCTGAGTGGTTTCGTCGCTGCGGTAGTGGGCGTCGGTGACGATCACGAGGAGGCGGCCGGTGCCGGGGCGGCTGAGGTCGAGGCCGTGGTCGAGTGCGTCGATGGCATCGCCGAGGTTGTGGCTGCCGCCGTTGGCATGGAACTGGGTCACGCGGTCTGGCGCCCGGTGGGTGGGTCGGGTCAGTGCGGTCAGATTCATGTCGTAGGCGATGGTGGCGGTGCGGGAGTCGGGGTTGGTCAGGGCCGCTGCGCGGGCCACGATCCAGGCAGCGGATGCGACGGGTTTGCAGGCGGCCGACATGGAGCCGGAGACGTCGACGGCGATGCCCACGCGCAGTGGTGGGGTGGGGGAGGTGCGGCGGCGGGTGTGGGTGAACGGTTCTGCGGTGGGTATCGATCCGGCGGCGCGCTGGGCGTCGCGGGCGAGGGCGCGGCCCATGTTGAGGCGGCCGGGCGGGGTGGGGCTGGTGGTCCGCTCCTCGGTGCGTTCGCGGTAGGCGGCGGCGCGAAGGGCGCGGCTCAGGCGCGCGGCGGCGGTCTGCTCGGCGGCGGTGGGCTGGCGGGTGCCGGTGATCGGGTTGCCGGAGGGCACCGGTGTGCCGTCTGGGCTGACGGTGGTGCCGCGCGGGTTGAAGACCGACTTGGCGGTGGCGGCGGCCTTGCGTCGCTGGCCGGCCTGTTGGGCGCGGTCCTGGGCCTGTGCCCTGGACCGCGCGGCCACGGCGTTGTTCGCGGCGGCCTGTGCCGCGAGGTCGGCGGCGTCGTTGGCGTCCATGCTGTCCATGACGACCGCCACGGCGCCGGACAGCAGATCGGTGAGGTCCTCCGGTACGGGCAGGGCAGGGGCAGCGGTGTCCAGAGCGTCGCACCAGTCCTGCGCGTGCGCGAGCATGGTGGTGGCGTTGTGGTCGGCGCACCGATGGGCCGCGGTCCAGATGCCGGTGAGGGTGGCCAACAGGTCGGCGCCCAGGACCTTTTCGCACAGATCGGCGACGGCCTTGGTCTCGCCGGCGTCCAGGATGCCGGCGTCCCGGCGGCCGAGCATCAGGGCCGCCACGCTGGCGGCGTGCTCGACGCCCTGGAAGCTGGGGTTGGCGATGTCGGGCATCACCAGGGTCCGGGCACTGGTGCGCAGGTACGTACGGTCGGTGGGCCGCCTGATCAGGTGGGCGCCTTCGGCACGGCTCTCCTCAAGCAGGAGCGCGGCCTCGACGACGCGGGGGTCCGCGTCGTCCGGCTGCTCCCATACGGAGTGGGCCGCGTGGGCGGCCTCGTGGACGAGCACTCCCCAGGCGGCGGGATAGCGCTCCTCGTCGCCCACGATCCGCGGATGGACCTCGTGGGGCTGGAGGGGGGCGAACAGGCCGGAGTCGAACTCGATCTCCGCCAGGCGGGGGAAGTAGGCAGCCGGTGCGCCGCTGCGGGTGCCGGGGCGGCAGGTGACGAGCAGGTCCTGGCGTCCGGACAGGGCGACCAACCGATCGCCGAGTTCGGCTCCCACGCGCAGCCACGCGGCCGGGGAGGACTGGGGCTGTGCGGGCGGGGCGCCGTCGTCGTCCCAGCGCGCGAGGTCGGCGTCGTCGTCGGGCGTGGTGGCGGAGGGCTGGACGTGGTGGTGGGCGCTCATCGCGGGCGGCCCTGGTACGCGGGTCCGGTGCTGCCCGGGTGCTGCCGGGCGGCCGAAGCGGTCGCGGCGGAGAGCTGTCGGCCGAGGGTGAGGGGCGCGACCTGCTTGACGCCGGCAATCTTGCTGACGGCGGCGGCGACGGCGTCGCGGTCCTCGATGGGCGCGATGCCGACCAGGTTCGCGAGTGCGGCCTTGGTGCCGAGGACGGCCTCGGTCTTCTGGTAACTGAGTAGCTCCCGCAGCTGGGGGGCCCAGCCCAGTTCGCCGAGTTCGACTTGGCCGGCGAGGTGTCGGGCGACCCGGACCACCCGGGCATCGATCCGCAGCGCCAGGGCGAGGTCGTAGTCCGTGCCGACCTGGATCTGCACGCTGAACCGGGACGCGAGCGCCTCGGTCAGCACGGCGCCGTGCACGCCCGGATTGTGGCCCGCCACCACGTAGAAGCCCTGCTTGGCCTGGATGGTCTCGCCCTTGTGGGCCTTGACCTGGATCTGGCGGCGTCCGTCCATGGCCGGGTAGAGCGCGGCCAGCACCTTCGGTGAGATCAAGGTGGCGTCGTCGATCAGCAGGGCGCGGCCCTCGGTCATCGCGGTGACCAGCGGACCGTACTGGAAGACGTAGTTGCCGCCGTCGTCCTGCGTGTACTCGCCGATCAGGTCGCCGACCGTGGTGTCGCCGTCGCCGGCGACGGTTAGCAGGTCGGGGAATGCGGCCTCGACCAAACTCGTCTTGCCGGTGCCCGGGGGACCGTAGAGCAGCACCGGCACGTCGGCGTCGCGTAGACGATTCAGCGCCTCGACGTCGGGCAGGTCGGCCAGCTCCCGGGGGTGGTAGAGCTGGCCACCCGCGCGGCGGATCGGGCCGCCGTGCTTGGGCGTGTTCGCTGCGGGAGCGGTCGAGCGGGCGATGGCCGCCTGGGCACGGGGAGAGTGGGTGCCCGGTGGACTGATCACTGCGGCTTGCGCGGCGGCGGCGGTCTTCCCGTTCGCGCGGAACTGCGGTTGCCCGCTGCCGAGCTGGTCGGCCTCGCCGCGTTTCGCCAGGGTGAGGGCGGCATTACGGACGGCACCGTGGGAGTGGCCCAGCTGCCTGGCCATGTCCCCGATGGTGAGTTTGTCCGCCGGCCGGTCGACCAGCAGTTGGGCCACCTTGGCCCGTAGTTCGCCGCCCTTGGTGCGTGGTGAAGTGGCGGGCGGTCCGGGTGTGGTCAAGCGAGTACCCTCCAACGGGTCTGCGTGCGGGCGGAGTTGGAAATGTGCTGGGTGTTCGAGGGCACGCCCCGAGCGCGTTGCGCGGGAGTACCGGCGCCGGCGAGTTCCAACGGGCGGACGGCGACCAGCGGGTCGATATCGGTATCGGTGGGCAAGGAGGTCTCCAGGAGCCGGGACCGTGGGGGCGAGGTCGGCCCGCTCACGGGGTCTGTCTGGGCCGGTTCGCCAGGGGGCCCGGGCCCCCGGCTGGGCCGGGCGGTGCGGGCGGCCTCGGCGTGGGAGGTCTTGTCGCTGGTCTGTACGGGCGTGCCAGGCAGGGGCGTACCGTCGGCGCTCACCGGCTGGCCGAGTGCTCGGTCCAGGCGCACGGGGTGGCCGGCGGCGAGCAGCTCGCTGGCTGCCGAGCAGGCCCGAGCGTCCGGTCCGTGCTGGTTTCCGTCGCTGGGCAGGCGCAGCCAGGAGTCTCCTCGAAACCGACCTGGAGCAGGATCCGCAGCGCGGCGGCGTTGTAGCCGGTGGTGGTGATCTCACCGGTGGCGGTGTGCCGGAGCGTCACGAACTGCTGGGCTGTGCGCTCTGCTGGCGCCGCCGCCTCGTGGACGGGCGAGGGCCCCCGGACGACGAGGGTGCGGGCCGCCGACAGGGCCTTGACGTTGGCGACGGAGCCGAGAGGATGCGAGGTCAGGATTTCTCTCCGTGATGTTCGGTTCGGGGCTTGGAGGGCTTGGGCGGCCGGTGCCAGCCGTGTTCCGGGGTGCGGGACTCGGCGGTGCGGGGCCTGGGGGTCTCACCGCTGCGGGGGGCTTGGGGGACGGGGAACGGAGCCCGGGCGGCCCGTCGGCACCGTGGTGCCCGCAGCGGCGCGAACGGGCAGCGATCGGGTGATTGCTGCGGCCCTGCGGCCGGTGGAGGCGGTGAGGGACTGCGCGGCTCAGTCGGCGGTGTGCGCGGACGGCGGTAGTCAGGGGTGTTGCGGCCGTCGGGAAGACTCGGCAGCGTTGCCGGGTGCGGAGGCGGTGGGGGCGGCGGTCAGTGGCGGGACCGGACCGGTGGGGGTGTGGCTGTGGTTGGTGGCTGCACTGCGCCGCCCGGTGCGGGCCGGGGACAGGTTGGTGGCGCGGCGCAGGATGTCGACGGCCACGGGGCCGTGTTCGGCCCACACGTTCATCTCGTGCCAGGTCTCGGCGGCCAGGTCCTCGCGACTGCGGTCGGCCTCCGGGCCTGGCTGTGCTGGGGTGGGCCAGGTAGCCGCCTGGTGGCGGGCGCTGTCGAGGGCGGATGCCAGCGCTCGCAGGTGGTAGGTCCAGCTGCGTCGGGTGTCCGCGTCGGGGTTGAGCCGGCGGGCGGCTCGGCGGGCGTCCGCGAGGTAGTCGGGGCCGTGCCGAAGCACGTGCTGGAAGTGGCTCCAGGCGGCCATGTCGCGGGCCACGACGTGGTGGTCCCAGCCTTCCATGTCCTCGATGAAGCCCTGGTCGTCACAGAGGCTGTCGGAGATCGCGTCGAAGGTCTGCTCAGCCTGTCGAATGCCGCGGATGGCGGCCTCGACGGCCGCGACTTCGGCCGGAGTGATGCGCTGCTGGGTGTGTATGGGCGTGTTCCTTCGGGGCAGGTCAGCGGCTGCGGCCTGAACGGCCGGGCACCGGTGAGGCGGTGGAGGTGGTGGGGGCGTGGGCGAAGGTGGTGACCTGCGCGGGGATGGTGCGCATGCGGGCGGCGAGCGAGGCCGGCCGCTCGGGGTGACGGGTGGCGGTGGTTGCGGCGCTGCGGAACTGGCTTGGCAGGTCCAGGGCGCTGCGAAAGACCGGTCTGGGGTTGGCCACAGCAGTGGCCATCGCCTGGACCAGGTGCACCGGCGCGCCGCCGGTGAGGACTGCCCGCCAGCTGGCGGCCGGCGCGCCGCTCACGTCGATCGACGCCCCGAAGTGCCGGTCCTGCGTGAGGATCTCGGCCAAGGCGAGGCCGTGGACGGGCCCGCAGCCGTGGTCGATGTGGGCGCTGGCGTGGCCGTCCGGGGAGAGCAGCGCGATGGTGCCGCGGTCGAGGCGGGTATGCCAGCCGGCCGCGGTCAGCGGTGCGATGGCCTCGCCCAGGGTGAGGCCAGAGTCGGTGTTCACCTGCGCGCTGTGGTTGGTGCCGGCCGGCAGGCGATCGGCGACGGCATTGATGAACTCCTCAGCGATCTCGTGCGGTGTGCCGGGGGAGAACGCCGCTCGCCACTCGCCGTAGTCGAGCGGGCTGCGCCTTCTGCCGGGCGACGCATCTACCAGCAACGGCCACGGGGTGTCGCGGTCACCGTATTGGACCATCAGTCGTCCGCACGGGCTGGTCATGATGCCGCCGTCGTCGCTCCGTTGGTGGGACCAGTGGCGTTCGGTGGCCAGGTGCGGCGGGCGCTGGTCGGCGCCGCGGCCGGCGAGGTAGCGGGGTGCAACAGCGCCATGGCGGGGCGGTTCGGGCGCTGCCGTGGTGGTCAGGTGTGGCAGGTGGGCAGCGGGTAGGTCGCGTGCGTGCCGCAGAACGGGGGCGGTTCGGGTGAGGGCGACGGCGGCCCGCTGGGAGAGAAAGGCCGGGGCCGTGGGACTGAAGGTGATCGACCAGGTGCCGTGACCGGCGCTGCCGCTGAGCACACTGTCCTTGCTCCCCGCGAGCGGTACGGCCAGGGAGGCGAGCCGGTCCGGCGACACGGCCACCCAGTGGTCGTCATGCGTCAGCGCCGACCACCCGGCACGATCCAGGACGTCGAAGGCGGCCTGCCGGCCCGCCTCGCCGTATAGGACCAGGCCAGGCCACTGGTCGAGGCCGTAGGCGACTGCGTACAGCACCGATGCCGTGATCTCACTGGGGGCCTGCTCATCGAACGAGACCGACCACGGTTCGCCGAATTGGTCGTCGTACACGGTCAGGGTCAGCCGGCCTTGTCCGGCGGGCGCTGCGGCGGATCGGGCCAGGGTGGCGCGCTCGCAGGCGCTGACGAGGATGGCATCCGGACCGGCGGTGTCGTGGAACCAGCCGAAGTAGGCGCCGAGATGCCAGGGGACGTCTTCGTGGCCGGGGCCGGCGAGGTGGATCGGTGTGACAGCCAGCAGCTGGTCGGGGTCGGTGGTGGGCACGGGGTCTCACAGGAAATCGGGGCGGGGCCGCTCAACGGCCGTGCGCGGAAGTGCGGGTGGGGAACGGGAGCGGCGGCGGCCGGTCGGAGGGACTGCTGGGGTTCTGCGGCACAGGTCGGATGGTGCGGGTGGCGGCGGCGTGCGCGCGGACGGAGCCAGCGGACGGGCCAAGCCAGTCCTGGGTGGTGGGGATGTCGTCGGCCAGTTCGCTCATGCTCGGTGTGTAGGAGGCGATTTCGCGCTGCACGGCGACGGCCAGGGCGTGGTCGAGGTCGGGCAGCAGCCTGTCCGTGATCCGGGCTGCGGCGCGCACCGGGTCGCCGGGCACGGCGATCGCGTCGGGGCCGATGTCCTCGTGATCCCAGGTGGAGCCGAGCTTCGGCGGTATGAGGCCGGCGACGATGAACGCGTTGCGATGCCAGCCCGGCCGGGCGAGGACGACCAGATCGCGGTCGTCCGGCCCTTGCAGGCGGGTGGCGTGCTCGTGGGCGCCGTGCATGAGGGATCCGTAGGCGAGGCCGAGGTCCCAGAGCTGCTCGTCCACATAGGTCTTCGACGGGCGGTCGGTGAGGTCGAACAGGGAGGTGGCCCACTGGCCGGGCAGGTGATCGGCCAGCGCGTCGGTGAACTGCGTCAGTTGGGCCGGGCTGGTGCGGGGCACGGTTCCTCCTTCACATGGTCAGCGGCGCGGGCGGGTGCCGCCCGGTTCGGGGCTGGCCGTCGGGGTTGTATCGGCGGCGAGGGAGCCGGTGGCCGTGGCGCCTCTGGCGCGGGCAGCTTCAGCCCGGGAAGAGGGGCCACGCAGCGGTGCGACGTCGAGGTGGGCCCGCTGCTCCCGAGGCAGGGAGCGTTCGGCGCGGGGCACGGCAGCCGGGCTGCTCATCGTCTCGGCGGCGGCGGTGACGAGGTAGAGCGGCGTGCGGCTGGTGAACGTCGCGGTCCATGCGGTGTGGCGGGTTTGGGCGGCAAGCGTCCACATCGGTGGCGTGTGGCCCTCCAGCTCCTCGTAGTCGTCGAAATCGAACACGTGCGACTGGAGGTGGGCGTGGCCGTCGGGCGCGTTGACGAAGGTGCGCTCCGCGAGCGTCTCCACGCTCCAGCCGCGCTCTTCGAGGACGGAGCCGGGGCCGCCGGGCAGGGCGAAGGGCTCGCGCCAGGCTGCCTCGAGCCCGGGGCCGGCCAGGGCCAGCGCGGTGGCGGTGGTGACCGCTCCGATGATCTCGGTGGGTGTGCCTTCGCTGAAGGCGGTCGACCAGCGTGCCGGGCCGAGCGGATCGCGCGTCGCGCTGATCCGCCAGCCCCCGCCTCCCTCGTTCAGGTGGGCGACACGGACCGTCTGGCACGGACTGTCCCACACCTGCCCGGTAGGAGAGGAGGCGCGGCTCCAGCCGGCCGCAGTGGTCAGCGCCGCTGTCGCCAGGCCGGGCTCGCCGGGCCCAGCGAGGTAGAGGGGCCGCACCGCCACCATCGTCTTCTCCAAACCCTCGTCCAACGCCAGGAGCGATGCCGCTGCGGGGAGTTGGGGCTTGGCGGCCTGTTCGGGGAGGGGGTGCGCGGTCTTGACCGCGTCGCGGATCCGCTGCGGAAGCAGGTCGGTCTTGCGCACCGCGCCCTGCGGGGAGCTGACTTCGGCGTTCAGGCAAGCGACGAGGTGCAGCGGCGTGCAGCTGCTGAAGTGGGCTGTCCAGCCGATCTGCGGGTCGGCGCCGCCCGCGGCCCAGGCGAAGCGCGTCGGGCCGTCGAGCATCTCCTTGGCCGGGTCAACCAGCGGGCCGGCGGTGAACATCGCCTCGCCGTCCGGGGAACGCATGACCAGCTGGCCGGCACCGTCGCTGTGGCCCAGCCAGGCCGAGTCGGCCAGCGTCTCGACGGCGTCCGCAAGGGAACCCTCCAGCGAGACGAACGTCGCCCAGCCGTCGCTGCGGGTGTCGTAGTCCAGCGACTGGGCCAGCGAGCCGAAGAAGCCGGCCACGATCTCGGGCGGGGTGTTCTCACCGAAAGCCCCGCGCCAGTCCGGCGGCCCGAACGGGTCTCGCGCGGCAACGACCTGCCAGGCCGGGTCGCGATCGACGAGGTGGAGGACAGAGATCCGGTGACACGGGCTCCAGGCGATCAGGTTGCCCGAAGGGGACAAGTCAGTGCGCCAGCCGCGCAGCGCATCGAACGCCCTTGCCCGTCCTTGCGGGTCGGAGCCGGCCAGGTAGCGGGGAGCGACCAGGGATTCGAAGTCGGGGTCACAGAAGGGAGGGTGATCGGTCGGCAGCGGAAATCCTTGGTAGAAGAGAACGGTGCGCCGGCAGGCGACGGGTGCGGGTTCGGCCCGGCCGGTACTGGTCAGCGGCTCCTAGGTCTGGGCGCTGCCGGAGCAGGGGCCGGGATCGCGGAGGTCGGGCCCGGCGCAAGCAGCGGCATCGTGCCGCGCTGGAGTGCCCCGGTCACGCGGGCGCTGGGGCCCGTGCTCACGGGTGGCAGCGGGTTGTCGCCGGCATCGATGTCCCTGGTCCAGCCGTATGCGTCGTCGACGCTGCGGAAGCCGCCTTCGCGCAGGGTGTAGCTGTGCGCCTTCATGTCGACGTCTTCGAAGAACAGGCGCACCGGATGCTGGCCAGCCTCGGGCCGGGTGTCCTCGGCGATGATCCAGGTCTTGAAGAAGTACACGAGCCCGTCGTCCGCCACGGCCTTCGGCGGCACCTCGCCGTTGAGGTCCTGCGGGCGAAGGACCTCGTCGTGGGTGTACTGGTTGACGACCCGGAACCGGTCGCCGGACTCCCGCAGGCGGCGCTCCAGGCCCTGGGTGGCCTCGTCGGTGGCCATGTGGTCCATGGGGGGCTGGCTGATGACATCGGGGTCGGCGCCGCGGGAGATGAGCCAGCGCTGGGCGAGCGCCGCGATGGCCTCGCGTGTGAGGTCGGCCTGGTAGGTGCCTTCGGCGAGGTTGCGCTGCACGTGGACGCCCGCGTACGGCGGTGATCCGGGGATGTCCCAGGTCATGGTGCCGTCGTGCACCAGATAGAAGCTCTCGGTCGTTTCGGCTTCCGGGCTGGTGGTGTGCTGGACGGCGAGGGGGGTGAGCAGGTCGGAGTTGAGGGAGAACTGCTCGGCGGCCCATTGGTCGTCAGGCGTGGCGGGCTGAAGGGCGTCGGTGTCGAAGTCGAGCTCGGTGGTGGTGTCGATTCGGGACTCCTGTTCGTGGTGCTGGGGGGACGGCTCAGCGTCGCGTGGCGGAGCGGGGCTTGCCTGCCTCGCTGGTGGCCGGTGGCTGAGCAGTTGGCGGGTTCGCGGAGGCGGCGGCCGGTATGGTCCGGGTCCGCGCGGCCTTGGCGGTGGCGGGGGTTTCGGCTCCCAGGGTTGTGCGGTACCAGCTGCCGAGGGCGTCGTAGAGGGTGGCCAGGCGGCGGCCGGAGACGGTGGCGGTCAGGTGGTCCTGGTCGTCGCGGCGCAGCAGACCCGCACGTTCGAGCTCCGGTAGGTGGTCTGGGAGTTGGGCGGCTCCGGCGGAGGTGAGGGCCGCGGCGAGGTTCGCTGGGGAGGTGGGGCTGTGCCGGATGGTCTGGATGACGGCGAGGGTGGTGGGGTGGTCGGCGAGCCGCAGCGTGGCCTCGATCGGCACGGCGATGTGCTCGTCGGTCCGCAGGAGATGGCTGGCCCCGGCCAGGGAGACGGCCGCCGTCCACACGGACCACAGCTGGCGGGCGGCCTCGGTGGTGGCCTGCAGGTGGATGTTGTTGTGGGAGCTGGTGCGGGTGAGCAGGCCGTGCTGTTGCAGGCGGCGAAGGTGGGCGCGGACCTCGGCGACCTCCATGTCGGCCGAGGCGTCCGAGTGATCCCTCCGTTCGGCCTTGGGCAGTTCCCAGTAGCGTGCGCCCAGCAGCACGCGGACGGTGCCGGGAGGCGCCAGGATGTGCAGCGCGCGAGCGGTGTGCTGGGCAAGAGCGCGAGAATCGGGCAGCGGGTCTCCAGAGGTAGCGGGCTGATCGGCGGCGTGGCCGCTGCTGGGCGAAATACTCAACGGCCCTTCCCAGCAGATGGAGTGGCGGCAGCGACCAGCGCTGGGTCCACGGCGGAGCTGTTCGGCGGCTGGCTGCCGGCGGTCTTGGCCGACCGGGTGCGGGCCGCGCTGGCGCGCTGCGATGCAGTCAGAGCCGTATATCGTTCCCGGCCCTCGGCGGTGAGGTGCAGATCCTGGCCGACGAACAGACTCGTGGACCGATCCCGTTCGACCAGGCGCTTGTCGATCAGCGAGTCGACGGTCGCCGTCGAAATCCGCACATTACCGGGCGCGGAGATCCGCCGGATGCTGCGAATACCGCCCTCGACCATCCGGACGCGGCCACCTGCGATGTGTCCCAGCGCGGTCACCTGGGCGTCGGTCAGCTTGACGGGTTGCTGCGGCTGGGGCGCGAGAGCCGGCGCTGTCTGGGTGGGCGGGGGCTGGGACGCGGCGAGCGCGCGGTAGGTGCTGATCAGCCCAGTGAGGCTCTTGTGGAGTTCGAAGCGGCGGGCGATGAGAAGATCGATGGACATGGCCGTGCTGCCCAACACGCCGTTGGTGTCGGGGCGGTCGACGTCCCGGCCGTCGGCGATCCGCTGCAGGTCGGACTGGATCGACTTCGCGAGGACGACGAGCCGCGCCTGGACCTCGTCCATGCGCACGGCGTTGCTGCGCAGTTGCTGGACGAGCAGGCCAAGGGGTGTATCAGTGCCAGCGCCGGCCAGCGAACGGAACCGGTCGACGCCCAACTCCTGGTGGACGATCCGCGTACCGACCTGGGTGTGTTCGGGGAGGACCGGCAGCGGTGTGTAGGACACGGTTGGCGGGGTGCTCGGGTCGAGGACGACGCGAAGCGCCTCGACCTTCTCCAACCAGGCCTCGCCCTGGCCTACGTCGCGCCACCGGCCGACGTGATCATTCGCTTCGGCGAGGATGCGGTCGAGGGTCTGGGCGGCGAACTGGCGCAGCTCGGCCGATGGGAGGGGAATCCCCTTCTTCGGTTCGGACCCCGCTGGTATCGCAGGCCCGCCCGAGGACGAGCTGGCGATCAGTGCGGCTGCCGCGATGGCTTCGTCGATGTCGTAGGAACTGGCTCCCGCTGGGTCGGAGATGCGGGCCAGCGCAGTGTGAAGGACGGCGGACCGTTCTGACGATGGTGCGTGGTCCAGCTTGCGGGTGAGGTTGCTGGCGCTGTCATTGGCGAACGGTCCAACTCCCCGGGTGCCTATCGTTTCCTCCTCGGATGGCGATGAGAGTGCTGTCGTAGCAGGTCGGTCAGGCCGCGGCCGTGAGCTGCTGGTGGGTGAGGGCGGCGATGCCGCTGGCGACGGCATCGTCCAGGGTGTGCACGAGTGGCACGCCCGGGACGGTGAGGCGTTCGGCGCAGTGCAGCCCGCCGGTGTGCAGGACCGGGTACGCGCCGACCGCGCGGGCTGCTGCGGCGTCGTCGAGGCTGTCGCCGATAACCAGGGTCCGGGCGGGGTCGATGTGGTCGCCGAGGGCCTGGAGGTGGGCGGCGAGTGCCATGCCCTTGGTGCCGCCGGAGGTGCTGGTGCGGCCGTCGACTCGCGTGAGCAGTCCGCCGATGCCGGCCTGTGCGACCTCGCGGACGAGGACGTCGTGCGGGGCCAGTGACAGCAGGCTCTGCCCCAGCCCGCGCGCCCGCAGGCGCAGCATCAGCTGCCGTGCGCCGGTGCGTAGGCGGACCGGGCGCTTGGCGAGCGCGTCGAGGAACGCGGCGTCGCTGGTCTGCCACTCGGCCTCGCTGATGGGTCGGCCGAGCAGGGCCTCGTAGAAGCGCGGGATCGGCACGCGGTGCTCGGCGCGGTAGGTCTCGCGTGAGACCGGGGTGCCGCCGAGCGCGGGGAGGGTGGCGTTCAGCGCGGCGACGTGGTCGTCGAGGTCATCGCGAAGTGTGCCGTTCCAGTCCCAGACGACGTGGATCGCGGTGGGACGGGTGCTGGTGGAGTGGGTCAAGCGGGTTCCTCAGGTGGGGAGTTGGGTCAGGAAGGTGAGAGGAGTAGGCGGCGTCCGGCAGACAGGAGGCAGGCCGTTGTGGCGGCGGCCAGCGCCGGGACGACTGCGGTGGTGAGCGGGCCGGAGGTGGTGAGGTTCCCGGTCAGGCAGGTGCCGGTGGCCTGGCCGATACCGGCGACGGCGACCATCCAGGCGGCGGCCTCGGTCGCGGTGCCGGCGGGTGCCAGCCGGTCCGCCAGGACGAACGCGGCGGTGAGCATTGGCGCCAGGAACAGCCCGGGTACGAGGACGAGCGCGACGGCGGCTCCCGGTGAAGGGGCGGTAAGCAGCGGCAGGAACCCGGCCGCGAAACCGGCTGAGGTGGCGATCAGGTGGTGGGCGGTTCGGCCGGGCCAGGTCCGGCGGGCGTACAGGATGCCGCCCAGCAGGCTGCCGGCCGCGAACGCCCCGGGGAGGAGCCCGGTTAGCCAGCCGGTGTGCAGACGTGCGGCCATGTCGAGGGCCAGCACCGGGACGGAGCCCAGGGCCATGCCGAGGAAGCCCATCGCGGCGAGCGTCAGCAGCAGGCCGCGCGAGCGCAGGGGCCCGAGCCAGTGCACCGGGTGGCGTTCGGGCCGCCATCGGTAGGACGGCGGGCAGGCGGCTACCGCCAAGGCGCCCACTGCGCCGACGATCGCGCATGCGAGCAGCGCGGCGGCCGGCGCGATGGTCTGGGCGAGCGCGGTCGCGGTGACCGGTCCGGCCACGAACACGATCTCCTGGCTGGTGGAGTCGAGCGTGTAGGCGGCACGCTGCTGGGCGGGGTCGGGGACGAGCCGTGGCCACAGGGCGCGCAGCCCTGACTCCAAAGGCGCGGTTGCAAGTCCCGCCACGATCGCCAGGGCGCCCGCTCGCAGGGGGTGGCGGGCCGGGTCGGTGAGCGCGAGCGCGGTGAGCGCCGCGCTGCTGAGCCCGGCTGCCGAGGCGGCCACGGGGGCCAGGAACGTGCGGTCGACGAGACGGCCGAGCGCGGGCTGTCCGAGGGCCGCGGCGAGCCCGTAGCAGGCGGCCAGGGTTGCGCCGAGGACGATGCCGCCACCAGCGGCGCGTACCGCGAGCAGCAGGGCGATCGGTGCCATAGCGGTCGGCAGCCGGCCGACGAGCGTGCCGAGCAGTAGCGGGGTGACGTAGCGGATCGAGAGGACGGCGCGAAATCCGGTCCGCTCAACCGCACTGGCGGATAGAGGTGTTGGGGTGGTGGTTTCGGTTGCGGTGAGCAGGGGCGCCTCCCGGAGGCGTAGTCGTGGTCACAGAGGGCAGGTGGTGCCGGCGTCGAGCAGTGCCAGCTGGGGGTCGAGGGCTGCGGCGGCGGCGCGGACGTGTCCGTGGGCCTGTCGGATCAGCCCGGCTGCCCTGGCCCGCAGCTCCTGGGCGGCGTCAGTGACCGGGGCGCCGTCGGGCAGGGCCTGCTCCAGGCCGGTGGTCAGCACGCCAGCGGCGGACAGCACGCCGCACGCGGCGGATTCCAGGCTGCGCAGCGCGCTGAAAGCCTCGCGGGTCGGTGGGTTCGAAAGGTCGGCTGCGGCAGCGGAGTTCGCACAGGTGACGGCGAGGGCGACCAGCGTGCTCAGGACGTCGGAGCTCAGCTGGCGAGCCGGCTCGGTGCCGTTCTCCGGCGCGTTGTCGAGGACATTGGCGAGGTCGGCGAGCTGTTCGGCGTCGCCGCTAATCGACTGGGCGAGATCGGCCGGATCCGTCGCAGCGGTGGCGAATGCCGCCCACGGATCGGTCGGGTCGACTGCGCTGGTGGGCAGGGGAAGGGTCGTCAACGTCATGCTCCTCAGGCGGTTTCGGACAGGTAGCGCCGCATGTCTTGCAGGTCCAGGAGGGAGGGCGGCTCGGGCGGCGGGGATCCGGCATCGCCCCACGGGCGGCGCCGCCAGACGGGCCGGCGCCAGTTGAAGTCGTCTCGGGCGATGTCCACCGAGATGATCAGGGCGTTGCGCGCGTCCCGCAGTAGCTTCGCGGCTGCCTCGTACTCGGCCGTGATCTCGGCGGGGATGGCGGGCAGCCGCAGCTTCTGGCGCACGTGGTCGTCGCCGTAGCCCAGGTAGTGCTGTTCGCCGAGCAGGAACAGGATGTTCGTCAGGTGACGGTCGGCGCGGGTGGCCTGGTCGGCGGTGTAGGCCAGCAGCCACAGGGCGTACCGGGTGCGGGGCTTGCCGTGCAGGTGGGCGTCGGCGGCGAGGGCGGTGGCCTGCGCGGTGCCGATCGCGGCCACGCTCTGCAGGGAACTGATCAGGTCCTTGAGATCGGGCAGGGCACCCAGACCGGTCGGACAGCCGAAATTCTCGTGGTCGTCGAGGACTTCTTCGACGGCATGGGCGAGGGTCTCGATGGTGCCGGTCAGTGCGGCGTAGCGGGTGTTCAGCGGGAAGCTCCTTCAAGCCGATGGACGGGTCAGCGGGTGCGGGAGGGCCGGGTGTTCTGACTCGGTCGGGCAGTGGGCGGGACGGGGGCCGCCGTGCTCGCCGCGGTCGTGGTGGTTCGCGCGGCCTTGGCCTGGTCGGGTCGGGGGCGGGTGAAGTTGGCGGTGGTGACGAGGAGCGGTTCGAGCTCCGGCAGAAGGTCGGCCCCGTCCCGGAAGACCGGGCCCGGGTCGGCCAGGGCGGCGGTGAGCCCGGCGACGAGATGGGTGGGAGTGGCAGAGGTGAAGGTGGCCCGCCACAGCCGGCCCGCCGGATCCTGGCCGGCTTCGGGACCGGCGCTGACCTCCCACGCCTCCGGGCCCTGGGCCAACTCCTGCTCCCATGAGCTGACATGGGCGCGGCGCCGGACAGCGGCCAGGTTGTCGGGCGAGGTGTACAGCAGGTCCTGGTCCCACAGCTCCTCAAGGCGCAGGAGGCGGCCCGTGCCGCCAGGGTCGCGGGAGCGGTCCCAGCCGGCGCGTTCGAGGTGGCCGATCGCCTCGTGCGGGTGCCGCCTGCCGTACAGCGCGGCCAGCCCCCCGCCCGCGAAGTCGGCGGCGAGACGTCCGGTAACGGCGGCCACCAGCTCGGGCGGGGTGCCATGGTCGAAGGCGGCCTGCCAGCGCGGGGTTTCCATCGGGCCCTGGGCGACGTTGATGATCCACGCCGCCGCGTACTGGGTGTGCGAGGGAAGGTGTGCGATGCGTACCCGTCGGCACGGGCTGTCGAGAACGCTGTCGGAGCCGCCGATCGGCTGGCGGCTCCAGCCGTACTCCTCGGTCAGCGGCGTGATGACGCGCTGCTCGCCGCGCTCCGTCTCCCCAGCGAGGTAGACCGGGGCGACGGCCAGTTCCTTCGACCGGTCGATGGACCGCGTGACCTGCTGGGTGTCGAGCGGCGCCAAGGCGGGAGCTCCTTTCGAACACTGATGGGCGGATGGACGGTCGCGGTCACCGGCCGCGCATGGCGGCCGGTGCGCTGACGATCAGTGGGGCGGGCTGCGGCTCGGCGGGGTTGGAGAAGAGCAGCCGCGAGGTGAGCGAGCGCAGGTTCGCCGCCTCCGCCCGCCGGGTGGCGGGCGCCGCGGACACCACCGGGACACTGCTGTGCGCGGTGAGGGCCGCGGCCTTGGCGGGGCTGACCGCCGGGCGGGGCGAGGCGGGCAGGTGGTCGTGCGCCCAGTCATCCAGGGCGTCGAAGGTCGGTCCGAGGGCGAGGCCGGCCGTGGTGAGGTGCCAGCGGTGGTTGCGCGGCTCGCCGCTACGGTTCACCAGCCCGTGCTCTTCGAGGGAGGCGAGCCGCATGTGGATCGTGCCTGTGGGCAGCACGTCCAGCAGGTCCGACCAGGACGCCGGGCCGCGCTCCAGCTCGAGCAGCGCGTCGGTGGCGAAGCTGTGGCTGAGCGGCACCAGGGCCTGCTCGATCACCTGGGCCCGGGCCGTGGCCTGCCCGGTGGGCCGGTGGGCCCGCGCCCAGTTCCCCAGCAGGTCCAGGGCCTGGCCCATCTCCTGACCGGCACCGGTGAGCGCGTAGGCGTTCGTGCGCCCGTCGTGGCGGGTGCGCTCGACGAGCCCGTCCTCGGTCAGCTGCTGCAGCCGCTGGTACAGGGTGGTGGTGTTGATCATCGGTAGGGCGCTCTGGAGGTCGGCCTGCAGCCTGCTGTCGTTGCGGGAGAGCGACTGGAGGATCCATACGCTCCAGCGCGGGGAGACCAGCGCGATGCTCTGCTGGATCGGACCACACTGGGGTGCCTGGTCGGGGACGGGGCGAACAGTGGTTGCGGGCACGGCGATACGCCTTTCTCGGTGACGGGTCCGGATGCTGAAGAGCGGCTACGGGCGGCGGGCGGCGGGTGCGGCGGAGACCACGCGCGGTGTGGCGGTGCCGTGTGCGGCTGCTGCCGCTCGGGCGGTGCGGGCTTCGCCAGGACTGCGGGAGGCGGCGGCGAGGGCGGCCTGGAAGCGGGGCGGCAGACCCCGTGGCGTGGGGCGAAGGCGGCGGGCGGCGCTCTCGTAGACCGCCAGTTCCCGCCGCTCGCCGATGGCGATCACGTGGATGGCTTGCAGGTGGCGCGGGTGGGCCGCGGCCCGCCGCTCCATGTAGACCAGCCGGAACAGGTTCTGCTCGTCCAGGTAGATCTTGCGGGCGGCGGACAGCTGCCGGCTGGGGTGGTCTTCCAGGAGCGGGCCGCGTACCTCGCCGCGCGCCAGCCGGTCCAGGTAGCGGATGGCCTGGTCGCGCACTCGTGCGGGCACGGTGAGCAGGTCGGTGAGAGCCTCGGGGTGGATGCTCACCTCGGCCAGCGCCCGCGCGGCCACCGCGGTCACCGCCGTGGTGCCCCGGCCGATGCTGCCGTCGCCACCCGCGTGGGCTCGGGCTGACGGCCCGGCGCGGCGTGCAGGAAAGGGGTGGCTGCCGAGCGGGCGCGGGCTGCGCTCGCCAAGGCGGAGAGCTGCACGACCGTGTCGGTGGCCACGGCCGGCGGCAGCGAGCGGTCACGGTTCTCCAGCCACGCCTGCGCCTGCTGCGGGCTGGTGAAACTGCCCTCGCGCAGGGTGTATCCGCCCTCGTCGCGGGCGGCCTCGATCTGCAGCAGGTACGGTGCGCCAGCGGCTCGCGGGTCCGTGTCGCGCAGCAGTGCCCAGGTCTCGGAGAGCTCGACGCCGTGGTCGACGACGTGGTAGCGGATCGGGTCGGTGACGATGCGCCGGGTGATGGCGGCGCTTTGCGCATCGGCCGGCGTCGCGCCGGGGTGGCCGCCCTGGAGGAAGTCCTCGGCGTCGGCGCCCTTTTCGACCAGCCAGGCCATGGCCAGGGCGGTGGTCGGGTGCGCGGTGGTGGTCATGCGGAAGGTGCCGGCCGCGTCGACGTAGTGCACGTGAACGGCGTGGACGGTCATGTCGCTGTCGAGGTAGCCGGTGCGGTCCGCGAACAGCAGGTAGTCATCTACGTCGCAGTACTGGTCGCCGACGAGGTCGAGGACGTCCTCGGCGGCCTCCAGCCGCAGGAAGATATCGGCCGATTCGGCGTCGGCGGGCTTGGGGGCGGGCAGGTCGTACAGGGTGAAACCTTTCGTCAAACAGGCACGGGGCGCGAGCGCGGTCAGGCTGTGGCCGGGAGCAGGGAGGCGGGATCGGTGAAGGCCGGGTGGTCCAGCACGCGGTGGCTGACGTGGCCGAGGCTGGAGCAGGCGGCGAACGGCCCGTCCGCGCTGCGCAGTTTGAGCAGCAGCGGCTCCAGATGGTCGCGCAACCACGAGCTGGGGCCGGCCGGGCCGGATTCCGGGGAGATCGCGGCCTGCCACGCCAGCCAGCAGGCGTGGATGCGGCCCACCGCGTCCGGATGCTCGGGCCAGCGCACGCACCATGGGCGGCTAGCGGTCACCTCCGCGCCGAAGGTCGCGGAGAGGATCTGGTCGACCCAGGGCGTCATCAACTCGAGCTCGGCGTAGTACTCGGGGTCGTCGAAGGCGACGATGTACATCGGCTCGCCGCCCGGCTCGGCCTCCTCCACCTCTTCGGGCGTCGGCTGCTCGGCGCTGGTCATGCTGGCCAGCTGCTCGGCCTGCAGCTCGTAGGCGGAGGCGAGAGCGTTCAGGCGGGCGGAGAGCGCCTCGACCTGGTCCTCGCTCAGGCCCACCACCGGCTCGGGGTCGAACCGCGCGGGTGTCGCCGGCAGGGCGTCGCTGCCGGTACCGGGTATGCCCTCGGCGGGCGTGCGGTCGGCATCGTGGCTGGTCAAACGGGCTCCTGTCGTCGGCGGGTGTGAACACGAGAATGCGGATGAGGCGGCCGTTTTAAAACGGCCGCCCCCTGGTGTATAAGGCGGCGCCCATCACGTCGCGCGGTGCTGGTGGGCGCCGCACAGCAGCACCGGTGGAGCAAGCAATTCCAAAGCGCGGGCGGCCTGTTGGGGCACGACGCCGTTGCCGAGGGCGGTCAGCTGGGCGGCGCGGCTCAGGCCCGGGACGGCGCACACGTGGCCTTCCTCGCAGCCCATCACCCACTCGACGAAAGGAGCGGCGAGCCGTCCGCGCGGATCGGTCGGATCCGGCGCCGGCCGGGTGACGCGCTCCCAGCGCGCGATCGCGGGCGCGTACGGCCCCCACCGGCTCAGGTGCTCTCCAGCTCCTGCGGTGTCCACAGCGGCAGTGCGGGCTGCGGCAGCGGTGGCCGGGGCTCGGCGCCGCTGCGGCGCCGGCGTGTCGTCGGGGTGGCTGTGGGCTGAAGCTGTGCTGCCGCGCTCGGCAGGGTCAGGTCGCCCTTGCTGCCACGGGAGTTCGGGCCCCCGTGGCTCCCGTCGGATGCTTTCGGGGTGGGAAGCAGGTGCTCGATCTCGTCCGACAGATTCGGACCGTGTCCGCCTTCCCGGCGCTGGTCCGGGTGCTGGCTGCCGCCTATCGAACCCAGGTTGCTGGTCGGGGTCTTGAGTAGCGTGACCGCATGGCCGAGGTCCTCCCGGACCGGATCGGGACCCTTGGCGTCCCTGGCCTTCGGCGTGGGAAGGCCAGGCGGTGAGGAAGATTCTCTCTCGCCTGTGGGGTGCGCCGACGTCAGAGGCGCGTAGCATCGTCCATCGAGCATCCATCCCGATACGGGCCAGGTCTGCGAGTACGGCACCGAGTGCCCGCACAGCAGGCTCACCTCCGGTGTCTCCCAGACACCACGGGCAGGGCTCCAGATCGCCATCGGCTGGCGCAGCGGCGGGCGCGGAGAGGATTCCACGGACGTTCTCGATCACCACCAGGCAGGGGTTGAGGATTTCTATGGAGCGGGCGATGGTGTGCCACAGGCCCGAGCGGGTGCCCTCCATCAGGCCCCGGCGTTCCCCGGCGACGCTGACGTCCTGGCAGGGGAACCCGGCGGTGAGGATGCACACCGGCTCCACCTGGCGCCAGTCAACTTGGGTGATATCGCCGAGATTTGGAACCTGGGGCATGTGGTGGCGCAGGATGGCTGCCGCGTTGGGGTTGTTCTCCGCGTGCCAGGCGATGGTGCCGCCGAAGACCTTCCCGACGGCTTGATCGAGTCCTCCGTAGCCGGAGCACAGCGAGCCGATGCGAGGGCCGGTCATCGTGGCTTCCTGGCCGGAGCGGTCGGCGCCGGGGCGGCGCCGCTAGTGGCTTCAAGTAGCTGAAGGCTTCCGGGAGTTGCTCGGCGCGAGAAGGCCGAGCGCACACGCGCGGCGGTGGCCCGCAGGCCGCTCCGTGCGGGCTCGGCGGCTTGGCGCAGGCCTTCGGCAGCGTGGTCCAGGGCCCGTTCGGCCCGGCGCAGCGATTGGTGGTGTGCTGCGTTGTCGGCGGTGTAGGTGACCCCGGTGACGTTGTTGCGCCACAGGTCCTTGGTGAGGGCGACGAGGTGCTGGTCGGAGGCGGCGAGGCTCATCGCGGCATCTCGGAGGGCCAGGCCGGCGGGATGGGGCGCACTGCCGGGGGAGCGGGTGGCGGTGAGGGTCGCGGCGATGGAGACGACGTCCAGGTGCGCCTGGCGCACCGCCCCGATGTGCGCGGGCGCCGTGTGGAGGGTGTGCGGTTGACGCAGAGCGGCGAGGCCGGTGCGGGCGGCCTGTATTCGTTCGGCGGCGTCGGTGAGGGCTGTCGGCAGGTGGTGGTCGGGGGCTCGGGAGCTACGCTCCGCGTGGTGGTTAAGGCTCTTCGCGGCGAGGGACAGCGCCTTGTCGGCGTGCCGGACCTGCTCCCTCGCGGCGTTGTGCTGCCGTGGGGTGACGCCGTAGGGGTTGGTGAAGGTGCGGGTCAGCGAGGTCAGCGCGACGAGGTGGCGGTCGGCTTCGGCGAGGAGTGTCGCGGCGCGGGTGAGGGCCTGCATGGACAGGCGGGTCTCTTCGTTCGGCTGCCGACCGGTGCCGCCCGCACTGTTCAGGGCGGCGATGGTCGAGACGACGTCCAGGTGGGCTAGGCGTACCGCACCGAGCCTTTGGGCTGACGTGGCGGGGTTGGGCGGGCTCTGCTCGGTGCGTAGGGCTGTGCGGACGGCCTCGATGTGCGTGGCGACGCGGCGCAGTTCGGTGGTGTGATTGGCGGCGGTGTCGGGCAAATGGTTCTGCTTTCGAGTGCGGCGGGGGCTTGGCGCGTGGTTGCGCGGGCTGGAAGGGGCGATGGCCCGCCCGGGGCGGGCCGTGTGCGGGGGCAGGTCAGCGGCTGAGCGCGGTGGTGGCCGGGGACGCGGTACTGGTGGCGGTGGTCGGCTGTGCGGAGACCACGATGGGAGGGTGGGGACTGAGGCGTGCTGCCGCGGCCCGGGCGGAGGAAGCGGCAGGGGCTTCGGCGTCCCGGGCGCGCTGCTGCTCGCGCAGCATGACGGCTCGCAGGCCGCTGCGGGTCTTGCGCAACACACCGAGGACGGAGCCGAACGCGGCGTCGATCTCGGCGAAGCGTTCCTGCTGCTGGGCGGCCAGCTGGGAGTTGACGAAGCGCGGGCGCATCGCGGTGCGGGGCCGTAGCTGGTTCTGCAGGTCGTAGGCGCCACCAAGCTGCTCGGTCAGGCGGACCTGGATCGCGGCGCCGCGCGTGGCGGCGAACTCCTGCCCCCACATCTCGCCGTAGTTCGCCGCCGAGTGGCGATGTTCGGCGGACAGTTCGGCACCGAGCCGGGCGGCGTCGGCGATGTAGGTGGAGAGGTCGTTGATGTTGTGGGCGAGGAGCTCGGGGACGCGGCCGGGCGGGCTGGCGGCAGTGACCCGCACCGAGCGGCGGATGTCGGCGAGGTCGCGCACCAGCACCGCGAGCCGCTCCACGTCCTCGGGGCGGACATCGGTCACCGGCCACCCCGCCCGGCGGAGGCCGCCGGCTGTGGCGGGCGGGATGGGACGGCGACGGTCTCGGCCTGCCGGGCGGCAGCGCCGGCTGCCGGCGTCGCCAGCTTCTGGGCCGCGGTGTCGAGCAGCTCGGCTCCCTCCCAAGCCGCGTTGCGGGCATACGCCAAAGCGCAGAGTGCCTGGTAGGCGCGCTGCGTGTCCGCCGTGGCGGTGTCGCCGGCAGGCTCGCCCGTCGACAGGGTGCGGGGCGGCTGCAGGGTGAGGTCGAGCGCAACGGCCAGGTGCCGGTGGGCCGTTGCCGCGTGCCGCTGCGCGTCGGCGTAGGCACCGGCCACCCCCGGCGCGCCAGCGGAGCGGGTGGCGTTGTCGGCGCACACGCGCATGACGGTCAGGAAGTCGCCGGTTTGCTGGAGCAGCTCGTTCGCAGCGGGCATAGAGGTGCCGGGCGACCTGGTGGTGGCATCGGCGCGGTCGCCCAGCATCCGCAGGACGTTCGCGAGATCTCCGAGGTCGACAGAGGGCGCGGCAGGGGGCGTCTTGGGCATGAAACTCCACGGGAAGCAGAAGGAGTTGGCGTCCTAGTGATGTGCACCTCCGGGCCGGGGCCGGACGGTGCTAAAGCTCGCGCTCGGCGGGTCACCGGCCGCGCGATGCGGCTGCGGCAGGTGGGGGAAGTTCGGCGCGGGCCGACGGGGCCGGCGCGGGCGGAAGGCTGGCCCGGATGGCCGTGGTCAGGGCAGCGGCGCTGCGCGCGGTGGCCCGGGAAGCGGGGATCGGCAGGGCACGGGCCTCGCCGCGCAGGCCCTCGGCGGCCTCGCCAAGGGCCAGACGCGTGTGGGACAAAGCGAGGTTCAGCTGCTGGCCGGCCTTCTCCCGCGTCTGCTGCGCAGCCGGACTGTCGACGCCGTGGACGGCGTGGATCCGGCCGGCCATCGCGGCGGCCCGGCTGATGGCGCCCACCGCCCTGCCGAGCTTCTCCGCGGCATCCGCCAACGGCCTGACCGCCGCCCGGTGGGCCCCGGCGAGCGGCGAGCGGGCCAGAACGGCGGCCGTGGCGAGGAGATGACGGTGCTGTGCGCTGATCTCGTTCGTCTGGTCGGCAAGTTCGCTCAGGCCGGGCAGGCCCTGCTCACGATAGGCGCCAGGCACGGCGGCCTGCAGGTCGGCGATGGTACGGGCGGCGGCCAGCAGCCGCTGGTTCGGACGCGGCTGCGGTCGGGCGGGTACGGCGGTGGACACAAGAACTCCAAGACGGGAGAACGGGGACAGGCGGACGACGGCACTGGTGCCGGAGGAATGACTGGATGCGGCGCGGCGGCACAACGGCCACCGGCTGGCGTGCTGGGCCAGCGCGGGTTCACGGGCTGATGCGCGGTGGGGTGCGGGAAGCAGCTGCCTCGCGACGCTGTTGCCCGGCCCCGGCCGGCTTCCCTGCGGCGGCGGGAAGGGAGCCGCGTGCAAGCGCGGCACCCTTACGGCCTCCCGGCACTGGGGTCGGCACGGGACGCGGCGGCGGCTCGCCGTTGGCCGCGGCCCAACGGGCGCGGACGGCCTCCACGGGCTGCAGGGCCTGGGCGGAAGCACCAAGGAGCTGCGCGGCGGAGATGGAGGCGTCCAGAGCCATGACCCGCACGATGCCGGCCGCGGTCGCGGCGGCGCGCAGCAGCGAGGCTTGCAGTACCAGCTCGCCGAAGTACTCCGGATCCGCCGCAGCCCCACCCGCGCACACCGCGCGGACCTGGTCCACGGTCAGCAGCCCGCGGGCAAGAATTCCCCGACGCTGGGCCTCCCACAGCACGGTGAGAGGGTCTACGGGTTCGCGCCGGTGACCGAGCGCGGCCACCGCTTGGTACAGGGCAGCGTGGCCGGCGTCGGCGAAGTCGGTCGGCTGCAGCCAGGCGGTGATCTCGGTGATCCGCTGGGGGTGGTCGACCAGAGCGCCGAGCAGGACCTCCTCGTTGCCGAGGACGGCCCGTGCTTTCTGCTCGTGGGGCGCGGTAGGTGGCGGTTGCGGGAACGGGTGGCGGCGGCGGAGGTCGATCGGTGTGCCCCAGACGTCGGCCAGCTGCCGGATGGCCGAGCGCAGCACACCGGTCAGCTCGACCGCAGCCTGGACCGATCCGGTCTCTGCGGCGTGCAGCAGCCGGTGGGCATGCTCCTCCAGTGCCCGGCGGATGGCCGTCTCCAGCACCATCCGCCCGTAGGAGGCTGCGTGGTCGGAGCGCGAGCAGGCGGCGATGAGGGTGTGCCCGTAGGAGGCAGTAAACCCGCGGCTCGCCTGCCCGGCGGTGGCCATGGCCTCCAGGGCCCAGCCTCGGCGCTCTTCCTTGGTCGCGCCCTCGGCCAGGGCGCGGTGCCCGGCGGCCCGCTGAGCCAGCAGCGCCGTGAACAGGCTGGCGTGGGCGGGCCGGTAGAAGTGGCGCGGCTCCAACCAGCCGGCGACACTGTCCACTTGCCGCGCGTCCAGGAGCAGCGCGCCGAGCAGCGCCTGCTCGGCCTCCATCTGCGGGTTCACGTGTGCTCCCCCGGCCGCAGGGCGGGTCGGGCCACGAGCGCAGCCAGCCGGTCGAGGTCGGCGCGGAGTTGCGGATCAGTGATCGGGATGGTGACGGCCGGGTTGTCGCCGGCCAGGTGCCATCCGCCGTCAACCTGGGCGACAGGCAGGCCGGTCGGCCACCGCAGGCCCGGCGCGTTCATCGCTTCCTCCGTCCACAGCGGGCCGCCCGGCAGATCCGCTTCCGGGTATCGCCCTTGCGGGGCCGCAGGGCCTGCTCGATCTGGGCCTGGCGGGCGGCGTAGAGGGACAGGGCCCGCTGGTAGTCGCGGCCGAATCCGGCCGCGCCGAGCATGAGCCAGATGCTCGCGTCCATTGGGCGGGACCGATCGAGCCGATCGGTGGGCTTCCTCGGGGACATGAACCTCCTCGGGTTCTGCTAGCGGCCCGGCTGGTGCGGTCGGTCAACGGGCCCGGTGGAAGGTGGGGGTGTGGATTGCTGTGGGCCGGCGGTGGCGGCGCCGTTGTGGCGTCCGGTCGCACGGGCGGCCTCCGCCCGGCGGCTGCGTCGGGCCTCGGAGAGAAGGTTTTCAACCGTGTCGGCGATCTGGTCGCCTACCGCCTGCAGGGCCAAGGCGTGACGGTCGAACTCATCGGCCCGCTCACCATCGCCGCGCTGGTGGAAGTGTTCGGCCGCCTGTTCAAGGAACTGGTGGAGGTGGGGCAGTGCACCGTCCACTCCGTCGTTGACGTGATCCAGCACCGCGGCGGCCTCCAGGACCGTGGTGGCACCGGAGAGCAGATCGCTCCATGTGGTGATCGCGGCCCCGGAGTCCGGCGGCGCCTCCCGGCGCCCGGCGTGGCGCAGCGCGTCCTGCAGGCCCCAGCGCAGCAGGTCATAGTCGGTCTCATGACCCCACCGGTGGGCTTGGATCTGCTCGGTGGTGCGGCCGACGTTGTCGTACAGCTCGAAGTCGGGGTTGCCGAACAGGACATCCTCCATGGCCAGTTGACGAGGAACGGATCAGGAGACGGGGTCGCCGGAGCGGCAGGCATACGGGGAGCAGCCGTCGGCCGACCCGAACTCCTCAGTGTCGAAGGCCAGGCGCTCCTGCAGGTCGAGCAGCTCACGGCGGGTCAGATGATCGATCGGCGCCTGGGAGAGGGGGACGCGGGAGCGGTGCAGGTACGCCTGGCCGAGCAGTTCGCGGCCCTCGGCGGTTGCTCTGGCGTTGCCTGCCCGGATCGCGGCGTCGAACTCGACCACGTCCGCCCACTCGCCAGGGGATTCATCCCGAATTGCCCTCCACTGTGCATTTCCATGAAATGGGCAGCCAAGACAACTCGACTTCGGCGTGGATTCCAGTCCGTGTTCGGCGAGGAGCCCGAGACAGTCCCCGCGCGAGAGCCCCAGTTCGATCAGCGGGAAGCGGTTGCGGGTGTACTTGACATCGGCGTCCCGCGCCCGGTGGAATTCATCCGTGGAAATGCCGATCCACTGCTCGGCGAACACGTCGCGCGGCACGCGGACCGGGTGCGGGTAGCCGAGAAGCTCGCGCACCTGGCGCTTAATGGGCTTGATTTTATACTCGGCAGTACATTGGCGTCGCGTCATGCCTGGAGTCCCGTCCCGGTTGAGAATGTAGAGCGGCATGGAGGCGAACCGGTGGGCGGGGTCGAGGGCGTCGTTGCGGATGTTCCCGGAGGACACCCGGAGAATCGGTATGCCTGCGGGTCGGGCTATCTCGTGCTCCACTCGGTCCAAATGTTCATAGACCTTTGCAGGCTCCCATCCGGTGTCCGCGAATACGGCGTAGTCGAGTTTCGGAAGCTCGCCGAGCGCGGACAGCAGAAGCAGGGTTGTGCTTTGGACACCGGCGCCTAGACTCAGGGTCCGCAGGGCCGGTGCGGAATTGGTCGTCATACGGCCTCACCGGCCTTGGCGAGCGCGCGCTCGGTAATGAGGGCGGTCTGCCGGGCGGAAGCCGATCCGATCTTTCCGGCGCCCGGTTCCTTGTACCAGGGGCGGAGCTGGAGAAGCGCGGGCTTGATTCCGGTTGCGAAGAGCAGGGCGGTTCCCTTCTTGAGGGCTCGGATCTGGTCGGGCGGCAGGATCCGCTCCTGCCGCATGCTGGTTGAGGTGGAGCGACCCGACTCGGAGGTGGAGTGGGAGACGGTTTCGACGTCGTGGTCGCCGACCAGGCGGGAGAGTTTGTCGGCGAAATCTGCGTCGTCGATGCCGGAGCCGACGAGTTTCACGGTGGCTGCGCTCCACATGGCGTCCATGCCCGCTTCGCCCCAGACTTTCTGGCCCTGCCTGTAGCTCTGGAGAATGGTGATCGGGATGACGCCACGGCTTCCCAGGTGGGAATACAGGTCGGGTAGGTCGCCGATTTTGCACACATTTGCCGCCTCGTCGAGAACGGCGAGCAGGGGCGGGTCGAGCCGGCCGCCGTCGCGCTCGGCCTGGATGACGGCGGTACGCATCACGGAATCGGCCGCTGCGGCGATCAGCGCCGAGGCGCTGCCGCCGCCGTCCTTGGACAGCAGGAAGAGGCTGTCCTTGCGGACGACGAATTCGCTCGGCTTGAACTCGGGCAGGTGGGGCTGCGGGGTGACCCAGGCGGAGATCCGCGGGTCCAGCAGGCAGGCCGCGTACTGGCGGGCGGTCTCGTAAATGCCGTCGCGGGTCTCCACGGCGCCGCTGACCGTGCCTTGCAGCTGGTTCGCGACTGCCGTCAGGTCGTGGGCCTTGAGGATGTCGATCGGGCTGCGGTCGGCGGGCTGGGCGAGCCAGGCGAGAACGTCGGTGATCGGCCGGCGGTCGATGCCTGCGGCCAGGAAGAGCGCGCACAGGGTGTTCTGGGCGGCGGTGCTCCAGAAATCGCCCTGGGAGGATTCGTCCACGGCCGCGGCGACGAAATGCCCGGCCAGCCGGCGTGCGCCAGGCAGGTCTTTGGCGTCGGCGAGGATGTCCCACCACATGCCCTGTGGGGTGTGGGCGATCTGCTGGGGGTCCATGGTCCACACCTGGCCGGCCTCGGAGCGCGCCTCCAGGCAGGCGGTGTAGGCATCGCGGGCGGCCTTGTTGGAGGTGAGCAGGATCGGGCCGGGGGCGCGCAGGATGGCCGGCACGGCCATGGACGTGGTCTTGCCCGACCGGGGCGCCATGATCGCGATCATGACGTCTTCCCAGTTGGAGCGGACCTCAGGGCCGTTCTCGCCGAGACTGCCGAGCAGGATGCCGGTGTCGTCCGGGGCGATGTTCCTGGCGCTTGCCAGGCTCGGGCGCAAGTCCCGTGCCTTGGCGGTGATTTCCTTGGGCAGCATCGTGGTGAGGTCGCGCGTGGTGGCCAGGCCCGTGGTGGTCTTGCGGCGCTTGAACCACAGGTTGAGGCCGATGGCGGTGGCCGCGATGGCGATCAGCGCGGGGATGATGCGGGCGACGATCAGCAGCAGCGGCTGGTGGAGGTGGGGCCACAGCCGCTCGGGGTACAGGGCGGCGGTGACCGGCTGGTACGGGCCCCAGGTGCCGTGCTGGGTCAGGATGTTGGCGGTGTTGCCGCAGGCCCAGGCGAGGGAGCCGTAGACGGCGAGGGCGGTGCCGGCGCCGATCAGCGCGTACAGGAGGGCGTCGGTGCCGGGGGTGGATGAGGGGGCTTTGGGGGTGGAGGCGGGAGGCAGGAGGAAGCGTCCTTGCTGGGGAGGGGGTTCGTCTGCCGGGCGCGGAAGGGCGCGGCAGGGGCCCGGAGGTGGGCGGAAGACCAGGGCGGCGATCGCGTCGGGCAAAGGCCCGGGACTATCGGGGCCCTGGGCCGGCGGGTGGTCAGCCGGCGGGCGCCGTGGTCAGTGGCGGCGTGGTGAAGGCGTGGTGCGCTCGGACCCGGTGGCGGGTGGGTTCGTGCTGGGCTGGCCCTCGGCGAGGGGCGTGCTGGTGCGGCTGCGCGCGGCGCTGACGCGTGGTGCAGTGAGGGATTGTGCGCGTCGGCCGAGCTGTTCGGCGGCATGCCCGAGCTGGGCACGGGCCTCGTGGAGCTGGGTCTTGATCACCGCATTGGCCTCGGGGGCCGCCTTGTGCGGGGGGTTTTCCTCGAGGAAGAGGAGCTGGACCTCGACGCGGCCCAGTGCGGCGATGGCCTCACCGATCGAGGTTGCAGCGCACGCGAGTTCGCTGCTGGCCTGCCTGCTCTGGTCGCTCGGCTCGTTGGCCAGAACGACCAGTTCGGCGCCGAACGAGACGGTGATGGCGGCCAGGTCGGCGATCTGGGTGGCGACCACCGTGGTGTCCGGCGCGAGGTAGAGGTGGCCGACGACCGGGACCTTGGCTCTCTCCGCGTCGAGTTGGCGGGCCAGACTACGGAGAACGGCTGCCGCGCCATGATCGGGCGTGTTCAAGGGCGGCTCCGAGGGCTGGGCGGCCGTTCTGCGGCGTTCGGGGTGGCGATGGGGTGGGCCTCCTTGGCCAGGTCAGTGGTGGGACAGGTTGCCGTGGGTGGGGTGGCGTGGGTTGAACATGGCGCCGGCCAGTTCGACGGCGCTGAACGGGCGCATGCCCGAGCGTGGGTTGGCCGGGCGCAGGGTGACCAGGGGCAGGCTCGCGGCGGGGAGTTCCGCGCGGGCGCGGGGCACCGGGGTGGGGCTGGCCAGGTTGGCGGTGAACAGGTGCAGGTAGCGCATGGGGGTGTTCTGAGAGAATCGGCCTCGCCACCGCTCGGACATGTACATCCCGAAGTCGCACTCCGCGTCCCAGACGTCGCTGTCGCAGCCGGGGCTGGTCTTCTGACCAGGTGGGGTGAAGGAGTGGCGGAAGGCCAGCCTGCGTTCGGGGGAGACCAGCGTGGTGGTGTCGTCGGCTTCGGAGAGGTGCCAGCTGGCCTTCGCAAGGGGACGCCAGGCGGTGGTGGGTGAGGCAGTGCGCTCGATGGTCAGGTCCGCACGGCGGGTGTAGAGGTCGGCCGCCAGCGCCTGGGTGAGAGCGGCGATGAGTTCGGCCGGCGTGTACAGACTGAAGTGGGCCTGCCAGTGCGGCCTCTCTTCCGCTGGGTCGCGGCGCACGCTCACCCGCCACAGGTAGGGCATGTTCGGCTCGAAGGCGACCTGGACCTGGCCGCACTGGCTGGTGGCGGTGAGACGGACGTCGTCCTGCTGGTGCTGGAACTCGTGCACGTGGACGAGTGGGCGCAGGACGGTTCCGGGGTCGCCCTGCCCGGCCAGGTAGCGCGGTGAGACCAGGACGTGGTCCGAGGGCTGGTGGTCGGTCACGGCGGGTTCCTGTCGGTGTGCGGGGTCAGCGAGTGCGGGATGCCGCCGGGGCGGTGGGGATGGTGGCGCCGTTGCCCTGCAGGACGTAGGCGTCGGCGGCCAGCGTGGAGAGCGAGGAGCGGGCGAGCGCGGCCTGGGAGCGGACCTGACCGGCGGAGAGCTCCTCGACCTGGTGGTCGATCTGGTCGCCGGCCTCGGACAGGCGCCAGGCGAGGCGGCTGAGGGTGGTGGAGTCATCGAGCAGTGAGGCGTGGAGGTCGTTCTTGGTGAGTCCCTCCTGGTGGGCCCAGACGGCCACATCACGTACGAGGTCGGCCAGGCGTGGAACGGGTCCGCCAGCGAGGAAGAGTTCCCGCATGAGCTCGGCGACATGGTGCGGGTCGTCGACGTCCTTCAAGGCTCGCTGGAGGTCGTGCAGGGCCTTGCCTGCCTGGCCGACGTATTCACTGGCCTGGTAGTAGGGGTGCCTGTCGGAGGGGTCGGGTATCAGGGGGTTCCTCATCGGGACGGGGCCGCGAGACGGCCTGGAGCGAAGTGGTCGGCTGGCGCGGTGGCCGGCCCTTGGGCGGAGATGACCGTGGGGATGTTCCGGGTGAGGGCGGCGGTGTGCCGCCGGGAGCCGGTGGTCTCCAGCTCGATGAGCTGGCAGACGGCCGTGACCCGCGAGATGTCCTGGTGGGTGCGGGGTGTCCGGCCGTCCTGGCGCATGAGCGGGGCGACGATGCGCGCCTCGTGGTCGTCGATCCGCAGCGCGATCCACCGGCACGCCGCTTCGTCCCCCGGCGGTGCGATCCCGGCGGCGGCCAGCACCCGGCGTGCCGCATTCGCCCAAGCCTGGTCGCTGAGCGGGGCGCTGTCGGGATGGGTTCGCAGGGCGCACTGCCATACTTGCCGGCTCCGTCCGGGCCGGGAGCCGGTGTCGGCGGCGAACTGGATGAGTGGCTCGTTCAGTTCATCGACCAGCCGGTCCATGTCGGCGCTGCCGGGTGCGGGTAGGTCCACGCCGGGTCTCCAGGCCGCGATGGCATGGGGCCGGTGGCGGCCGGCGCGGGTGAGAGCGTGGACGTGGGCCGCGGACAGCAGGTCGCGGGTGCTCGCGTACCGGGTGATGGATGCGATCACAGGCTGCCTCCGATCAGCGGGCTCGCGCTCGGAGTCGGGCAGCGGTTGCAGCGGCATGGCCGGTGGCCCCAAGCGCTGGGTGACCGCTCCCGCCGCGGCTGGTGGCGGGAGGTTGGCCGCTTACGACGCGTGGGCTGGGAATCGCCGCGCGCATCCGCCGAAGTTCCGCCGTGGCGAGATCGCCGTCCCCGCAGGTGGCGGCATGATGGGGCGGCTGCGGCAGCTCACTGAGCGGGGCGTTCGTGGCGTCGGTAGCCGGCGTGGTGTGATCCCAGGGCCAGTGGCCACCGATGCGGTACAGCCCACGGTGGTCGGGCTCGACGGTTTCCTGCCCGCCGTCTCCGTCGTAGTCGGCTGACCAGGAGAAGACCAGGTCGACGCCATGCCACGCTGCGGTCATGCCGCCGGCATCGGCGTGCAGGTCGCGGACGATCTGCCGAGCGGTGCTGCGGGTGAACGCGGGCGAGCAGTACGGGCCGATGCCTCGTGGGGTGATGAGGCCGGGGTAGGGGCCGTAGTCCGAGCCGTCAACGGTGAACAGGAAGAGGCGCTCGTCTTCGGCCAACTGGGGTGACAGGTAGCCGGGGAGGCCGGGGGCGACTGGGTAGGGCGCGGTGTGTGGCACGGATCCTCATGACGGGTTGGGGCCACGGACCTGTACCGGTCACCTGGCGCGCCTGCGGGGTTCGTCCGGCGCGGTCGCAGTCCGCGTGGCGGTGGACGGCACGTCGTGGGTGTGGGTGGTCGGCATGGCGGGGGAGGTGAGGCGGGCGGCGGTGGCGCGCGCGGGCATGGGCGAGTGATCGGTGGGCAGTGTCCGGAAGTCCTCGGGGACGGTGGCGAGGCCGAGGGTGAGGTCGTAGAGCACCGCTGATGCGTCGTCGAGGACGTCGTGGAGGTCGTCTGTGTCCTCGGGGCCGTGGTCGCGGACCCACTCGGCTCCGGCTTCGACCAGCTCCTGGAGGCGGGCGAGGACGCCGGTGTCCGGGGTGAAAGCGGTGGCGGCGATCTCGGCCGCATCCTGCGGGGAGTCGGTGCCCTTGAGCCGGTCGATGAGCGAGAGCACACCGAGCGCCGGGTCGGCCTCCTCCGGTGCCGGGGAGGGGACGAAGGCCGGCTGGTCGGGCGGGGTGCCGAGGCTGGGATCGAGCTGGACCGGGTAGCCGGCCGCCGTCAGGAGAACGGCGGCCTTGGTGGCTTCGGCGTTCTGCCACGCGCGGCTCATGTCGAGGGCCGTGTGGTACCAGGGCTCGTGGCCGGAGCCGGTCTCGATCCAGCCGAGATGCTTCAGGAGTTGGCGCGACAGAGGGTCTCCGCCGTCCGCGACGACGCCGGAGACCGAGAGGCGGCTGATGGCGACGGCAGGCAGAGTAGTCATGGACTTCCCGGCTCAGGCGTTCAGCTGGCCGACGGCGATGGCTGCGTCGCCGACCGCGTACCGCAGCTCCCACAGGCGGTCGATGGCCTGCTGCGCCTGGTGCCAGGCCGGCGGCCGGCGGCGGGTGTTGACCGCGACCGCGCACAGCAGGTCGAGCAGCTGGTCGAAGACGCCGTCTTCGACAGTGAGGCCGTCGAGGATGCGGTCGATGTCCCGGGCAGGGGTGTCCGGGGTGATCTGGGCGGCAAGGCGGGCGATGGCGTCGGGCGCGTCGTTGCCGGTGACGTTGGTCAAGTCGTGCTCCTAGTAGGGGTTTTCGCTGGTGCGGGCATCGGTGTCGGTGGCGGCGGCGAGCAGCTCGGGCAGATCCTGCGGGGCGGCTTCGCGCTGGTCGATCCACCAGGAGGCCCGGTCGACGGCGCGGGCCTGGTCCTCGATCGGCTGCCAGGCGTCCTCGTCGAGGTCACCCTCGGCGACCAGGGCGAGGTAGGCGCCGGTCACGAGCTGGTGGCGGCACCGCTCGCCCCACGGCACTGCCTTCTCGGGCCCGTCCAGCGGCGGCATCCGGTACTGCTCGGCCCACTCGCGGGCGGCCTGCTGCTCCTTCGCCCGCTTGTTCTTGAGCCATGCGGACCGCTCGGCCTCGTCGCCGGACCGCTCGGCGAGCCAGCAGTCGCGGCACGCACGGCCGGAGAGCCAGCGGGCGAAGCCGGCACGCTTGTCGGCCGGACGGTCGGAAAGATCATGATCGAGTTCGTGTCCACACGAGTGCGTGACGGACCAGTTCTTCTTCACTGCCATGAGAAGGGTTAACCTCCGTACTTTCAGCGGTAGTTGGCGTATGCCTTGCGAGGGTCGACGGCCTGCGGGCGGGCGGCCGTGGCCGCGGCGTCAGTGGCGCCGAGGGTGGCGGTGGTCTGCACCCGGCTGCTGCGCGCGAGGGCTGCACGTGCCCTGGGGCTGGCGGGCGCGGCGGTGGGGCGCGGGGCACGGGCGGCGACGCCGGCCAGTTCCATGCCGCTCATGCTGAGCGTGGTCTCCGCCTGGGAGATGACCGCCTCAACGCGCGTGGGGTCGATGGCGGCAGGGTCGGTGCGCAGCTGCCGGTCGATGCCCCGCAGCCGGGCGCTGACCTCGGTCATCATCGCCAGCCGGTCGTGGACCAGGGCATCGGCGCGCTGCTCGGCCAGGGTGGGCTGGTCGACGGCGGGCCGCACCTCGCGCTGGGCGGCGGGGATGAGCCGGGTGCCGAACGGGTCCAGCGCCTGGTCCGGCTCGGCCTTCGGAACGGCGCGCGGATCGGCGCTCCGCTCGGCCACGGGGAACAGCCGGGTTTCGAACGGATCCAGCGCCTGACCCTCGCCGGGGGTGGCCTCGGGCGCGGCAGGGGTGCGGTCGAGCGCGGCGATCAGCTTCGTGGCGAACGGATCGGTCGACCGGTACGGCTCGGTGAGCGGCTCGAATCGCAGGTCGGAGGCGACGCGAAGTCCGTTGCGGCGCATCTCGCGCACCGCGTCGGTGGCGCGGGCGCCGGACTGCGGCCCCCGCTCGAGGGTGTACATGCCGCCTTCGGCATGGGTGAAGCCGGCCTTGTGCAGCATGCTGACGGCGAACGGCAGCTCGGTGGGGACGGTGGCGACGATGCCGAGCCTGGGGTGGAGGCCGATGGCGACGTCGTGGCGGTGCTGCGCGGGGGCGGCGGTGACGACGACGGCGTCGGGCCCGGCGGCCAGCGCCGAGGGACTCGGCGCGGTGGGCTGAGCGGCGGCCGTGTAGTCGAAGGCTGGGTCGGCGGACACCTTCACGCTGCGGCGGCGCAGCGCGGCGACGGCCTGACGGGCCTGAAGGAACAGGTTCTGGTCGGCCTGGTCAAGGACCATGTCCGAGCGGTCCGGGAGCTGGCGGAACCCGAAGTCGGCCAGCAGGCGGCGGGCTGCCGGGTCGTCGGCGATCGGCGTGGCGACGATGCCGTATTCGGGGTGGCGAGTGACGGCGAAGTGGGGCTCGGCGGGGATGCGGTACTCCTCAGAAAGAGCGGTGGAAGAGACGAGGTCAACGGCGGGGAAGTACGCCGGCTGCAGGTGCCAGCGCGGGTCCGGTGGCAGGAGCGGGGGGAAGGGGGCCGGAGCCCTGGAGCGTCGTGCCCGCGCGGGCGGCCCCCGCCCGATTGGTGACGGCCAGTTGGCCCATCTGGGGCGGATCGGTAGGCGCCGCGGTCAGGGCCCTGCGCAGATCGCCGAGGCGGACCTGCAGGCGGTTGACGTCGAAGTGCGCCTCCATGAGCGCGTTCATCGCCGTGTCTCGCGTCTGGGTGGGCAGCGACGGGGCACACCGGAGGGCGATCTCGTCGATCATGTGGCTGATCTGGTCCAGGGCGCCGCCGTTGCGGACGGCGGTGTGCAGCCACTCGGTCGCGTCGCCTACGGGCATCACGGTGGAGCTGGCGGGTTCAGGTGTCACGGTGGGGTCCTGTTCTGCGTTGGTCATCGGCGGGCGGACGAGGTGGGTGGCGGGATACGGGTGGGGGCGGCCGGTGCGGTGGACGGAGCTGCACTCATCCGCGCGGCGCGCGGGACGCAGGCGGCTTGGGCGCGGGCGCCGGGGCTGGCCGGCACGGTGGTGTCGCGCAGGAAGTTGACCCGGTAGTCACGGCGGGCCTGTCCGGCGTACCAGCTGGCGTACTCGTCGGTGATGCCGAGGTCGCCGGTGGCCGCGTCGTGGCGAAGGATCACGTAGACGTCGTGCTCGTCCGTGCGTCGGGCCAGCCACCAGTCGACGCCGTCCCCGAAGCTGTGCCGGGCCTCCACAGCGAGCAGTCCCTGAGTGACTTCCTCGATGGCGCGTCGCGTGGGCGTGCTCAGCCCCGGGGCATCCAGCGCGTGGATGGCCCACGTGCGGGCGGCGGCCGTGTGAGCTGCGGCGTCGGGGAAGACACCGGTGTCCAGCAGCCAGGCATAGTGGCGGATCAGCTCCGCTCCGCCCTGGGACGGATCGTGCCAGTTTCGGACCTCGAACCCGGCAGTGCCCAGCGCCCTGATCGCCTCGGCGGCCCGCTCGATCTGCGCATCCGCCTCCAGCCGCCGACCCAGGCCCCAACTGCCCTGCTCGGTACGGCGCCAGAACCCGTGCCGATAGAGGACTTCACCGGCACGCGGACTCAACCGACCGACGGGAACGGCGATCTCACCGTCGTCGAAGAGGTAGCCGAACGCGATGGCGCCGCTCACCGCCGCACTCCCGTGCCGGTGATGGCCTGCGGGGCGGCCAGCTGCGCCTGGGCCGGAGAGAACATGGCCAGCTCCAGGGCGCCGCTGTTCTCCCGTGACGGCACGACCTGGGAGGAGAACGAGGCCGCGGCCTGACGCGCGCAGGCCAGGCCCAGCCGCGGCGGGTCTGCCTCCAGCGGCAGCAGGAGCTTGACGAGGTCGCGCTCCAGGCGGTCGCGCTTGTCGGCCTCGTCCTCCAACGCGGCGACCACCCGGTCGAGTTCGACGAGCAGGTGCTCATCCACCCGCCAGCGCCCGTCGGTCATGTCGTGAAGCCGGGCGCGGTAGAGCTTGCAGCCGGTCTCGGCGGAGGCGAGCGCGCGGTGCGCCTTGATCAGATCGCGGGTCTGGTCCGTGGTGTCGGGCTGGTCTTCGAGTGCCCACAGGGCGTCCACGCTGCCGTAGAGGTGGGCGAGTCGGTCATCGAAGCGGGTCAGGGCGATAGGGGTGGCCACAGAACTCCCATGAGATCGGTGTGAAGGGGAAAGGCCGGGACAGGGGCAGCGGGCCGGGTGGCTCAGCGGCGGCGGCCGGACAGAGCGGGGCTCTGGGCCGGCAGGGCGCTGACCACCAGGCCGACCCGGTAGCGCTCGGCGTCGGCGACCGAGCGGGCGACCGCACTGCGCACTGCGGCCCGCGCGGCGGCGTCCTCGCGGGCCTTGATCAGCTTGGTGAGTTCGGCCTCCAGCTCGTCGCGCTGCTCGGCGGCCTCCTCCAGCCGCTCCAGCTGGGCGTCGAGCTCGTCGAGCACCGCGTCGTCGACGCGCCGCTTGCGGTCGGCCGCGTTGATCAGGCGGACCCGCTGAAACGCGACGGTGGTCTCGGCTGCCACCAGGTCGCGGTGGGCCCGGATCAGCCGGGCGGTGGCGGCATCCGCGCGGGCCTCACTGGCGTACAGGCCGGAGATGCTGTCGCCGAGGGCAGCCTCGAGACGGCTATCGAGGCGGGTGAGAGCGATGGACACAAGTCCTCCAGAACGGGTGGGAGTGACGGAACGAAGGAAGGCGGGGCTTGTCTGGCGAGCGGCCCGCAGCTCAACGCGAGCGACGTGCGCCGGCGGAAGCGGCGTGAGGCGGGGCTGACGGTGCGGAGGCAGGGGTCGGCTGTTGAGGGAAGAGCCGAGCGGTGCGATAGGCCGCAGCCAGGAGCTGGAACACCTCGGCGTCGCCGCCGTCGCGGTCGGGATGCCAGCGCAGCGACGCCGCCCGGTACAGCTCGTAGACGGGCAGCTGCTCCTGCGGCCGGCCGGCAAGTTCGTGAAGCAGGCGGTGCGCCGCCTGGCCCGACAGCGGCCTACGCGCGCTGATCGTGCCGTTGATCTCCCGGTACCGCTGGGCCTCCTGCTCGGTCGGGCCTACGGTGCCGGACACTCGGGCCGGCAGGTGCTGCCAGGTTAGGTCGACGTCGTAGAGCCGATCGAAGTCGAACGGGCCGATCGGCGGCTCGCCTCGGCGTGCCGCATCCCGGTTGGCGAGGTCGAGGTCGATGCACGGGGTCTCGTGCCAGTCGTCGAACGGGGTACAGATGTAGACCGGAGTGTGCTGGTGGCCGTCCGCGCAGGGCGGTTCGGGCTCGCCGTCATGGAGGTCGAGGTACGGTGCGGTCGCGCCGGGCGAGCAGGGGTCCACCATGGCGCCGCAGCAGTGCATGCACCACGGCACGCAGTAGCCGTGGTCACACCCGTATGGCACACCGAACATCCACTCGCGGCCGGGCCCTCCCTCGTCGCTCGTGTCGGCGTAGGCGAGGGAGCGCGCGTAAGGGATCAGATCTGCTGACATACGGTCCTTCTGTGACGCCAGGGAAGCTGCCCACAGCGGGGAGGTGGGCGCGGCTGCTGCCTGGAGGGCTGGTCAGAACGGCGCCCGCGGGTGAACGGCCGACCGAGCCCCCGCAGGGAGTACGGCTGCTGCCAACTCGGCGGCGGCTGGCGCCTGGGTGATGCGGGCGGAGACGCTGCGGGCTGCAGCCCGGCGGGGGCTACCGGGGACGGGCGGCGCGCTCGCGTACCCGAACGACTCCCACTCGGCCCGGGCGCTCGCCAGGTCGGGGTGCCGACTGGCGCCATAAACGCCTCCGCCTTCGGAGTAGAACGTTGCGGCCTCACCGGTGGCCGGATAGCTGACCAGGAGCTCGATCTCACCCTCGCTGCCCTGATGGTCGGCATGGACGACCAGGTGACCGTTGGCAACGTCGTCACTGACCAAGTGCACCCACGCTGTCTGGCCGCCGGAGGTCCTCGGCGGACCGGGCGTCGCCCACGGCCGGTGCATCTGCCTGCTCTCCCGCTGCTCGGCCTCGCTGTAGACCCGGGTGACGCCGTAGCCAGCCACGGCCAGGAGTCGTCGAGCGTTGCTGAGTTGGCGGCTCGAGGTGGCGCTGTCCGTGTCGCGGCGGAACCGGTACAAGCCCGTGTCGTCGTCTCGGACGAGCCCCGCTTGCTCAAGCCATTGGGTGCTGAGCCGGTCGGGCGGTTCTACGGCGATCGTGTCGTGGTCGGGCAGGTGGGCGATGGTCACGTGGGCGATGAGCTGACTCCGGGCAGGTGTGGTCGAGCAGAGAGAGGTTGGACGGAACGGTGAGCGGCAGTGACCGGCCGGGGGAGGTCTCTGCTTCCGTCGGCCGGCGGTTCAGCGGCGACGGGGGTGCCGGCCTCGGACAAGGCCGGCACGGAGTTGGTCAATCCCGGTCGGGTTCGTGGTCTGTGAACAGGTCGGGCTGCTCGCTCCAGCCATAAAGGCCGCGTTCGAGCTCGTCGAGGTTGCGGAAGAGCCCGGGGTGGGCGCGGTAGGCGTCGATGCGGTCGGCCGCGTAGTCCTGGGTCTCGGCATCCGCGGCAACCACCCGGGATGCATTGGTGGCGGAGTTGCGGGCCCACTGCGCGAGATCGGTATCGGTCGCGTCGCGCATTTCGACCCATTCGCCGCCGAGCCGCAGGTAGTCGTCCGGGGCGTACATGGTGCTGCGCTTGCCGCGCTTTCGACGCCTGGGGTTGCGCTTCTCACCTTCGCTGCGGACCAGGCCCTTGGCGAGCCTGCGGCCCGCAGCGGCGCGCACGCCCTCCTCCAGGTTCGGGTCCGAGAAGATCCCGGCCAGTACGGCTTCGACGTCCTTGGGGCGGAAACGACCGGCTTCGTTTCTGGCGCTGCGGAAGGCGTCCTGGACGAGCCGGTCAAGGGCGGCCTCGTACAGGTCGGTCACGGCAGATCACGCTCCCGCCACACCTGGGCCATCTCGGTCAGCGCCGTCATCGCCTGGTCGATGATTTCGCGGGTGATGTCGTGGCCGGGCAGTACGAGCTGCGGGTCGAACTTCTCGAACATGTCGGTGCCGCGGGCCTGGGCGAGCGGCGGTACGACCTCGCAGAGGAACTGGGTGGCGGTCCGGCGCTGGCGCACCTGCTCCTGCTGGCGGGCCTTGCGCTCGGCCCAGGCACCGGGCAGGGACAGCTCGCCCTCGACCACGCGGTCAGCCAGGTCCGGGTCCTCGGCGCGAAGGCGAGCAAGCTGGCCCTCGAAGGACTCAGCCTTGCTCTTCAGCTCCCGGGCCTCCTTGTATGCGTCGTCCAGGCTGACCGAGCCGCTGATGACCGAGTCCACGAGATGGGAGGCGTGGCGGATGACGGTGGACGCCTGCCCGATCCGGCCAAGTGAGACGCCGGCCTGTTCTGCGACTGAACGAGCGGACTGTTCAGGCCCTGAACGTCCCTGCTGTTCAGAGTCTGAACTGGCCTTGGCCGCGATCATGGCGACCTGGCCCTTGGTCAGATTGCGGCGGTGAAGGTTGACCGAGAGGGCGTAGCCGCCCGGGTCGTTGCCCTCATAGGTCATGAACACCGGCTCGGCACCGATGAGTTCACACGCCTTGAGGCGGTTTCGGCCATCCAGGAGGCGGCCAGTGTTGTCCAGGACGATGGGCTGGAGCTGGCCGATCTTCTTGATGTCGTCGGCGAGGGCCTTCAGCTCGTCCTCGTCGAGCATGGGGAAGAGCGCGGCGGTGGGGTGAAGCTCTATGTCTTCTCCTAGAGTTCGGAACGGGACTTCTCCGCAGAGGCGGAGCGGTACGGTGGACCCACTGGCTTGGGGCCGGTGGGTGCGGGCTGGTCAGGAATGCATCCGGGCGTCGGTGTCGTAGAGCATGCGTTCGGCCGGGTGGAGCAGGTGCTGAACGATGAATGATCTTCCGGCGACCTTCCACAGGCCGCGGCCCTTGTTGAGGTTGGAGATCGCCTCGGTCTCGACGCCGGTGAGGCCGAGAAGTCCGGCGGTGGCGGCGAGTTGGTCGGCTTCCTGCCGGTAGATGATGCGGGTGGAGCAGTCGGTCAGCAGGCCCTCGGCGAGCGCCCGGCCACGGGATCCGGCATCGCCGGCCGAGAGCAGGTCGGACAGGCGGTGGATGACGAGCATGTTGGCGATGCCCAGGCCGCGGGAGAGCTTCCAGTTGGACTGCATGCGCTCCAGCAGCGGCAGGTGCCGCAGGACGCGCCACGCCTCGTCGTAGATCACCCAGCGCCGACCGGAGCCAGGGTCGGCGAGGGCAGCCTCCATCCACGCGGACGCGCAGGTCATGGCGAGCACCAGTCCGGTGTCGTCGCCCGAACTGCCCAGCCGCGAGAGGTCGATGGTCAGCATCGGTGACGACGGATCGAACTGGACGGTGGAGGGGGCGTCGAACATTCCGGCGAGGTCGCCGGCGACCAGACGGCGCAGCGCGTGGGCGAGGTCCTCGGCGGCGGCACCGAGTCGACGTGAGGGGTCGCCGTGGGCGTCGTTGAGACGCTGCGGGTCGCCGAGCAGGGAGGCGATGTCCCCGAGGAGCGGGGTGCGGCTGGCCGCGTGGGCCTCGGCGACGACGGTGTCGAGTGCGATGTCGAGGGCGGTGTGCTCCATCGGCGCGAGATCGCGGCTGAGTACGGTGCGGGCGAGCGAGGCCAGGAGTAGGAGGCGGCGCTTGCGGATCTCCAGCTGCCATGCCTGCGGGTCCGCGCCCGGCGGGGCTGTGGGGGCGTCCAGCGGGTTGAGCTTTCCGGGCATGCCGGGGCCGAGCGCGATCGTCCGTCCGCCCAATTCCTGGGCGACGGAGGTCCATTCGCCCTTCGGGTCGCAGGGCACGTAGATCCTGTAGCCGAAGGCGATGGACCGCACCGCGAGGGACTTGGCGAGGGCGGACTTGCCCATGCCGATCACGCCCGCGAGCAAAATGTTCGGGTTCGTGAAGCCTTCGATCTTGCCGTACAGAGCGAAGGGGTCGAAGACGAAGCTCGCTTCGGCGTGGACGTCCCGGCCGATGTAGACGCCCTCCGAGCCGAGTCCGCCCTCGGCGAGGAAGGGGTAGGCACAGGCGGCGACGGCGGTGGTCATGCGGTGCCGGGGGAGCTTGAGCTTCCCGCCCCGCAGGGAGGCCGGGCCGGGGCGGCCGGAGGCCGGGTAGACGGGGCGGATGCCGAGGTCGCTCTCCGCAGCGTCGCGCTTGCGGACGGGGCGTCCGGCGTCGCGGGCCTGGCGGCGGGCGGCGGCGAGGTCCTGCCTGGCCTGGCGCCGGGCTGCGCGGTCAGCTTTGGCGGGGGTGTACAGCGCGCTGGCGCTGGCTCGCAACGGTCTTTCTCCTCGGGGTCGTTGGCGGGGTGGGAGTAAGCGGTCAGTGGCGGACGAGGCCGGTGAAGGACGCACGCAGGTCGGTTGGGGTGGTGATGTGCCGCACGCGGACGGAGGTGGCCAGGTGCCGCTGGCAGATGGTCATCTCGGGTGCGCCCTCGGGCAGGCGCAGGGCACAGGCTTCGCGGGTGGGCAGCCGGCCGTCGGCCCTGGGGGCGGCGTGGTAGGCGTCGTGGAGGTGCTCGGCGGCCTGCCACAGGCGGATCCGGGCGGCGTGCAGGTGGTCGCCCGCGCGCTCGGCGATCGGCCGGGTGGCATCGGTGCGGGAATCCAGCAGCGCGTACAGGGCGGTGGTGTGGGCGTGGAGGGCGTCGAGTTCGACGCGGGAGGTCGCCTGGTCATCGGGGATGCTGGTGTGGTGGTGGACCTGCACGGCGGAGGTGGCGAAGCGCAGGAGGTCCGGCGGGGAGGACAGCGGGTGGTGCACGAGGGGTGTCCTTCGGGTCAGAGGGTCCGGGCCAGCGGCAGCGCACCGGTGGTGAACGCTTCGGCCTGCTGGAGTTCGAGTAGGCGCAGGTCGATGCCGGCGTTGACGGCCGCGGTCTCGATGGAGGCGGTCACCGAGTGCAGTTCCTCGGCGGTGTCGGCGGAGACGACGATCAGGCCGGTGAGGTCGACGTCCGAATGGCCGGCGATCAGCTGGCGCTCGCGGACCTTGGCGTCGGCGTACTCCTGGCCGTCGGCCTCGGACTCGACCTGCCCCTTACGGGCGCGTTCGGCGGCGTCCGCGACGATGGTGGCCTTCTGCCGCTGCACATCCCGCAGGGCGGCCTCGAGGGTCTGCGGGTCGTAGGTGAGCGAGAGAGTGCGGCGCACCCCGGCGGTGAACATCACCTGGTGCAGGAACCCGAAATGGGTCTCGGTTCTCGGCCACTGCTCGACCCAGAAGACCGCGTGGTGGGCGGTGTCGGTGCGCAGGCGGGTGGGTGCCTCGACCAGGACGACGGGGCCAGCCGCGGCGGTGCCGGTCTGCGGGTGGCCGCTGTCGGACCAGCGGGTGAGGCCGGCGAGGGCCTTGGGGTCGTAGGCGGTGCGGATCGTGGCGGCGATCTGCTCGGCGGTCAGCCAGCCGCCCGGGACGAGCCCGGCGCCGCGCGCGGACTGGTCAAGGCTGGAGGTGGTCTGGGCGAGGACGGCGAACGCGCCCGAGAGGCCGCCGCCGGCCTGGTTGATCAGGCGACGGGCCGCCTTGAGGTCCAGGGCGATCGCGATGTACGCCTCGTGCGGCGCTGCCGCGGGTCCGGCGGCGGCGAGCAGGTCCTGGTAGATCGGGCCTGCGACGTGGGCGTCGGGTCGGCCGTGCTCGGCCCAGTACCGCTGCAGGGAGTCACCGGAGTCGGGGACGGTGCGCTCGAGGACCTGGATGCGGGCGACGTGCCCGGAGCGGGAGAGCGCGGCGAGGGTGCGGCCCCAGCCCTGGACGTTGTTGGCCTGGGTGGCGGGGTCGAGCAGGGCGAACGCGCGGGAGCTGACGCGGGTGACGGCGGTGAGGGTACCGGTCTTCGGGTCGTGGATGGCGCCGATGTTGCCGTCGGGGCTGGAGACCGCACGCAGACTGGCGGCGGTGCCGGGCAGGTGAAGCAGGCCCGTTCGGCGCGGACGGGTGGAGGGACGGGCGAGCCAGATCAGCTGGCCCTTGGTGCGGCGCAGCCAGTAGCGGATCGCGATCGGCGCCCAGTCGGCGGCGGAGCGGCCGTGGTAGCGGATCACCACGATCGCAGCTGCCAGCGCCCACAGAGGGGTGAGCTCTACGGCGCCGACGATCCCCTTGGTCATGAGCGTGGCCAGCAGGATGCCGCCGGTGATGACGGTGACCGTGAGCTGGGAGGCGGTCAGGCCGAGCAGGACGCCTCGGCGGCTTCGGGAGGGGAACTTGGTGGAGGTCGGTATCTCGTCGGTCAGGGCGGTTCAGTTCTCTCGTGTGGGGGCGGAGTGGGGCAGGGCGGTGGCAGCGCCCGCCGTCGCATGGGCCGGTGCGCGACGGCGGGCGCGTGCCGTCGGCCCGTCAGGAGGAGCTGTTGGTGGGGCCGGGGTAGATGAAGCGTCCAGCGCCGGAAGAGGTGGCAGGCTTGGCCGGGGCCGAGGCGATGACCGGGTCGAACGCGGGGCCGGAGCTGGCCGGTGCGCTGGCAGGGCCGGAGCCCGTGGAAACCGGTGTGGCGCCGCCCGCTGTACCCGCTGCCGTCGTGGGCGCCGCAACGGAAGCCGTGCCCGTTCCGGAAGCTGCGCCCGCGCCGGTCGCACCGCCTGTGGCGGTGGATGTGCCCGCGCGGGTGATGAGCGGCTGGCCGCGGTCGCCGTCGGTGGGCGGCCGGGTGATCAGCGGTACCCCGCCGTCGCCCTGGCCCGACCGGCCCGCGTTGGCGTACTTGAAGGTGGTCTGGCCGCCACCAGTGGAGGATTCGCTGCCGCTGCTGCTCGGGCCGCCGCCGATGTTGTTCATGCCGGGGACCTCGGAGGGGCCCTGCGGGGCGGCGGACGAGGCGGCGGCAGCTCCGCCACCCGCGCCGCCCGCGGCCATGCTGGCGGCCTTCTTGGCCGCGCCCTGGGCGACCTGGAGGCCTGCGGCGGTGGTGCGGTGCAGGTCGTGCGAGGCGCCGTCACCGGCCCAGTGCACGAAGCGGTAGAGCGCGAACGGCGAGAGCAGGACGAGGGCCATGATGACGATGCCGGCGATCACATCGGACAGCGCGCCGATGCCGTCGGCGGGCTTGGTGTCGCCGATGGCGCTGACGCCGAGCAGGAAGATGATCGTGATCACCAGCTTGCTGAACACGATGGTCGCGGTCGCCTCGATCCAGCGCTGACGCCAGACGCGGGTCGGCTCCCAGCCGCCGCCCGCGCCGGCCAGGGGCGCCAGCACGACCAGGACCAGGACTGTGACCTTGCGCAGGACCATCATGCCCCAGTACATGAGGCAGCCCACCGCGCAGCCGAGCGCGACCACCGTGGCGATGGCCCAGCCGAGCCCGCCGAGCGAGGGGATAAGGGAGATCTTGACGATCCGCCGGACGGCATCGTTCACCGAGGAGTTGGCGATCTGGAACAGGCCCTTGGACAGGGCATCGACCACCGTGACGGCGACGCCGGTGAACGCGATCGCCGTGAAGGAGAAGAACAGGCCACTGATCGTGCCGGTGACCGCCTGGCCGAGGGCCTGGCCGTCGCGTCTCCATGCCGCGCGCCCGAGTTGAAAGCAGAACGTCATGATCAGCATCACGAGGGCGATGGCCAGCACGACCGCGTAGTTCGAGCGGAACCATGCCGCGTTCAGGTCGATCGCGGTGGTGGTGTCCACCGCACGCGAGGCTAGGTCGACCGCGGACTGGGCCAGGTCGCCGCAGCTCTTGGCGATCCAGTTGCCGATCGAGCTGGTGATGGAGTCGCCGATGCCGCCCACCGCCGAGCAGATCAGACCGGCGCCGGGAAGATCGCAGAACCCGATGAGGGATCACCTCCTTACAGAGAGGACAGGGGAGTTGGTCAGGGGTAGACGGTCTGGGAGATCGAGGCGAGCGCGCAGTCGGCGTTGGGCCGGCACTGCACCGCGAGGGTGAGCGCGCGGTCCTCGGCGCCCTTGCCGCCGCCGTTCCAGGCGATCTGCTGCGAGCCGGTCACGGTGACCGCGTAGATGTACGCGGTCGTCAGCGCGCCCGGGTTCTGCGCGATAGCAGTCTGGAACGCGGACGGCAGGTGGGCCTCGGCGACGGTGGCGGTGGCGAACTGGCCGTTGTCGCGCATCCGGCTCCACAGCACCGGGTCCGGCACCTGCGCCTCGACGGAGGCGCCGTCGGCGTACTGGTTCTCCGACGTGAGCCACAGGCGCAGACCGTTGACCTCCTGGGCCTGGGTTAGGCGCCGGGTGTCGTAGGACCACAGTGCGGCGGCGAACGCCTTCGCGTAGTCGGTCGGCGAGTTGGTGTGCGGGGGCGAGGGCACCGACGGCACGTCACCGTCGGACGCAGTGGGACTGGCGGGCGCGGACGCGGTAGCCGTCGCCGAACGCGACGGGGAAGGGGCGCCGATGGTAGGCGTGGGGGAGGCGGTGTCGGGGTGGGAGGCGTGGCCGCCGCCCGCCAGCCGGGCACCGAGCCCGGCCAGCAGAGCGACGGCCAGCAGCACACCCAGCCCGATCAGCAGCCGTCGGCCGACAACCGAACGGCCCTGTCCGTACTGGGAGTCAGACATCGGTCAGTGCACCTGCGTTCCCATGGCGCTGAAGAACGCGACAATGCCGTTGGCAGCACCGAGCAGCAGCGCGCAGCCGGCGGCGACCATCGCGCCCTGCTTGCCCTTGGCTTCCGCGCCGTGCGAGCCCGAGTGGTGGCCCCAGGCCCAGACGACGCCCGAGACGCACAGGGCGCCGACGGTGGCGATCACGGCGAACAGGTTGACGCTGGACACCACGGTCTTCAGCACGGACAGGCCGGGAAGGCCGCCTTCGGCCGGAGCGATGCCCGGGTCAAAGGCGAGCTGGCGCACCGTGTCGGCGAGGATCATGGACAAAAAGAGCACTCCTAGAGGTAAAAGGGCATGCCGGAGGGAGAGTTGGCGTGCGGAGGTGGGGAGGGAAGGGGGCTCAGGCGACGATGCGGCGGGCGGCGAGAACGCTCGGCCGCCACGAGGCCAGGGTCGAGACGGAGACCACGGTTCCGGTGTGCGGGGCGTGCACCACCAGGCCGTCGCCGATGTACATCCCGACGTGTTCCGGGGCCTGCGGTGTGCCCTCCATGAACAGCAGGTCACCCGGGCGCAGGGCATCGAGGCTGGCCGGGCTGCCATCGTTGACCTGGGTGTAGGTGGTGCGGCTGATGGTCACACCCGCTGCCGCGTACGACTGCTGCATCAGGCTGGAGCAGTCGCACCGGCCCATCGGGTCGGGGCCGTGCGCGGCGGTGCAGGAACCGCCCCACTGGTACGGGGTGCCCAGCTGGCCGAGGGCGTAGCGGATCGCGTTCTGCACCGCGGGTGGAGCATCGGTGGGGATCTGGTAGCCGGCCGGCAGGACCCCTGGCGGGATGGTGCCCCAGTCGGTGCCGCCCGGCGCCGAGCCGCAGGCGCCGGCCGGAGCCGGCTTCGTGGGTGCCGGGCTCCCGCCGCCGGATGGCTGGGGTGACGGGCTCCCGCTACCGGATGGCTGGGGTGACGGCGTCGCGCTTTGGCCCATCGTCTTGACCAGGGCCTGCTGCAGAGCGGTCGCCAGCGGCTCCCACTTCGCATACGCGTCCGGGAACCCGGAGCCCTGCACGGCCTGGGCGGCCTCGGCGACCGGCAGGTCCTGCCAGCCCGGCACCTTGAGCAGCGCCTGATAGAACGCGCCAGCCGCGTAGGCGGGTTGGCTGATCTGGGCGGCTGTGCCCCAGCCCTGCGAGGGCCGCTGCTGGAACAGCCCGACCGAATCCCGGTCTCCACCCGGCAGGTTCTGAAGCCCGCTCTCCTGCAAAGCGGTCGCCAGAGCGATGACCTGGCCACGCGCCGGCATCTGCAGCTCGACGCCCTTCTGCACGATGATCTGCGCGTTGGGGATTTGCACGGAGGGAAGGTCGAGGCCCTGCACGGAGGTTGAACCGGTTGACTGCCCGGACAGGATCGCCTTCACCTCGGCGTCGACCGCCGAACTGTCCACAGGCGTGCCCACACCTGTGGATGACGAGCATGTGGCCTGCGCGTTGCCCGCGGCCATCAGCACGACTGGCAGCGCGAGTGCCACCGGCGCGAGGGCGACCACGCCCACGGCGGCAGCTACCGCCTTGCCGCTCATCGCACCCCCAGCACGACACCTCCCGGCGGGATCGGTGGCGTAGTCGGCGGGCGGGCGGCGGACAGGCCGAAAATCGGCGACTGGACGTTGGAAATAACGCCTCTCCTCTACTGTGGGCACTGTTTTCGGGCAGGCCGAATAAGCCCCTTGCGGAAATAGGCGGGGCCCAGCGCGTAATGGGTGAAACGGGGTGCGGAACGAACCGCCGAAGGACGATCAGGGTCGGCGGATGACGACAGGACGGGTCAGGCGGAAGTGGACATGGATGTGCCCCCGAAGGTGAGTAGTGGGTCGTTCCTGCTGGCCAAGACGCTAGGGCGAGGGCCGGCCGTTTTCCAAAAAATCGGCCCTGAACCTCCCGCCGGGCGCGGTCCGGCAGCAGTGCGACGACGGTAGGGCGACCTGCGGCCGTTTTCCAAAAAATCGGAGATCAGGCCGTCAGTGCGCCGGGTGGCGTCGACGGGCAAGAAGCTACGCAGCGACCGGCCGTTTTCCAAAAAATCGACATAAGCCATCCCATGGCGCCGATTTTTTGGAAAACGGCCGACGCCGCCCCTAACGTCCTCCGCGAAGTCCGACCAGGCCGCGCCCCGATCCCCGCCGCAGCCCGGCCGCAGAGCATCGAGCCGTCGGACCGCCACCCCCGCCCCCTACCCGAGGACCACTCCCACTTGACCTTCCGCACCTACCAGGGCGATGCCCTGACCCGCCTGACCGAACTCGACCCCGCGACGGTGGACGCCGTCATCACGGACCCGCCGTACAACAGCGGTGGCACCACCGCCAAGGAGCGCACCAGCCGTACCGCGCGCGAGAAGTACACCACCGGAGGCTCCAAGAACGACCTGGCCGACTTCCCCGGCGAGAACAAGGACCAGAGGTCGTATGGCTTCTGGCTCACCCAGCTCATGACCGAGGCGTACCGGGTCACCAAGCCCGGCGGCATGGCGCTGATCTTCACGGATTGGCGACAGTTCCCGGTCTCGAGCGATGCGCTTCAGGCCGGCGGCTGGATCTGGCGCGGCGCGATCAGCTGGCACAAGCCCCAGAGCAGGCCGCAGAAGGGCCGCTTCCGCCAGGACTGCGAGTACATCCTGTGGGGCAGCAAGGGCGCGATCGACGGTGACCGTAATCCCGTCTACCTGCCGGGCCTGTACTCCGCCAGCCAGCCGGCCGGGGCGAAGAGGCAGCACATCACCCAGAAGCCGGTGGAGGTGATGCGCGAACTCGTCAAGATCGCTCCGCCCGGCGGCACCGTCCTCGACTTCTGTATGGGCTCCGGGTCCACCGGCGTGGCAGCCCTGCTGGAGGGGCGCTCGTTCCTGGGGATCGAGATGACCGCCCACTACCGGGATATCGCCGAACAGCGCCTGGCCAAGACCGCCCGCCAGCTCGCCGACACCAGCGAGCACCAGGGCGCCGCCGCGCAGTAGCTGCACCCCACCGCCCCGGCTCGGGCCGGCGCCACCGCTGCCCCGGCCCGAGCCACCAACCCGCACCAGCCACCTGAGGAGAAACCCTGAGCGTCCAGCAGCGCCCCGCCACCGCCGACCCGGAGATGATCGTCTCGCCGGGATACCTGGCCGGCCCCGGTGACCCGGAGGCCGCCCTCGCCGCCTTCCTTGACGAGCACCCGTCCTGGAACCGCTACAGCCACGGCCAGGACACCACGGTCGCCATCCACGAGCAGCTGACCGCCAAGATTGAACTGAACCACGAGGAGACGGACGGGCCGAGGTGGACGATCGCCTCCTACGAGTCGCCGGTCGGGCAACTCGCCTGGCGTGCCAGGTTCTCCGCGCGCACACCGCATGAGGTGGTGACCGCCGTCGCCCGCCGACTCTCCTACGCGCTTGCGCACCCGTCGAACTGGCAGCAGGCCGAGGCGCTTTGGGGGCGGCTGTCCAGGGACATCGCCATCGAAGGTGAGGCGGAAGCCGCAGCCACCTCGTGGAACCGAACCACGACCGAGCACCAGACGTCGTTCAGCTCCTCCGATGGCACGGCCGGCGTCACGATCCGCGCCGTCCAGGGGACCTCCGAGGCGAGGGTGTTCCCGATGTTCACCGTCTGGGGCGGCCCACGCAGCGAGGACCATCCGCGTTGGGAGGCCACCTTCACCCCCTTTACACCGACGACTCTGATCACCGCAGCACTGGGTGAGGTGACCCAGCCGGTCCCGGCGATACGCCGCGCCTCCCAGATCCCGGCCGTACACCGCAGCGACATCCGCAGCGAGCCGCGCCATCGGCCACGGTTCATCGCCGCCCAGAGCCGCAGCGCCGCCACGGTCAGCACCGACCTCAGCCTGCCCGACGACCCCTGGTCCCACGCAGCCGCGCCCACCCGCGCGGCGGGGAGGCAGCCGTGAACGGAACTGACGACGCGACAGAGACGAACACGGTGTCGATCCGCCGGGAGGCGGACGGCCGCATCGTGGCGGTCGGAGGAGACGAGTCGGCACCGCTCATGCTGCAGATCAGGCCGAGGAGTTCGACCACAGCCGCCAGCCGCCCCCTGCTCACCACCGCCCCGGTCCAGCGCTACCGCTCCGACCTCCACTCGGCCTGCCTGCCCCACCTCACCACCGCACCGGTCACCATTCCCGTAGCCGACCGAGCCCAGGCCGCCCGCGCATCCTCACCCGCCGCCTGGGCTGCCGGTGCGAGCACGCCCGTCATCAGCGCACCACCGGCCGCCCAGGCCAACAGCGCCGCGAGCAGCCCCACCGTCCCGGCTCGGGCAGGCCGGTGAACGCAGAGACGACCAAGGAGAACCCCTGGCGAGGGACCGGCCCATCGACATCTCCCCCCGCTACCTGGCCGGATACGAAGGCCCAGGAGCCGTGCTCGACCTCATCAAGGAATGGAGCTGGGGCCACGACTACAACTACGAACTGCAGCAAGGCTTCGCGTGGAGCCCGTGCCACCGCTTCCGCATCGGGTACTACCAAATCGATCCGGGCGCCTCCTGGCGGATCGCTGCCGCCCGCGAGCCCCTGGCCGTGCCCGAGTGGATGGCGGGATTCTCCCGGGACACACCCGCCGAGCTGATCGCCGCCACCGTTCAGACCCTGCGGCACGAGACCCGCGAAGTGGACTGGACCGGCGACGCCCACCCCGCCTTCCAGCCGCCGCACGGACGCGACGACATCACAAACGCCCTGCGCCAGGCAGGCTGGTCACACCACCAAGACGCAGACGGCGTCAAGCACTTCGAATCCAGCGACGGCCTGGCCCGCGCCACCCTGCGCCCCAACGCCGGGCCGCTGGACCTCATGGGACGCTGCAACCTGGCCATCGAAGCCGGACCGGCGGACGCCGGCATCCCCTGGTGGCAGGCCCTGTTCACGACCGGCACCCCATCCGTCGTGACCGACGCCTTCACCCAAGCGCTCACCGACCCGGCCCCGCTGACCCGCGACCCCGACTGGATGGACGAGGAACTCCTCCAGCACGTCAACGCCCGTCCGGACAGTGCCGTCCACCAGGACACCGCCCGACGTAGCGCCGCCGTCACCCGCACCACCGGACACAGCCCCACAGGTGGCCTCGACCCGAGGCCACCTGCTGCTGGGCAGTCCACAGGTTCCGCCAGGCGACGCCCCTGATCCCGGCGTCAGCCTGCCACCGCCCGTCCGGAACCCCGAGCCGCCGGGCACCCTCCCAACCTCTTGAGTAGGAGCCGTATGGCCGTCGATCACGCCACCGTCTTCAACCTCCTCGCGCCGCTGCCCGGCGGGGTCGCGGTCGGGCACCAGCAGCTCGCCCGCCGCGGTGACCTGATCGTCACCGCCGAGCTGGCGAACGGAACACACTTCGGTACCTACAGTGGTATCCGTGTCCGGATCGTCCGCCATGACACCGGGTCCGAACTGGGCTCCAACACCTTCGACTTCGAGAGCCACCGGACGATCCCGCCACGCACCTCGGGGCAGATGCACCCGACGCTGGACAACCTCGACCAGCTCCATAAGAGCGAACACCTCCACCCTGAGCCGATGCGACAGGCCATCACCCAGTACCTCGCGGTCTTCGCGGACTCGCCGCCGGCGCAGGTCAAGGCCCCGTCCCGCGTGCGGATCAACGGACGCGCCGACACCGTCCAGGCCGCCCTGACCAACCCGCCGACGGCGACCTCGGCGACGGCCTCCCCGGCGAAGCCCCGAACGCGCTGACCCCCGCCCCTCGACACCGCGAGGAAGCCAGCCGAGCACACCGCCACCCGCCCCAGCCGCGCCGCAGATGCGTCTGCTTCCTGACCTCGTCATCGTGCCGGCCGCCGATGGCGGCCCGGCCTAATCCCCAAAAGGACACGCGCTGACCCCCGACACACTCGTCACCATCACTCCGGGCCACCTGGCCGGACCAGGCGACGCCGACGCGGCCTTTGCCGACTTCTTCGAGGACTGCCCCACCTGGCAGCGCTACCGGCCGCACGACGAGACCACCCTCGCCGTCCACGATCAGCTCACGGCGAAGATCGAACTCGACCACGAGACGAGGCACGGGCCTCGCTGGACCATCGCGGTCCACGAGTCGCCCATCGGCGAACTTGCCTGGCAGGCACGTTTCTGCACCCGCACGCCGGTCGAGATCGTGATGGCCGTCGCCCACCGCCTGACCGCGGCGCTGAACTCCCCGTCGGCGATGGCCCGCGACGATCTCCTGTGGGGCGCTCACCCCCGCCACGAGGCGATTCGTTACGCACTTGAGGCGGCCGACCAGCCGTGGCAGCAGGATCCCGCCAACCCCGCCCGCTAGCACCGCGACGACCGCACCGCAGGCATCCAGCTACCGGTCGACGACGGCCTGCACGTCTCCCCGACGGCAACCCCAATCGCAATCTGGGGCGGGCCACGCGGATACACCGAAGCCCGATGGGAAGCCCGCTTCACCCTCCATACCCCGACCGCACTGATCACCGCGGCACTCGACGAGGTCGTCGAGCCGCTGCCCGCCACCCGCCTGTACGGCCAGGTGCCCGCCCCCAACCTGACCCAGGCCCGCATCGAAGCGCGACGCCCTCGGCCCGCTGCCGCAGTCACCCTCGGCCAACGCGCCCGCATCGCCAACGCAAATCGACCGACCACCGCAGCCCCGGTCGCCACACCCATCCCGGCCACCGCCCGCAGCCGCCGCACCCGCTGACCGCCCACCAGCTCGGCCCCGGGTGCCGATTCCCGACGAACGGAGCAGACCTGAGCAGGCACGACACCACCCCCACCGACCCGATCCACACCATCGAACGGATCGCCCGCGCCGCCAGCCACCCCCACGCCCAGCAAATCATGATCCGCAGCCTCCTCGACACCCCCGGCTCGTACGCCGCCCTCGCCGCGGCCGTGCACCGCGACGACCTGCGCGCCACCGCCTTCCAAGCCACCCGAAGCCTGATCGAGCAGACAATCGACGCCGGCCAGCCCTGGCCCACAGAAGCCGCCCGCTGGCTGAGCCTCGCCGACGCCGGCTGGGCCACCAGCGCCGCCTTCTGCAACCAGATTGCCTGGTACGCCCGCACCCGCCACAACAGCGCCACCACCTACCTGACCGGCACCAGCCACCTGCTGCATCCAGGGACGGACCGCACCTACGCAAGGGCCCTCGTCCACCTCCAACTGGTCGCCCTGCGATACGACTTCCGGTGCCGCAGCATCCAGAAGATCCTCGACCAGGCTCCCGAAGCCCAGCGCAACCAGTGGGATCCCTACACCCGTGCCCTGCACGCCTTCGCCCTGCTCGGCCAATCCCACCTGGCAGGGCTACCCACAGCCCAGCGCAGCCTGGAGGAGGCCGGCGACAACCTTCAGGTCTGCCACGCACTCCTGCACGGCCTCTGGCTCGGCACCGACCTTCCCGACCAAGCCGAACACATCCTCCGCCTCGCCGCCCGACCCGTCTTCGACCGCGGTGACCCCGTCATGCTGCTGCGCACCGCCGGCGCTCTGCGAGCCCTCGGCCGACGGCAAGAAGCCCTGACTGCCATCGACGAGGCGATGGAGGCGCTCGACCCCAACGCACCGGAGTTCCACGCCGACCTGGTCCGCGAACGCGCACTGATCACCGGACTGCCCAGGCACGCAGGAACCGGCCCCGCCCGCTGAACCAGTCGTCCCAGCGGATTCGTCCGCGTCCGCCGACAGCCCGCGCCGCCCCGTGTCGGGCACAGCGAAGGCCGGCAGCGGACACGGACGTCCGCCGCCGGCCTGGGCCGTGGGGGCTATGCGGCGTAACTGGCCTCGAACAGCTCGTGCGCCCGCGCCAGATCCTCCACGGACCTGATCCGGACTTCCAGCGACCCGGTGCCGTGGTGGCCGATCTCGCGGACGTCCCGGGTCCATCCCTCGACCAGCTCCACCGCCGACGGGTCGACCTTCAGGAAGACCAGCAGCGCGTGCTCACGCGGAAGCACCTTCACGCACGCGAAGTTGCTCGAGCGCCGGTAGGCGAAGTACTCCTGCAGCGGCACGCTGTGCACGTCACCGAGAGCCAGCAGCCGAGCATCCAAGTCGGCATAGAGGTCCTGCAGCGACTGCGGAGCCTGCCCGAGCTTCTCCGTCACGGTCTTCGCCTTTGCCGAAGGCGCCGAGGCGTTGGGCGAACAACTGCTCCGAGCGGACGGCGCATCGGCAGCCCCGGCAACCGTGACCAGCGATTCCAGCGCGAGGAGCCCGTCACCGAAACTCGTGTAACGGACCAAGTCCACGCGTCGCCCGACCTCCTGCGCGGCATGGGCGTCGTACCGCGTGAAATCGCCGGCAATACAGATCAGGCGAGGACTGCTCCAATCAACCCGGGCCGCTACCTCGATGCCGAGTCGCTTGGCGACCAGCGCCTCGAACTCCGACGTGTGGTCCCTCAGCCATGCGAGATAGTAAAGCCCCTGGGTCAGAATGCTCTCACCACGGGTGCGCTTGTACTCGACGATGACGGGCGAGAAGTCCTCATCCAAACCCAGCGAGTCGATCCGTCCGGCATGCCGGGCACCGGTGTAGTACTCCGATGCCAAAAACCGCACGCCGAGCAGCCCTTCCATGTTCCGCTCGATATAGCTCTGGAGATGCCGCTCCAGAGCCACCGTGGCACCGGCCAGCTCGACAGCCTTACCATCGACGTCCTTGAACAGCTTCAGACCAGCCGCCGCCACCAGCTCCCCCTCGTACCTCCGACCCCCACCTTCGAGGGCCGGGCCGCACAGGATATGTGCACACTTGTGGAGGTGGAAGCCTTTGTTGCGTATATCCCAATTTCCGGCGGGCGGGAATAGGCTGCCAGGGAATGCCGGAGCGATTTCAGGCGCGTTGACGTCTGGCCTGTTCTTCGTCTTCGCCGTGGTCGCGGTCTTCCTCCGCTAAGCCTCGCCGTGGCCGTGGGCGGTGGTGCGGGTCATTCGTGAGCAAGGTCAGGATGTCGGTGACGCGTTGGGTGTCCCCGGCTTAACATGCACCCGGTGGTGCACATTCTTCGGCAGCGGCCCTTGGCCGCGCCGACTGGCTCTCTCGAAGGGACTTGCCGTCTGATGGACGCTCGGCCTGAAGCCCGGACCTACTCCATGCACCTGTACGACCGGTACTTCCGGGTGCTGGCCTCGGGAAAGAAGAACATTGAAGTCAGGGTCCTCTATCCCAAGTTCAGTGAGCTGGCGTCTGGTGACTTCATCCGGTTCGACAGTGAGGCCGGCGTGTGCCTCGCGCGGGTCAAGAGGGCGACCGCGTATGAGTCGTTCGACCAGCTGCTCGATGCGGAGGAGCCCGCGAGGATTGATCCCGAGGCGTCGCGACAGCAGCAACTCGTCAACCTCCGGCGGATCTATAGCCCGGAGAAGGAGGCGCTGGGCGTGCTGGCGATCGAAGTCGAGTTGACCTGATCTCGTGCCCGTCAGCGCCCACCGGCTGTTTGCCGAGCACCGAGCAGGCCAGCGCCTGCCGCCTAGAAGATGATCAATTCCAAGGGATGCCTGCGGAGGGTTTGGGGTGGGCGGCGGCCGAAGCCACCGCGAGACGGTCAGGCGGTGGGCTGCCGGCCCTGGTTGTCGAGGTGGCAGCGGGCGGTCAGGCGTCAGGGTCGACTTCGGGGTGCGTAAACCGCACGGGCTTGCCCAGCGACCGGGCGTAGGCGATTTCGGCCCGGGTGCTGTCTCCGATGTAGTCGCCGACTACGAGCACCTCATCGGCGAGCCGGATCTTCGCCCGGTGCAGATCGTCGAGTTGAACCTTCAGCGCCTCGGCCTCGACAGGATCGGACCAAAGTTCGTGCGGCGACTTCATGTCACAGCCCGGTTTGACGACAATCTTTCCGGCTTTGGTCTCCCGCAGATCGGCCTCGTTCATCTCGGTCATGAAGCGGGTGGAGCCGCAGATCACGACGATACGCGGGAGGCTCAACAGCTTCTTCGCGTCGGCGAGCTTCTCCTCGGGGGTGAGCAGTTGCGGGTATGACACTGGGTCCTCCTGGTGGTGCGGTCCAAGGGGTGCCTGCGGAGACGAGAACGAGGGTGCCGCGGGAGCGTGTCAAGAAGGGGCACTGACACGCCCGTCGGCCGCTCTCATCCGAAGATGGCGTCCCTTGCGGCGCGGGCGAGTACTCCCTGTGCCGTGTACGGGATGCCGAGCCGGTTCCAGTGGAAGATCACGTGGTAGGCGAGGACACGGCGCAGACCGCGGTCGAGCGCGCCTGCTCGGGCATCGGCGCCGAGTGTGGTCCCGGCCTGGCGGAATGCGTCCGCCCAGGGTGCGGCGAATGCGGCAGGGCCTTGGTGGTGGAACAGCGGGCCGTCCGGTTCGGTGTCGGCGAGGAGCAACTGCCTAATCTGTTCCACCGTTCGGGGCAGCTGGTCCAGCGGCACATGGTCCGGGAGTGGGCGTTCGTGGCTGACGTGTTGCCAGACGTCGCCCATCTCGTACCACTCCAGCCCGGCGGCGTGGAACATCGTGGTGCACAGCAGCACGGACAGTTCGCGGCGGCCGAGCGGCCAGGGCTCGAATGCAGAGTGGTGGAGGATGGCGCGGCTGTCGGCGTGGAATAGGCGGTGCGCGATGGCCATTGCGTGGTCGCCGCCGAACGCGAAGGTTTCCGGCTCGTACAGGCCCGTCCACCAGCGGGCCGCTCCGCTGGCGGTGAGGACGTCGAGTGCGGCGGTCACGGTGGCGGGTGCGTCGCTGTGGTGTGGGTCGTGGTGGAGGCGGAGTCGCCAGCAGGGGTGCTTGCGGATGATCCACCAGGTCGTGCCTGCGGCTTCGGCGGCGTGGAGCGCGGGTGCGAGGTGCTGGGCGGCGATGGCTTCGGCAGCGGGCCAGTTGGTGAACTGGATGTACGCCTGCCAGCAGGTGGCGGCGGTCTGCTGGCGGAGGGCGTCCCGGCCGGCCTGCTGGTAGGTCTCGGCGGCGGCGGCCAGCTGGTGCGGGTCGAGTCCGGCAGCGGCAGCCGCGTCGGTGACGGGTGTCCCGGCGAGGACGCACCAGACCGCGGCTTCGACCCGCGCGGGATCGGTCGGCGGCGCGAGGGGCTGTTCGGGGAGGGTGGTCAGTCGATCAGCAGGCATGCGTCCCATCCGGTGGCGGGTGGCTGGTTCGTGGTGTGGGTGGCCAGGGCGAGCGCGGTTCCAGCCCGGCCGTTCAGGAAGCCGTCGCCGTGGGCGGTGTCGGCGGCTTGGCGTAGCTGCTCGCCCAGGACGGGCAGCATCCGGGGCAGGTCGGGGGTGGTGGCGTCCTGGGCAGCGCGCCAGAGGGTCTGGTAGAGCCCGGACCAGCCGTGGCACAGCCCGGGGTCGGTGATCTGCTGGAGCTGGGTGGGGTCGGCCGCGCAGTCGGCGAGCGCGCGTTCGTAGCCGCGTTGCTGTTGTTCGTCGCCGAGCGCGAGGGCGGCGAGCTGTCCGGCGCGGGCGATGCCGGGGGTGCCGTAGCACCAGCTCGGCCGGCCGGGGCGCGACTGCTTGGGACGCCCGGCGGTGATCTCCGCTGTGGTGACGGTCTCGGGCCACCACGCCCCCGCCGGGCCGTGCTGCTGCCACAGGTCCAGCCAGGCGCAGACGGTCCGGATGGCGTCGAGCTGGCCCGGCACGGTCATCCCTTGGCAGGCGGCTTGGGAGAGCAGCAGCAGCGGACCCGTGATGCCGTGGGCTGCGCCGAGGTTGAGGTGCTGGGGGCCGTGGTACGCGCCGTCGTGCCAGCGTGGACCGTGGCCGACCCACCAGCCTGGCAGCCGCTGCCCCTGGTAGTTCAGGGGGCGGGTAAGCGCGACTAGGTAGGTCAGGACGTGTTCGAGGGCCGCGCTGCCCGGTTGGGTGCGCAGCAGCAGCGCGCCGATGCCGGTGAGCCCGTACAGCAGGTCGTACTCGTGGAAGCGCGGGGGCTGTCCGGAGGTGATGCGGGCCAGGCCGGCATGGGCGCGCTGGTGGGCGATGTCGCGGACGTGATGGTCCAGCACGGTGCGGGCGGTCTGGAAGCGCTGAGGCGGGTCGGTGGCGGCGTGCAGGACGAACGCGACCGCTGGTACGCCGAGGAACAGTCCTGCGCTCGGGCTGCCGTTCAGCTGGTGGGCGGTGGCTCGAGTGATCCAGGCGTGTGCCTGCTTCCAGTCGCCGTGGCCGGTGCGGGCGCGCTCGATGTGCAGCAGCGCTGTCCCGGCGGCCCCGCTGTCGAGGCTCTGCGCGGCCCAGGCTTGCTCGTCCTCGGTGGCGGCGCTGGTGGCCGTCACGCCAGCCTCCGGGCGGTCCCGGCCAGCGCGCAGGCCCGCGCCAGGCGCTCGGTGGTGCGCTCGCGGGTGCGGTCGGCGGTTACCGCGCGCAGGTGGTGCTCGTGCAGCAGGGAACGCAGCACCGGTGCGGGGTCTCGGTGTTGCTGGTCGAGGTGGGTGCGGTAGGCGGTGAGGGCGGCGGCGCGGTGCCGCCAGGTGTCGGCGATCAGGTCCCCGCCCGGCAGGTCGCGAAGGGCGGGTGACGGCCCGTTCGGGCTGGCCAGGTGTTCGGCGGCCTCTCGTAGTTCCGCGTCGAGGGGGCCGGTGTGGCGGGGCAGCACCTCGCACAGCAGCCGCAAGCCCTCCGTCGGGGCGAGCGCGGTGGCGATGTCGGCCATGCTGGCGGCGGCGAGTGCCTGCGCGGGGGTGTCGGACGTCTGTGCGGTGTGGATCTGGGCGAGGGCGGCGGTACTGTCGGCGGCGAAGATGGCATGCGCGGCGTCCAGCGCCGGGCCGTGCCCGTATCGGCCGGCCAGGGGCTGGTAGCCCGTCAGGGCCAGCTGAGCGAGGAGCCGCTGGTCACGAAGCCGTGCCGCCCACCCGCCGATGCCGTCCAGCGCGTCACGGTGGTGCTGCTGCGGTAGACGGACGAACAGGGCAAGGTGCTGGTCGGCGTCGGGGCGAGCGGTCTCGTTGTGCCGCTGGAACCACCACTCGGCTTCGGGGCCGAGGCTTTCCAGGAGCACGGGCAGGTGCTGGGTCAGGATCTCGTCAAAGCGGTCCGGGTGCCCGGCCAGCCGTGCGTGCAGAACGCCGCCGTCCGCTGGGAGTTGGAGCGGGCCCGCAGTGGCCACGGGCCGTGCCGGGGCCAGCTTCGTCCGCGCCGGGGTGGTGGGTTGGTGGTGGAGCGCGAGAAGGACTTCGTGAGGCCGGCCGAGCCAGCCGAACGCCTTCGGGTCGGGGGCGCGCCGCAGCTCGACCGGTTCCGTGGCGCGGGCGAGCCGTGAGCGAAGGAGCTGCCGGTCCACGGGGTGGGTGAGGTCGAGCGGGAGCCGCTGCTCGCCTTCCACGAGCGCGACGCGGTCCGGCATCCGCCAGCGTGCCTGCCACGCGGCCAGGGCCTCGTCCCATGCTGCGGCTGGGGCCGAGGTGGCGGGTACGGCGGTGGGTGGCAGAAGCCATCGGGGCTGGGCGAGGAGCGTGCGCCGGTAGCGGACGCCGGGCAGGAACGGCATCTTCGCGGCGGTGCCGAAGTCGAACGCGATGTAGACCTGGCAGCGCGCGGTGGTCAGCTCGGCAAGGAACCGGGCCAGCGGCGGCGTGTGCCGCTCGGCCTCCAAGGCGTGCAGGACCCGCGGCTCGAGTTCACGGCCGGTGGACAGCTCCACCAGGTGGAACCGGTGGGCGTCGATGGTCACGCCGAGACCTGCCACCGCCAGCACGCCAGGCCCGCTCGGTAGGTGGTCTCCGAGGGGGATGACCTGCGGCAGTAACTGAGGGCAGCGCACAAGCATGTCGTCGCGGCGTCGGCGCGGGGCGAAGGACAGCTGAACCGCGGTGGCGGCGGTGCCGGTCGTGAAGCTGTCCGCCCACAGCTGCCGCTCATGCTGGTCAAACAGGTGGCTGAACCGGCCGGCCATGCTGCTGGCGGGGCGGGGAGCACCGGTGATGGCGAGCTCGAATCGCCCACGGTCCAAATTCGCCAGGGTCGGCGCGTGGACCTCGAAGCACACCTCGATCCGGCCCGGCGGTACGGGTTCGTCCTGCCAGTCGGCAAGGTCCCTGATCACGGAGTCCGTCAGCACGATCTCATCCGTGCCGTCCACCATCGCCTGCTGGATCAGCGCCAGCACCGTCTTGTCGCGGTCGGTGACCGGGCGCGGGGCGCTGCGCCGGGATGAGCCGAGGAAATCGGCCGGCAGGCCGAGTCCGCTGTCGGCGGTCAGCTCCAGCACCGGGACGACCGCGCCGACGCCGTACCGGTCGCGGAACCGGAAGAAGTAGTCCCGCCATCGCGCGGGGCCGTAGGGGTGCGCGGAGGTGCGGACCAGGGCGGCGGCAGCGCCCTCGGCTTCGCGGACCACCGCGGCGGGAAGCCGCACCTGCGCATCAAGGCGGACATCTGCCATCACGGGCACGGTGTCGCCCTGGTGCACCGCCCGCATCCGCTCCACCACGACCGTGGGTGCTGTGTCGGGCTCGCGCAGCGCGGCCTTGGCGTGCCTCAGCTCGGCGGCCAGGTCGGCGACTTCGGGAAGGTCGTCAGCGTGGGCGGCGTCCAGGACATGGCACACGTGGCCGAGCGCGTCCGCGCTGGTCATTGGTGGCCACAGGGCCGTCACCAAGTACTGCTGCTCGACCAGCCCGGTCAGCAGGGCGTCCAGCCGCTCCCGACGCACCGTCGGGTAGCGGTCGGCCAGCGCATCCCGGACCGACCAGTAGGGCACCGGGTGGGCCCCGGCGAGTTCCAGCGCGAGCCGCACGGGCGCGGTGGCGCGCACGGACACATCGACGGGCGGCATCAGCAGGGCGTCGCTGCCTGCGGGGACGCCGGGCGTCACGATGCGGTCCCCGCGCACGGTGGCGGTGTTGTTCGCCAGGACCGGCAGCCGTTCCAGCAGGCGGGGCGTGCTCTCCAGCCGGGCGATGATCCCGGCGAGCCAGCCCCCGTCCGCGCGCACAACGCGCTCGTGGTGCTGCCCCCACACGGCGGCGGCGCTGCCGCCGCCGATCTCGAGGCCGGTGACGCCCGCGAAGTCGCCGAACGGGGTCGGCCGGCGCTGCCAGCGTGCCAGGTAGGTGGCGAGGGACAGCACGAGGCGGTGGACGCGCCGAGGGTTGCCCGCGCCTTGAGTTGCGCGCTCGATCTGCTGGCCGAGCACGGGGCTGGCCAGCAGCACGCTTGTCCGGACCTCAGGGCAGTTCCACACCGTCGCGAGCCAGTGCCTGGCCTGCTCGGTGGCGTTCTTCGCGGCCGGATCGGGGGCGGCCGGTAGTTCCAGGCCGGCCGGGTAGGTGCTGGCGCGCAGCATGGCCGCGCCGCTTGCCCGGTAGACCGGTATCGCCTTGCTCAAGGGTTCCCCTCCTGCTCTCCGGATGGCGGCTGTTGCCCAGGGTGGCGTGGGTGGGCCGAAGGGGAGTCCTTCGGCCCACCCGTGCACGCCTCTCTCAGCTGGGCCGGAGAGGTTCTAGATCGCCGAGGGGCAGGCGCTGGCACCGGTGGAGCAGGTGGTGCCGCAGCCGTCGCCGGTGGAGCACATGAGCTTCCCGCTCGGGTGCGCGGCGACCACGACCTTGACGTCCAGGTCGAACAGCTCGTCCTCGCTGGTCGCGGACTCGGTCAGCAGAGCAGCCGTCATGGGTGTTCACACTCCTTGATCGGTGGGGTGGTACAGGACGCCTGGTCTGCGGCCGTTAGGCCGCGGGCCAGGAGATCGTGATCCGGCTGTTGCGCTTGTTCACGACGCGCTCGCCGGACAGCTGGTCGTCTTCGGTGCCGGCCGGATAGACGGCGAAGGCCGGACCGGGGCCGCCGCGCTGCTCGCGGTCCCACGAGCGGATGTGGTCGGCGACCTGTTCGGCCAGCTCGGCGGCCTGCGTGCCCAGAGCGTGAACGCCCAGCTCCACGCCCCCATCGTCGCCTTCGAGGCGCCGCCAGGTGACGTAGCCGAAGGAGTTGCCCGCGACCGCGGCCATGGAGAACCACTTGTTCGCGGGGGCGACGATGCCGGTGTCCAGGTCGTCGCGGACGGCCATGGTGCAGAACCCGTCCAGCTTCGTGGCCAGCCACAGCTGCAAGGTGTCGAACGGCTGCTGCCGCCCGATGGTCACCCCGGTCCACGTCTCGACCCTGGGCGTCTTCACGGCGTTGTCGAGGTCGCTGGGATCGCCCATGACCTCGTCGTCGAACTTGAGACCGATCTCCTCGGTCCCCGTCGGCAGCAGCACCTGGGTGTGGTGCTCGTCCTCGCCCTGCATCGGCACGAAGCCGCACACCCGCACCGACTCGCTCTCCAACCGGGAGCCGCGGCGAACGAAGGCGATCGAGCGGGTCAGTCCGCGCACGCGAAGTGGCACCACGAGGCGGCCACCTTCGGCGAGCTGGTCGCGCCAGGCAGGTGCGATGTCCCATGCCCCGGCCGTGACAAGGATCGCGTCGAACGGCGCACGGTCGGCGATCCCCACTGCCGCGTCCCCGGTCACCACCTGGACGCCTGTGTAACCGTGCTGCTTGAGGAGCCGCTGCGCCCGCTCGGTGACGTCCGGGTCGATGTCCATCGTGGTGACCTGGCCGTCCTCGCCGACCAGTTCCGCGATGAGCGCGGCGTTGTAGCCGCCCGAGCCGATCTCCAGGACCCTCATGCTGGGGCCGATGCCGCCCTGTTCCAGCATGAATGCCTGGATCTGCGGGGCGGACACCGAACTCATCGCGACGCCGTGCTCGCTGCTCTTCGTCACCACGGCGTCGTAGGCGGCGTAGGCCCTCTCCAGCGGCGCTTCGGGGGTGAACTCGTGGCGAGGCACCTTTCGCAGCGCGGCCTCCACCGCGGGCGAGGTGAGGTCCCCGGAGCGCTTCAGCTCGCTGATCATCTGCCCACGCAGCTGCTCGGGAGTGATTTCGGGGCTGATGGCCGCCTCCACTGTGTTTGTCATGCGGGCTTCTCTCTCATGCGATGATCGTTTCAACTCACCAGTGAGGGCGGCGAGTTGGATGGGACAGCCTAGGGGGTGTCACTGTCAGCTGCTCGCCATCCGGCTACGGGTGCACGGAGATGCTCCTGACCGTCGGTGACGGACTGTCAGGATGGCGTGGCAGGGTGGCACGGGAGTCCCCCAGGGCGGTCGGTAGTTGAGAGGATGCTCACCGTAAACAGCGGCCTGCGCCCGGTTCTCCAGGGTTTCCGGCCAATCCGCAGTGCGCCCGGGGCGCAGGTCACCCGATCCGGCCACATTCGTCCGATCCGGCCCCCGGCCCGCGCCGGGCCGCTGCGGTGGTGGTGAGCAGCATCGGAGCCATCCCGGCGGTGGCCGCAGGCCAGTCTGGGATATCGGCCAGAACTCGTCCCCAAAATGGGGATGTCCCCCCGTGCCTGGCCGAATGGGTGAAGGGCCATCAGGTGTGGCGTCGAAGAGCTTGATGGCGCCGTGCGGCGTGCTCAGGGCCCTGCGCGCCAGCTTGCCGACCTGTCATGAGGTGGCTGACGAGTGCCAGCTATCCGGCGCTCGGCGTCTGCTGTTCCACCTCATCGAACTCCCCATCGGCGGCGCCAAGCTGGAACTTCTCCCACTCGCTGGGGGTGTAGATCAGGAAGGGGGCGCTGTGGTCCGCGCCATGGCGCATCAACACGTAGCCATCGCTAAGGAAGGCGACCTGTGGCCCCTCTGTGTCGCCAGGCGCGCCGTACCAGGTCAGGGTGGCCAACTCCTCCTCGGCAACCACCCTCTTCACCACCCCTGCGGTCTCGGGCCGCTGGGTCTCGCTCATCTCGTCCTCCATCGGTACCGGCATCCGATCATCGGCTGGCCTCCTGCCCGGTGGCGCGACCCAGGCGCCAGGTCAGCTCTTCGTCGTCCGTGTGCTGACAGCCGGGCCGACCAGGGGCCGGGGCCATGCCCTGTACCGCCTGCGGGGAGGTGATGTAGATGGTGGAGGTCGGCCAGGTGTTCACCAGCCGCATCTTTGCAGATGCCGGGGACTCCGTTGCCCAATTCCGGGACCGCTCCGAAGCGCGGACCGTGACCTGCAGCAACATGGGGGCCGTTGCGACTGTCCTGACCGGTCTCTGCTGCGCAGCCGAATTGGGCAACAGAGTCGCCGGGCCATGCGTGGTCGAGGGTTGGACGTGGACCTGATGCTCCCTGCCTGATACGAAAATCTCCGTTCCAGCCTGTGGTTGCTGTTCGCGCCGGACCAGTCTGGGTCACTACTGTGGTCGCGCGAAGGGCATATGCGCTCGCACGGGGCCTCCGCGGGTCGGAGGGAGCCTGCCTTCGACTGGCACTGGCTGCGACGGCGGAGGAACAAGCAGGCCCCGTGAGGCACGACGAACACGGCGATCAGGCGGGCGGGAGCCCGATAGGCGGGCACCTGTCGCTCTGGCGGGCCCGCCGGGCGGTCAGCGTCGACGAGCTCGCCGCGCGGACCGGGATCTCCCCGGGCCGCCTCGCGGACCTCGAAGGCGGCCGGGACTGGGTGGACCGCCGTCGCGACCTGGCTGCTCTGACAGGGGCCCTGCGGCTGGACGCTGCCGATCTGACCGGACAGCCCTATCCACCGACGGGTGGCGGCGAGCACGCGCTGGTGCGTTCCGTCGCCTTCCAGCTGCGGCGCGAACTCGCCGAGACGGGCCCGACACAGCCGACCGGCTCGGTGGAGGACCTCGACGCCCGAATGGGGCTGGTGCTGGCGGCCGAAGCGGCAGGGGACGAGCACGCGCTGGCCCTCGCGTTGCCGGGCCTGATGCGGCTGGGCGACACCGTCACCGCGACCGCGCCGGCCGCCGCCCGGCAGCGGGCGGGCGAGTTGCGAGTGCGCGGGCACGTCGCGGCGGCCGGGCTGCTGCGGCGCGTCGGTTACCGGGATCTGGCCTGGATGCTGCTGCACCGGGCCCGCCCCGGCGGGCCGGAGCCGGTGTCGGTCCTGGTCGAGGAGGCTCGGCTGCTGATCGACATGGGGCTGCCGGAATACGCGCTCGCCAGGGTCGAGCGGGCTCAGGATGCCGGTGGCGATGCCGGCCTGGTGCTGCTGGAAGCGGTGGCGAACGCGGCGGCTGGGCGGCGGGAGGCGGCCGACCGGCTGCTTGAGCAAGCGGCCGGGCGGGCCCAGGACGTTCAGGCACGCTCGGCGGTGAAGGCGGCTTACGTCCAGGTCGCGGCGGAGACGGCAGCCGCGGTCGAGGTGGTCGAGCATGCCCGGTCGGCGGATCTGGACGCCTTGGAGGCGGCCGGGCGGGCCCGGCTGTTGGTGACCGCCGCATCCGCTCACGCGCGGCTCGGCCAGGAGGACACGGCGGCCGGCCTGCTGGTCCAGGCCGAGGCCCTGGCGCCGTTGCGGGTCCGCCTGTCCCCGTTCGCCCGCGAGTTGCTGGCCGTCCTGCCCGCCCGCACCGGCGACCGGGCGGCAGCGGAGGCGGTCCGCCAGATCGCCGGTCGGGCCGGGATGTGATGAGTCTGAGCTGCCTGGTTCCGGCAAACCTGTTCTGACGGGCCGGCAGTCGCCCTACGCTACGGCTTGGTCACCGGAACTGTGAGGGTGGGGCGCGATGAGTGAAGAGCAGGCCCAGCAGGTCGGCCAGCAGCTGCGGGCCGCCCGCCGCCAGCGCGGGATGAGCCTGCGGACGCTGGCCGGGTTGTCGGGGCTGTCGGTCGGCTTCCTGTCGATGGTGGAGAACGGCCAGCGGCACCTGGACCGCACCGGGCACATCACCGCGCTGGCCGAGGCTCTGAAGATCGCCCCCTCCGAACTGACCGGTCAGCCCTACGCTCCCGCCGACCCGTCCGCGGCGAGCGCGCACGAGGCGATCCCGGCGCTTCGCCTGGCCCTGATGGGCATGAACTTGGCTCTTCCACCCGACCGGCACCCGCCGGCCGGTCCGGTCAGCGTGCTGGTCGAGCGGGTCGCTGAGGCCAACCGCCTCTATCACGCCTGCGAGTACGGCCAGGTCGCGCAGGTGCTTCCCGGCCTGCTCGGGGACCTGCACGCCGTGGTGGACACGGCGACCGGTTCCCGGCGGCAGGCCCTGCTGCGGCTGCTGGCGGACGCCTACCACCCTGCCTGCACGCTGCTGCTGAAGAATCTCGGCTACACCGACCTGGCGTTCATCGCGGTCACTCGGGCGGCCGAGGCGATCGCCGAGCTGGACGACCCGATCTACCACGCGCTGTCGGGGTTCTTCCACACCCACGTGCTCATGGCGGCCGGCAGCCCGACCCAGGCCCTGGCCCGCGCGGGACAGGCCGCCGACCAGGTTGAGCGGCACCTGGCGGGTCCGGCCGCGCACGCGCTGCTGGGCGAGCTGCACCTGATCCAGGCGACCTGCCTGACCCAGGATGTCCGCCGCTCGGGCGCCGAGCGGACCCGCGAGATCAACCAGCACCTGGCGGAGGCCGCCGATCTGGCTGCCCGCACCGGCGAGACCAAGGCATGGCACCTGAACTTCGGGCCGACCAACGTCGGCATCCACCAGGTGAGCCTGAACGCCGACCTCGGCCTGCACGGGAAGGCCGTCGCGGCGGGCGGCGGCGTCCGCCCGCAGATCCTGGCCGCCCCGGGCCGGGAGGCCGCCTTCCGCGCGGACCTGGGCCGCTCCCTCGCACACCTGCGTGGCCGGGACGCCGACGCGGTCGCGTCCCTGCTGGCCGCCGAACACGTCGCGCCCCAGCGCATCCACGCCAACGCGCTCGTCCGTGACACCGTCTCCGACCTGCTCGACCGCCAGCTGCCCTCGCACGCCGCCCGGGACCTCCGCGGGCTGGCCCACCGCATGGGCTTGCAGCTCTGACTGTTGGGCACGTTCGTCCGTACTTGACTGAGCACGTTGACGAGTACGGGGACGCGGCCTTCACCATCGGCGCGTTTCACAACTTCAAGTGCCTTGCTCTCGGGGGCTCTTCCGCCAGGAAGAGCCCCCGAGCCGTGTTCGGGGCATTGTGTTCACGGCCGTGAACACCGCAGCGTGTTCCTTCCCTTACCTTCGGTGATCTCGGGTTGCAGGGTCACCCCGGAAGGGAGGGGCTGTGATGTCCACCGACGCGATGAGCCACGTGTTCCAGGTCCTGTCGATCGCCGAGCACGTTCCGGTCGCCCGTCGGGAGACGCGGAAGGTCCTCACGGGCTGGGGACTGCACGAGGTGCTGGTGGACACCGCCTGCCTGATCGTCAGCGAGCTGGTCACGAACGTCGCCCGGCACGCGGCCCTGCTCTCCCCGACCGCCACAGTCGAACTGAGCACTGATGAAGCCGAGTTGACCGCGTCCGTCGCGGATGCTCACCCGTTCCGTCCCAAGGCCCTGCCCGCTCCGCACGGCTCGGGCGGCTGGGGGCTGGCCCTGGTCAAGGGGCTGGTCGAGGAGGCTCGCGGCAGCCACGAGGTCGTGGAGGACGCCTCCACCGGCGGCAAGGCGGTCGTCGTCCGCCTGCCGCTTCCCCCGGCCGCCGCCTGAAGCCCGGCTCGCACCATCGCACGACCGCTCCTCCGGATGCTGCCGGCCCGGCCGCGTCCTGCCCGCACACGACTGCGTGAAGGAGAACGAGATGCTCGAATCGGTCGCCCACCTGGAGAAGGTGGCCAAGCAGTGGAACGTCAACACCGAGGACGTGCTGCTGATCGCCCTGAACGCCTGCGGCGCCCGCTCGCCGCTGACCAAGCCCCGCATGCGATTCCAGCTCCGCCTGGACTCCCGCCCCGCCGACCCGCTGTTCCTGATCCTGTCGCTCGGCCGGCAGGACTCCCCGTTCGAGCTGGACGAGCACGAGCTGCGGCTGGGCGGGATCAAGGTCGGCGAGGTCGACGGCATCGAGGACGACGACGCCGTGCTCGGCTACTGGCGCAACGGGCACAAGATGCTCACCCTCAACTCCAACGCCCGCTCCCAGTGCACGGGCTGCGTGTTCTGCCCGAACACCCTGGAGGACGCCTCCGACCCGAAGATCAAGGCCCTCGACCTGGCCGGCTACCTCGGCGCGCTCGCCGCGTACTCCGGCCTTGAGGACCTCGCGCCGGTGGAGACGGTGACGGTCTGCACCGGCTGCTTCCTCCACGAGCACCTCGCGCTCGAGCACCTGGCGGAGGTCCGTACGGCGATGGGCGCGAACGGCTGCACCGGCATCCTGCACTTCCTGTCCTCGGTGCTGACCACCGAGACCGGCCTGGACACCGCCGCGGATCTCGGCCCGTTCCACCTCACCCTGACCGCCGAGTGCTTCACCGAGCGGAGGCAGATCCTCAAGGAGTCCAAGGCCAAGCTCACCCCGCAGGAGATGGTCACCGCCCTCGGCCACGCGAAGGGCCGCGGGATCACCACGGACTTCACCTACATCGTCGGCCTGGACCCGATCGAGCCGGCCGTCGAGAACCTTAAGCACTTCGTCCCGGTCACCACGACGTTCCCCCGCTTCCAGACCTACCAGGCCCACAACCCATTCATGGACGTCTACCGCACGCCCGGCTCGGACACGATCGAGTGGCACCTGACGATGCGGCGGAACATCGAGGGACTGTTCGCGGACACCGGGCTTCGGCCGGCGTGGTGGCAGAACTACCGCAGCCCGTGGTGCTTCAGCTTCGCCGGTGAAGAGCTGACCGGGGCGAGGATCTGATGGCGGCCACCGACACGGTCCTCGCGGCGGGCCGCTGCGACGACGGGCCGGTCCGGGAGGCAGGCACGGTGATCCGCGAGGTCCAGGCATGGCGCCTGCCCCCGCAGGAGGCGGGCCTGCCCGAAGGGCTGCCGAAGGAGATCGCCGCCGCCGCGGTCGAGCCGGCCGGGCCCCAGTGGGCCGAGCACCGCGAGCGGTTCGCGCTCTGCCTGGTCGGTGACGGCGGCCTCGGCTGGCACGGTCCGGTCAGCTCACCGGTGCTGCAGGTGATCCGGGACGACCACGCGGCCGGGCTGATCGGTCACGACGCCGCCCAGCACCGCCGCCTGCCCTACCGGAAGGCCACCGGGCGCCACCGGACGGGTCCGCACGCCCGCCAGGCCGTCTCCGCGGTCGAGCTGGCCTGCTGGGACCTGGCCTCGGCCGCGTCCGGCAGCAGCGTGGTCGACCTGCTCGGCGGACAGGTCCGCTCCCGTGTCCCGGCCTACGCGTCCGCGCTCGGTCTGGACCCGGCCCACCCGGCCGCCGGGGAGGCGGCAGCCTGGATCGCCGGGGCCGGGTTCTGGGGCCAGAAGTGGCCGCTGACCAAGCAGCTGATCCTGGCCGGGCCCCGCGCGGTCGCCGCCACGCTCGGCCGGCTGCGGGAAGCGGCGGGTGAGGGACCGTTCATGGTCGACGGCCTGGGCCGCTGTCACCTGGACGACGCGCTTCGGCTGCTGCCAGTCCTCGCCGACCTCGGGATCCACTGGGCGGAGGAACTGGTGCCGCCCGGCTCCTGGGGCTGGCAGCGGCTGCGATCGGTCCATGCCGGGGTCCCGCTCGCGGCCGGCGAGCACGCGGTCGACGAGGCCGAGCAGACGAGGCTGCTGACCGACGGGCAGGTGGACGTCTGGCAGATCGACGTCGGCTGGGCCGGGGGCCTCGTACGCTCCCTGCACACCGTCGAGACGGCCGCGGACCTGGGAATCCCGGTCTTCCCGCACGGCGCCCACCTGAACGCCGGACTGGCGCTGGCCGCCGCCTGCTGCCGCGACAAGGTCCCGGCCGTCGAATACCACCTGACCGTCGAGCCGCTGCGGCAGCAGATCCGGGAACACCCGCTGACGGTTGAGGGCGGCTGGGTTCAGGCCCGCACGATGCAGGGGCTGGCCGGGCGGCTGGCGACGACCGGCGACGACCCGCTCTGGTCGGTGGGCCGATGACCGGCCGTCAGCCGAGGCCACGCTTGACCGGGGCCGAGCGGAGTTCGCTCTGGGCCCCGGTCCGCGGGGTCTGCTTCGACCTGGGCGGCACCCTGGTGGTCACCGACACACACCCGACCACCGGGCAGGTCGCCCACGTCCTGGGGATCACGCTGCAGGAGGCCCGGGAGGTGATGGAGGCCGGAGCGAAGCGCCGCCGCGTCACCCCGGCCGATCTGGCGACCCACCTCGCCCGCGACTTCGGCCGGCCGGAGGCGTTCGAGCCACTGCACCGGGTGCTGGAGGGCGCCCGCACCCGGGCGGCGTCCCCGCAGCTGTTCCCCGACGCCCTGGCCGCCCTCCAGCTGCTGCGAGCCCGGGGGTTCGCCCTGTTCGCGATGACCAACTCGCTCGGCTCCTCGATCCCCGACCAGGCGCCCGGCTTCCACGCGCTGCTGGACGCGGTCGTCTACTCCGCCGACACCGGCTTCTGCAAGCCCGAGAAAGAGGCGTTCGCTGCCGTCGAAGCCATCTCCGGCCTGGAGCCGCACCAGCTGCTGCACGTCGGGGACTCCGCCCGCGCGGACGCCGCCGGCGCCGTCGCTGCGGGCTGGCACGCGGCCTACCTGCACCGCCCCGAGGACACCCGGCTGCCGCAGATGGCCGATCCGCCGGCCGTCACGATCCGCACCTTGCGCACGCTCCGCCACCTGCTGCCCGCCCGCAGCTGATCCCACGTCACCCAGGGGAGGTCCCTCGATGGACCAGAGCGCCAACACCACCAAGGACGTGCTCGCCACGTCAGTGCCGCTGTTCGACCCGTCGGCGATGCCGATTCGCCAGTGGTGCACCGGCAGCCGGGAGGACCCGCTCACCGGGCTGGTCGCCTTCCCGGACTTCCACACTTCCATCCCCCGCGCGCTCGCGGCCGAACTGGAGGCGGGCGGCCTGGTCGCCCTGGCGATCGGCGACGTCGACGGACTGAAGGAGCACGTCGAGCAGGCGAACGCCACGGATGCGGCCAGCTTCGGGCACCTGGCCGGGAACCAGGTCATGGCCCGGCTCGGGGCCGCCACCCGGACCTGGTTCCGTGACCAGCCCTGGCCAGCGGCCTGCGCGGCCACCTTCGGCGGCGACGAGGTCATCATCGCCGCCGCCGTCGACGACCCGGCCGCCTTCCACCAGGCCGTCACCGGCCTGCGCGACCGGCTCGCCGAGGTGCTGCCCACCCAGGTGTCGTTCGCGCTCGCCGTCGCGGGTCCCTGCCATCTGCCCGCCGGACGGGAGGGCAACGCCTGGAAGCACACCTTCACCGACCGGCTGCTGGCCACCGTCGACCGCTGCCTGTTCGCCCACAAGGCGGCCCGCCGGGCGGCCGGGACAGCCGGAGGGGTCATCGCCGTCACCGAGTCCCCCGGCACCGGCCCGGTCGGCACGCTCCAGCCGCTGCCCGGCCCGGACCAGGTGCTGCACGTCCTCGCCAGGCCCTCCCGCCTCGGCGGCCGGCCCGTCCTGCTGCTGCCCTGCCAGGGACCTGCGGGACTGCGTGGACGGCGCCTTCGGGTCGCCTTCCCGCAGTCCGGCATCCGGACCCTGGTCGCCGTCTCCGCCGCCGGCCAGGCGGCCCTGCCCGTCGAGCACCCGGCCGACCAGGCGGGCGTCCCGCTCGTCCTGCGCGGGATCCGCGAGGCCGCCCAGCACAGCGTCCCCGACGACCTGGCCACCGCCCTGACGGAGTCCGGAGCCGACTGGGCGGTCCTGCCGGATCACGAACGCGCCCAGATGCTCCACCTGATCACCGAGTCCGCCGACCCCCAGGTCCGCGCCGACCGCATCACCGCGGCCGTCGCCGCCGCCCGCACCCGGAGCCCGAAGTGACCACCGCCCTCACCACCACCGCCATCCCCGGCCCCGCCCCGGCGGTGGCCGGCTTCCCCGACTGGGGACGGGCCGCGGCCGAGGCCCGCGCCGCCGTCCCGGACGAGGCCGTCGACGCCTACTGGCGGGCCCTGAACTACCTGTCCGCCGCCCAGCTCTATCTCGCGGACAACCCGCGTCTGGCCCGGCCGCTGCGGCACGACGACCTCAAGGCCAGCCCGCGCGGTCACTGGGGGGTCTGTCCGCCGGTGAACTACCTGCTCGCCCACCTCGGCCCCTTGACCGCGCGGCGGCCGGAAGGCTCAGAGCTGCTGGTGCTGCACGGCGCCGGACACGCCGGGCCGTCCGCGCTCGCCCACGCCTACCTCAACCAGAACCTGCCCCTGACCGGCAGCGAAGCCTGGTCCATGGCCGACCTGCGGGCCCTGGTCGCGAGCTTCCCGGACGCCCAGCGGTTCGGCTCGGAGATCACCCCGCTGATCCCGGGAGTCAGGCACACCGGCGGGCAGCTCGGCCCCGCGCTCGCCGTCGCCCAGGGCATGGCCCTGGACGCTCCCCACCGCCTGGTCGTTCCGCTGATCGGCGACGGGGAGCTGGAGACCGGCGCCACTGCGGCGGCCTGGCTCGCCCGCCGGGCTCTGGCGGGCACGGGCGAGCACGGGGCGGTGCTGCCGGTCGTGCTGGCCAACGGCCTGCGGATGGGCGGCCCGTCCCTCCTGGCCGGCCTGACCGGCGAGGAGATGGCCGCCTATTTCACCGGACTCGGCTGTCGGCCGCTGGTCACCGACGGCGTCGACCTGCCCGCCTTCCGCCGCCTGCTTGCCGACGCGCTCGCCGCCCTGCAGCCGCTCGGCGAACAGGGCCCGCAGCCGGTGGTGGTGCTGACCATGCCCAAGGGCCACACCGGGCCCGAGGAGGTCGCCGGCCGGAAGATCGCCGGGACACCTGCGGTCCACAAGACACCGCTGGCCAGACCGCTGGACAATGAGGCCGAGTTCGCCGCGCTCGCCAACTGGCTCGCCTCCTACCGGCCCACCGAGCTGCTGACCGCCCAGGGCCGCCCAGCCGACCTGGTCCGCCGGGCCCTGCCCGGCCCCGCCGAGCGGGCGCCGTCCGGACAACCTGCAGTGAGGCTCGGGGCAGGCCAGCTGCGGCCCTGGGCGGATGTCAGCGCGGTCGTGCGGGCCCGGGCCGAGCATCCCGGGTTCCGGCTGTTCAGCCCCGACGAGATCGCCTCCAACCGGCTCAGCCTCAGCCTGGATGGCAGCACGCCCGACTGGGCGGTGGAGATCCTGAACGAGGAGATCTGCCACGGATGGCTGCAGGGCTACACCGAGACGGGCCGTGACGCCGTGCTCGCGACCTACGAGGCGTTCGCCCCGGTAAACACCAGCCTGCTCGTCCAGCACCTCAAGCACCGCAACCTGCGTTACGCGGCCGGGCACGCGAACCTGCCTTCGGTGAACTACCTGATCACCTCGCTCGGCTGGCGCAACACCTACACCCACCAGAACCCGGGCCTGGCCTCGGCGATGCTCGAACTCGAAGACCCGTCGGTGCACATCTACACCCCCGCCGACGCCACCCGGGCCGCCGCCGTCCTCGCCGCGATGCTCGCCAGCCGCGACCGCGTCAACTTCCTGATCACCGACAAGCACGACGGGGTGAACTTCCCTCCCGGACCGTTCCGCGACGAGCTCACCCGAGGGGCCGCGATCTGGCCCCACCTGTCCTTCGGCCGGGGCACCCCGGACCTGGTCCTGGCGTCCGCCGGGGACATCCCGGCCCGTCAACTCGCCGAGGCCGCGCGCAACCTCCGGCGCGTCCGGGCCGCCACTACGATCCGATACCTGCACATCAACGACCTCACCGTACTGGGCCCGGCCGGGACCTGGCCGGGCGCCCTGACACGGCAGGCGTTCACCGACCTGTTCGGCACCGACCGCCCCGTCCTGCTGGCCGTCCCGACCTTCCCCGGCGCCGTCCGCGGCCTGCTCGCGGCCCGCGGCGAGGCGGACCGCTTCCACGTGGTCGGCTACCGCGACCCCGGCCGCCCCAGCAGCAACGAGGCCCTGCTCGAACACGCCGACCTGTCCGCCCCGGCCCTGTCCGCCCGCGCGACCCGACTCATCGAGGAGCACCGCCGATGACCAGCACCATCCCGGTCCCGCCCGACCCGGACGCTCTCGCGGCGTTCGACCGCGACAGCTACCTCATCCTTCGGAACGCGATCAGCCCCGAACTCCGCGAGAGGCTCGCAGAGGCGAGCCTGCGGCTGCTGGCCACGGACCGGACCGCCGGCCGGGACCGCAGCACCGACGGCAAGGACGGCTTCCGCGGCGTCGTCGCCATGGACGGCACGTTCCTGCCGCTGGTCGCCAACCCGGCCGTCCTGCCCACCGTCGTCGGCCTGCTCAGCCCGAACCTGCACCTGATGTCCAGCAACCTGATCTACATGCCGTCCATCCCTTCCAGCGGCACACGCACCATCCGCGTCCCCGAACGGCACGGCTGGCACCGCGACATGGCCTCCGCCACCCGCGACCTCGGACGCGAGAAGATCCCCCGCCTGTCGATCAAGGCCGCCTACTACCTCAGCGACATCACCCCTGACGCCGGAATCACCATGGTCTTGCCCGGCAGCGGCAACGACACCGGCCCCGTCACCGTCCCCCAGGGCGCCATCGACCCGCCCGGCGCCATCATCCCCGACCTCGGACCATGCGACGTCCTGCTGTTCGAGAACCGCACCTGGCATGCCGGCGGCCTCAACACCTCCGGCCACCCCCGCTTGGCCGTGATGATGCAATACGGCTACCGCTGGCTCGCCGGCCTCGACGACCCCGCCCCGCATCTGCGCGAGCACCCGGACCTCGACGACATCGAACGCCAGCTGTTGGGCACCCCCGACCGCAACCCGGATGGCTCGGTCACCCACGAAGGCGCCGGAGCCTGGGCCCTCCAGCAGTGGTGGGAGCGCGTCAACTCCAATCCGCCGCATTCCTCCTGAAGAGCCACAAACTGACTTCGCGTCCGCGAAAGACTGGGGACCATGACCGCCTACACGCCCGACGAACTGTTTGCCTCCACCGCCCCCTACTACGCGAAATACCGGCCCGGCTACGACCCGAAGCTCTACGACCTGCTCAAGGAGAAGTTCGGGCTCGACGGCACCCAGCGCGTCCTGGACCTGGGCACCGGCACCGGCGTCCTCGCCCTCCCGCTCGCCCGGCTGGTCGGCGATGTCATCGCCGTCGACCCCGAGCCTGGCATGCTCGCCGAGGGCCGCAAGCTCGCCGACGAGGCGGGCATCACCAACATCACCTGGCTCCAGGGCGACTCCACCACCCTCCACACCCTGGACCTCGGGCCGGTGCTGCTGACCGTGATGGGCGCCGCGTTCCACTGGACCGACCGCGACCAGCTCCTCAAGGACCTCGACCACCTCATCGCCCCCGGCGGAGCGGTCGTCCTCGCCTCCGGCGGGGCCCCCGGCGACGTCGAACCCGCCCCCTGGCTGGAGGTGATCACCGAGGTCCGCACCCGCTACCTCGGCGCCGAGCGGCGGGCCGGCTCCGGCACCTACAGCCACCCGAAGGAACGGCACCAGGACGTCGTCGCCCGCTCCCCGTTCTCCAAGATCGAGGTCGCCCGCTGGGACCGCACCATCACCCGCACCCTCGACGAGGTCATCGGCCTGCAGTTCTCCTACAGCTACAGCAGCCCCGCCCAGCTCGGCGACCAGAAGGACGCCTTCGAACACGACCTGCGCGAAGCCCTCACCGCCTTCAACCCCGAACGGCGCTTCGACGAGCTCGTCCGCACCGAAGCGATTATCGCCACCCGGCACTGAGAGGGACCACACAGACAGCCTGAAGGGCGGCTCCAGAGGCCACACGCCTCCGGAGCCGCCCTTCCTCATGGCGCCAGCCGTGAGACACAAGGTCTCGCGGCTAACCAGCATCTGCTGAGACACAGAGCCCTGAGACAACTTGACAGGACACGTAGCGCCATAGGTACAGCATCCGCATCGCGTGGGGCCTTCCCTTTCGGGGCCCGGGGGTCGACCCGGGCCGGTGCGCTGACGATCCGACGCTTTGTCAGTCGGCGCTGAACAGGTAGAGGAGGGCGGCGCGCTGCGTCTCGTCCGGGTTGCCGAGGACGCGAAGCGCACGGGCCACCGCGTCCGACTTGCAGCTGGTGAGGGCCGCGGTGACGGCCGCGGTGGCGCGGCGGGTGGCCCAGGCCGCCAGATCCTCCGGCTGGACCGATCCCTTGCGTCGCGGTCCCAGGCGCCGCCCGTCTACCTTCGCCGTCGGCGATGCCTCCGGCTTGAGGCAGGTCCAGCAGGTGACGGTGGCGCACCCTGGCCTCTCCACGTCGGACTCGAGGATGAGGAAGCCGCAGCGGGTGCGCTCGCTCCTGGCGGCGTGCGTCACCGCCCCCGTGCTCTGCGCCTTCACCCTCTTCGGCCACTCGGCCAGGGCCTCGGCCATCTGTTGGTTGGTGCGGGCGAAGATCGGGGGGTCGGCATAGATCGGGCAGGTGCAGGTGGGTGGGTGGCCGAGCCTCATCAGGGCGGGTTCTCCATGCAGCGGGCGGCGTCCCCTATTTGGGACGCAGCTCCGGGTCAGCGGTCAGGGGTGGGAAGCCGTAGGTGTGCAGGTCGGCGATGCGGACCATGCAGTACGTGGTGAGGCCGTCGGGGGTGTAGGTGCGGCGGTAGAGGTAGGGGGCCGTGGTGCCCGTTGACACGGTCATTTCCTCCACCGCGAACTCCTCGCCCAGGAGGACGGCGAGGAGCGCGGTGTCCAGCCCCGCACTCTGCTCCACCGGGACGCCACGGCCGCAACGACTGTCGCGGGGCCGGGTGGCGGGCGCACGGGCGACCGGCCCACCCGCCTACCTGGGCCGGGCGGTCTCCTCCACCGCCTGCCAGAAGGAGTGGGGGCTGAACACGACGTACAGGCCGTGGTGGTCACTCGCACCGCCAGGCACCTCCACCACCTCGAACCTCTCCACCGCCTCCGGGATGGAGCCGTTGGCGAAGATGAAGTCGATGCGCGGATGCTGCTGCCCCTTCACCGCGCCCTGGTCCGTCCGGCGGTGGGAGGTGCCGCGCAGGGCCTTCCTCTGCCCGAGGGTGTGGTGGGCGTGGAGGGCGAGGTCGGTGAACCCGGCGGTGTTGAGGGTGTCCCAGGGGCGGGTGTCGGGGGTGAGGCGGTCGGGGAGGGTGCGGTGGACGACGTGGTGCCGGTCCCGGACGGCCGCCATGTCGGGCAGCGGGCCGAGCTCGTCCGGGAAGGAGGAGTAGGAGTTGAAGTCGCCGCCCATGATGCAGGGCTGGGTAACCTGCCTCCGCTGCCCCTTCTCGTCCTCCACCTCCTTTGTGCCGCCCCAGCGGATCGCCATCTCCGCCTCGCGCAGCCGCTGGGTGGGGGAGTTGCAGTCGAGGTGGACGGACGCCAGCGACAGCTCGGTGGTGTAGTGCTCGCCGACGTGCGCGACCCGGACCTGCGTCGCCGGGTGCCACCAGTTCGTCACCTGCGGGTAGTCGGAGACCAGGCGCAGGCCGGACTCCTTCACGAAGATCCCGGTCGGGTTCGGGCTCTCCAGGGTCGTGCCGGCCGCCATGACGCCGGTCATGCCGAGGGCGTGGCGGGCGGCGTGGAAGCCGCGCCGTCCTTCCCGCGTGGAGTAGGTCATTTCTTGGCGGAGGATCACGTCGGGGTCGAGTTCCTTGCGAATCCACTCGTGCACCCGCCGCCACTCAGGTGTCTCGTGGCCGCCGAAGTCGTGCTCGCCGTTGAGGACGAGGAAGCGGAACTTCGTTGTGCGGCCCATCATCGACCGTCCCGGGTGGGGCGGACGGCGGACGGGGTGTCGAACGCCTCCGCAACGGACAGCCACTGCTGGCGGGGCCTGTGGGTGAGGAATTCGGCGGTGCGGTGCGCAGCTGCTCGCGGGTCCGACCGCGCGGGGGTCGGGCCCTGCGGCAGGAACGCGCCCGAGGGCGCGGCAGGCGGCTCCTGCCAGTGGGTGCCGCGCTTGCGCTGCGGCAGGCCGGCAGCCGCGGAGGGCTTGGCGGTCTGATTGGTCGTCATGGTGTCCTCGTCTCGTTCCGGGGTGGGCGGTGCCAGGGGCGTTGGTAGAGGGGTATGGGGGCGCGGGGCGGCGGGGGTACGGCCGGGGGCGGGGTGAGAAAGAGGGAGGGCCAGGTGCCGGGCGGCGGCCCCGGAGCGGCGGGCCGGGCGGGGACGTCGGGGATAAGGAGCCCGGGGTACTCCTCCGGCCGCCGGGCCGGGCCGGGGCGCTGGCACGCTGCCGCTTGGCGCGCGCGGGCGGCTGGTCGACTGGTGGGGGGCGCCGGTCGGCTGCCGGGCGCCTGTCCTCTATCCCCCTCCATACCTTCGGCCGCCATTCTTGCCCCGGCCCCTGTTCCTGGGTCACGACGCCGCCCGCTCCAGGTCGGGGGCTCCGAGGTCGACCATCGGCACCGTGCTGGTGACCACCTGCACCTGGTGGTGACGGGCGTAGGAGGCGAGGCCGAGGGACACCTTCGGCTCCGCCTGCTGGGCGTGCCGTGCGGTGGCGGCCAGGTGGTGGAGCAGCGGCGGGGTGATCCGCATCCGGCCCTGGAGGAGCCGTAGGCGGTCGACGCCGTGCTCGGTCACCAGTCGTGCGGCGCTGACGAAGTCCGGTTTCTCGACCAGGGCCGTCATGGTGAGGACGGGGCCGGTGCCGGCGCAGATGACGACTCCGTGGGTGGAGGCGCGGTTGATGTCGAACGGCCTGGTGAGGACAGCGGGGTGGTCCGGGTCGGTGGCGTTGACCAGCTCGGCGAGGGCTCGGTGCGCGGGGTCGACGTTGTCGGAGAAGACGAGGCAGATGTCGCCAGTGCGCAGGTGCTCCGAGCCGTTGAGGGCGCTGGTGACGTCGGCGTACCGGCCGCGTTGGGGCACGAAGTCGACGTGCAGGCCGGTCAAGTGCTGGTGCCCGTCCGACTGCTGGGCCAGCTCGCGGTAGCGGGCGGTGCCGCCCGGGCCGAACACCCTGCTGCTCCAGTCCGCGAGGCCGGTGTAGTAGGGGTGGTGAACGACCACGGCCCGCCGTGCTCCGCCCGCTTCCGCCTCCTGGAGGACGTGGACCAGGCCGGGCTGTCCCTCGACAGGGCGAAATTCCTTGGGTATGAACGTGGACCACCCGGCCACTCTGGTGCCCAGTCCTCCGGCCGCGATGACCACGGCGGTGCTGTTCTGCGTCTTCATCAGATCGCCTCCGTGCGGGAGTTGGGCGGGAGTACGGTGCCGGGATGCATACGCGAGTGACCGGCATGGCCGTGAACAGTGACAAGCAGCTGCTGCTGCTGAACCAGGACACCGAGGGGTCGAGGACGTGGTCCCTGCCCGGTGGCAAGGTGGAGGACGGGGAGAGCCTGGAAGAAGCACTCCGGCGGGAGATGCTGGAGGAGACTGGCCTGGAGGTGGAGGTCGGCCGCCTCTTGTACGTCGCAGACGTCACCAAGGCGCACGTCGTACACATCTCCTTCGAGGTCGAGGTGGTCGAGGGGACGATCGGGCAGGTGAAGGAGGGTGCCGACACCCGCCCGATCCGGGGCGTGGAGTGGGTGGCGCTGGACGATCTGGCCGACCTCGGGTTCAGCGAGCGGTTCGTGGATCTGGCCCGGTCCGGGTGGACGGGCGCCGGGGCCTACGTGGGCCCGAAGTCGGCGATCGGCCTCTGACCGCTGCTCAGTCCTGGCCGGCCTCGGCCTCGCCGCTCTCGGCGCAGGGGCCGGTCAGGGCGGTGACGAGGGCCTGGTCGAGGTAGCCCACCGGGACTCCGGTGGGGTCGAGGGAGTTGACCCAGGCGCCGATGCGCTCTGCGAGCTCCCACGCGCCAATCTCGTCCGCCGCCCTGATGCTCGGGTCCCGGACGAGGCGGACGCCGACGCCGCGTGAGGCGCCGAGGAGGTAGCGAGAGCGTTCCTCGACCACCGCCTCCCGGGTCGCGGGGGTGTTCCAGGCCGCGCCGACGAGGTACCGGCGCAGCGGGAACTCAAGACCGCTGGCCTCCGGGCCGTCCTGGCACCACACCTGGACGTTGCCGACCAGGTGGTGGATGTCGCCGGGGTCGCGGCCGGGCTCGATGACGGTAGTGGCGTCGCCGAAGCGGTAGTCGGCGTTGTAGACCGTGGGGGCGAGCGCCGCGGCTTGCAGAACCTCAGCCCGGTTGGGGAGCCGGGCGCCGTGCCAGGCGGCGAGGGCGGCGGCGCCCAGCCAGGTGACCCAGTAGGCCGGGTGGTGCTCGTACCCTGGGGTCGGCCGCCACCGGCCGCTGCTCTGGTCCTGGTGGAGTCGACCGCCGCGCTGCACCCTCATCGGGACGATTAAGAGGTTGACGCCGTCCCGGGTGTTGTCCATCCCCGCCTCGCTGAGGATGTTCAGGAGTTCGGCCACCTCCGCGTTGCTGATGAGGTGGGTACGCCACGCCACGGTGCTCCCCTCCACCGCCGGGCGGTAGGAGGCAGGGCCCGGCCGCCGTTCCTCCCTCTGGGCCGTCCCGGCACGGGGACGCGGTACCGAGGGGGCCGGGTCTCGCACCTCGTACAGGTCGTCGCCGCTGAGCCAGTGTCGGGTGATCTCGACTACCTGGTGCTCCACGACGTTGCCCGCGCGGGCCAGGGTCTCGGCTACGTGGTGGGGGACGAGGGCGGCGGTGCGCGCGTCCACCTCGGCGACCAGCTCGCTCTTGTGCTGCCCGGTAGCGAATGTGGTGTCCGCGCCCCGAGCGCCGGCCGTCGCCGTCCCGGCCTGGGCCTGGGCGGGCAGCGGGATGTCGAGGTAGGTGGCGAGGGTGGCGCGCACCGACTCCGGGGCCAGGACGTGGCGCTCGTACGCGAGGTGGGCACAGGGACGCCCGATCCCGCCGACGTCCTTCCTGACCGCCTGCGCCAGGAGGAGGGTGTTGAAGGCGATGAGGCGGGCAAGGGCGACGGCGGGCTCCGGGTCGTCCTCGGGGAGGAGCGCGGACCAGGCGGCCCAGTGGGCGGACCTGCGCGCCGCATCGCCGAGCATGGCGTAGCGGGAGGCGTAGTGCCAGCGCTCGAACAGGTTGCCACGTGCGAAGGAGCTGGCGATGCCGAGGGGGGCGCGGGAGAGGACGAGGAGGGGGGAGTTCGGGAGCAGGTTGGTGATCGCGCCGGTGGCGAGCCACAAGTTCGTCTCCTTCACCATGTGCCGTCGATCGGTGCCGTAGAGGTCGGCCAAGGCACAGGCGAGGTGATGGGCAGGCAGGCCGGGGAGGTCCGTGTCGGCCGGACCCGGCGGGCGAGAGTTGTTGGGGGAGAGGGGGTGGCGCGCGCCTAACTGCTGCCGGAACGGCTCGTTGTGCTGGGGCAGGTAGGGGCGCAGGGTGTCGCTGACCCAGTTCGACCCCACCCGCTCGAACACGCCGAGGGTGAGGAGCGGGGCACTCTCCGGCCTGAACAGGGCAGCAACGTGCTCGGCGATGTCCACGGCGCTGCGCGCCGGGTCCTCCTCCTGTTGCTCGCCCTCGCTCCACGTCTGCGTACTCACCCTGGTCTCCAATTCTCGTACCGTGCTGATGGGTTGACTGTTCTCCCCAAGTGCCGACACCCGGGGCGCTGGTGGTACCGCGTCCGCATGGGACACGCAGTGCCCGGTCGGCGGCGGTGCCGCGCTCCACTTGGCCACTCAGCTGGACCAGGGCACGGCGGTCTCCGGCGGGCCCGCCCCCGCGTTCCCCGGCCTACCCGGACGGTCTCCCGGTGCGGGTGTTCGGCGAGGGGCGGCCCGTGGGTGGCCACCCGGGGCGCGAGGGGGGCGCGCGCCGGGCGGCGGGCCCCGGCGGCTGGGGAGGTGAGCCGGGGCGGTGGGTGTGGTCTAGGCGGCGAGGCCGGCTCCGCCCCGGCCATGCAGTATGCGGCGGGCGGCGCGGAGGGCAGCGGCGAGGTTATGGGGGTGGGTGAGGGTGCCGGTGCCGTCCGGCTCGACCAGCCAACGGCGCCCCTGCACCGGCCCCTTGCCCGGCGGCGGGCAGCGCAGGACGGGGCTGTGTTTGACGTTCGGGCTGCCACGCAGGAACTCGCTCTCCCGCATGTCCCAGATGGTGGTGGCGGAGCAGGGGATCAGGAACTCTACGCACCGCAGGGCCTCGTTGAAGATGACCGGGCCGACCGGCCCGACCACCTCTGCGACCTGCTGCAGCTGGCCGAGGGCGGCGGTGCCGAGGCGGTGGTTGGTGACGCGTACGGCGTTGCACCGCACCCCCAGCCGGATATCCACCAGCTCGTTGCGGGTCCAGCTGAGCAGCACCGCCTGGTGGTCGGCGTTGGCGCGGGCGAGCCAGTGAGCACCGAGGACGTACGGCGGGGGAGCGCCGCGTCTCACGAGCCTGTGCGTCGTGCTGCTCGCGCTCGCAGCTCTGGCCTGGGCAGCCATCTTCCCCGCTCCTCCCATCCGTACGTCCCCGGTGCCGTCCCACGTGGGTTGGGTGGCCGCACCGGTTCGGCCACCCAACCCGGCACCTGTGGCGCTCCCGTGAGGGAGCGCTGAGTGAGGCGCCTGGATACCGCCGATCACGCGCTCGCAGTCCTTCTCCGCGCGAGGCCGACGGGTCTGGTGCTCGGGCCGCACGCCGTTGTGCGGCCCGCTGGCACCCCGCCCCCTCCATCGGCCCGAATCACGGAAGGGGCCGGAGCGTGCCGGAGGCGGGGTGCCTGCCCGCCCGTGGGACGCCAGTCTCGGGGCGGGGCCTTGCGGTCTGGCGGCCCTCGTTTCCGTAGTGCAGAGGGGCCGCCGGAGCTCTATGCGGCAGCGGCGAGCGGTGGGGGGCCGATCGTGCCGACGACCACGGTCGGGCGGGCGTGGCGGATACGGGAGTTGAGGGCGGCGGTGTTCACCGTTGAGGTCGGCGCGGCCTCGGCCGAGCTGACAGCCGCGGCGGTCTCCTCCTCGCTCTCCTTCGGGAGGAGGGAGGCGATTTCCATCTCGAACCAGGAGGTGCGAGTGCCGCCGGCCTCCCAGTTCCGCTCGCTCCCGTGCTCCTTCGCCAGCCTGGAGATGATCAGCAGCCCGCGGCCGCCTTCGGACGCGCCCCGTCTGCGCTGCACGCGCACTCCTGGAGCGGCCGGGTCCGTCACCTCCACCCGCAGCCGGCCGCCCTTGGCCACGTCCGCCCGGAAGCCGAGCTTCGATCCCTCTCGCCTCCGGCAGCCGTACAGCCACCCGTTGGTGACCAGCTCGGAGACCATCAGCTCCAGGTCCTCGGCCTCCTCCGGGGTCAGGGTCAGGGCGGCGGTGAGCAGCGGGACGACGGACCGGCGGATCTGCCCAACTTCCTCGGGAGAAGCGTCAGTTTCGAACTCAACCAGGGGCATGACAGTTCCTCCGGGGTGTGCCGCTACGGACGGCGTTGGGGGATATTTCCGGGGAAGCGGCCGTTGCGGTCGCACTGGCGTCAGGACCCGGCCGAGCGACCCGACCTGGTGGTTTCTGACGGTGAATCAAGATCACTTTGAGCAGCAAATGCTGGCCGAACTGCCGTAGCAACTGCCAACGCAGTGCGTGCGGTTCGTTACGCACAGCATGGACCCTGGCAAGGATCTGCGCAACCACTTCGGCCAACCGTGCAAGCTTGCATGGTCGTACGCAATGTCGAGTCATGTGCCGCTTGAAGCTGGTAGCGCGCACCAGCTGCGGAGGGGCACACTGTGCTGACGAGCAACATAGGAGGGGCAAGGGGTGGCATTCCAGCAGACCGTGAGGCGAATCCAGCTGGGGAGGGAGCTGCGCCGCCTCCGCGAGGGGCGTGACCTTCTTCCCGAGGACGTGGCCAAGGCCCTGCCGGCCTGGAGCGTGTACAAGATCAGCCGGGCGGAGAACGCGAAGGGTGCGGTCACGACCGAGGCTGTACGAGAACTTCTCGACTTCCTCGAGGTCGACGACGACCTCAAGGCCGGCCTTCTCGACATCGCCAAGAACGCCAGCAAGCAGGGCTGGTGGGTCAGCTATACCGGCGTGGTGAACGACCAGACCGTCAACCTGGCTTCCCTGGAGGCTGAGGCGTCGGCGGTCAAGACCTACCAGCCGTGCTTCATCCCCGGGTTGTTCCAGACGCCCGACTACTCGCGGGCGATCTTCACCGAGTTGGGCGGGTTCTCGGAGGAGGAGGCCGAGGCGAAAGTCGAAGTACGGATGGCCCGTCAGTCTGTCCTGACGCGCCCGAAGCCGCCGGAGATCTGGGCCGTGATCCACGAAGCAGCCCTGAGCGTCAAGGGCGGTGGCGCGGACGTCATGCGGGCGCAGATGGAACGGCTGATACAGCTCACCCGCTTCCCCAACGTCAACATCCAGATCATGCCATCGGACTGCGCACTGAACCCCGGAATGAACGGTGCGCTGACCATCCTCGGATTTCCCTACCGTCCCGCGCTCGACGTCGTGCTCGTCGCTGCACAGCAGACCGAACTGTGGATTGAGGACCGGGAGTCGGTGGGGGAGTTCCACACGACTTTCCAGAAGATCACGGCCGAGGCCCTTCCTCTGGACAAGTCGCTCGCATTCATCACCGAAAAGAGAGACACGATCAAGTGAGCAACTACTACCCGAACACCGCTGAACTCGGTGTCGTCCTGCGGAAGTCGTCGTACAGCAACCAGAGCGCGGACTGCGTCGGTGCTGCCGGAGTGGCTGGAGAGGTGATCGTCTCCGACCTCAAGAACCCGACCGGCCCGGCCCACCGACACCAGCCCCGTGCGTGGGCCGCGTTCGCCCACGCGGTCGGCACGGGCGCCCTGGTCCCCGTCCAGGCATGATCGCAGGCCGGCACTTCCGTAGCGTGCCGGCCTGCGAGGCTGACGACAATTGCGTCATTGCCTGAACACGGTTGTGGCCCCGGTACCTCCGTAGGGTATCGGGGCCACAATCGTGAGCGCGCGCCCGTCGATCGTACGCACCGGCCACGACTGGCGCTATGGCTGACTGCGCACGCGTTGCCGCCAAGGGGCAGAGGCGAGAACGCCGGAGCCGAACGGGGTGGGCTGTGAAGGGCTTACCCCGGTTCGGGTGTTATACCGGCGCTTCACCGGCGGCGGGCTTGCCGCGTTGGGGCACGAGGCGGACGACGGCCTCGGCGGCGTCGTGGGCGACTTTCGGTGGCCTGGTCACGCTGACCAGCCGTAGACCGACACGAGGCTTCCTGCCGTGATCCGGCCGAGCGCGTGCGTGGTGTAGTCGACCACGGGGGCCGGCAGTTCGCGGATGGGCCAATACTTGAGCTCGTGGCACTTTTCCGGCTCCCGGTTCGTGATCTGCCCGACATACGCCCTGGGCTTGAAGAACAGCTGGAGCCGGCCCTTGCCGTCGTCGGCATCCAGGTGGTGTACGGCATGGACGAGATCCAGGTCCTCCTCGCGGATCGTGATCCCGAGTTCCTCATCTGCCTCCCTGACCATGCCCCGTGTGATCGACTCTCCTTCGAGCAGGTGGCCGGCGGGGACGTGCCAGTGGTCCTCGGCGAAGGCCGTGTTTCGCCGGCGTCCCAGCAGGACACGGCCGTCCTTGACGAGGACCAAGTGGACTCCAACGACCATCGTGGGTGTGTCCGGCATAGGGCGTCCTCTCGGTAGCGGCGAACGCAGCAGAGGCGCGTTCGACCCAGTCGGCAGGAGTGCGGCCAGCAGCTGCATGACGCTGCTTGGAAGGGCGCGTACTCAGGCGCGCGTGAACTAAGCGCCAGGCGTCGCGATTTGGAGCATCTGGATGGCTGGCAGTAGTGATGATGGTGCTGTTCGAATCCTTCGTTCAAGCCGGGAGATTCCGGGTGCACTCTGGTTGAACGGGGCGTTTTCGAGTACCGGCGCTTGCGGCGCCCGCGCCCCCTGCTGTCAGGCGCGCCGGCACTGCCGATAAATCAAGGGTGGTGCGCTGGCACCACAGCGGATCGTCTCGGCGCCCATGGACGCGCACGCCGACAATGCTCGCAGAAGCGGCAACCGCGCCAGGTGGCGAGACGGCACCCACAGGGTGCAGGTGCTTCGGCCAGGCATGGTGATCGCTGGATGTCAGTGCGACGGCGGGTCGGTCCCAAGGGCTTCGGCGAAAGGGTCTTCGGACAGTAGCCAGTGGTCCATTCCGAGGGCGAGTTCGGAGTCGGTGAGCAGGCAGCTGTTCAGCCGCTCGTGGAGCGAGGGGATGTCGAGGTCGATGCCGGTGAAGGTCAGTTCGCAGCGGCGCTCGCCGTAGTAGGGGTGCCAGAGCAGCGCGGCGAAGGTGCGCCGCTCGGCCGGCACCGCGTGCCATGCCCTGCCGTCCTCTTCGGGCAGCCAGGTGCCTGCGGTCTGGATGGCCAGGTGCTCGCCGGCGGACTCCCACCGGTGGATGGACTGGGGTCGGTTGGCGAGCCACAGGTGCCCGTGTCCGCGGATGACGCCTGCGCAGATCTGCGCCAGTGCGTCGTACAGGCGTTGTGCGTGCATGGGTCGGCGGGATGACCAGTACGTGGTACGGACGCCGAACTCCGGTGCGCGCGGCTGTCGGGGGGCGGGCAGTGGGCCGTGCCGGTCCCGTACGTCGTTGGTGTCGAAGTGGTTCTGGCCGATCAGTGCCGAGAGGGTGGGTGTCCAGAGGTTTCCGGTCAGCGGGTCGTGGCAGATGTGGGCCATTGAGTGGCACGCGGAGAGGTGGCGTACCAGGGCAACGGCGCGTGCGGAGGCGGCGGGATCCGGATCGTGTGCGTTCGAGGTCACCACCGTCCTGGCGCTCTCGAGGTGCCGGGCGGCGGTCTCGGCGACCGTGCGTCGGTCTGCGGGGCCGATGGCCAGTCCCCGGTCCAGGAGCCGGTCGCCGCAGTCGAGATCGTCCTCGAGCCGCGACAGGTCGACGCAGGCGGCGACCGTGTCGATGCGCAGGTGGTCGGCGAGTGCCTGCCCGCGGATGTGGCCTTCCGCCACATCCAGGGCGACCAGGTCCGGCGCCATGCCCGGTGGCAGGGTGAGCAGCAGGTGCCGGTAGCGGGCGGTGCGCGCCAGTCGCAGCAGGACGGCGAGCAGGGCCGGCGGCAGCGCGTCGGAGGAGCACGGCCGCGCCGGCGTCAGTGTGCCGCCGCCGACCGGTCCGCGGCGCTCGTACATTTGCCAGGAGGCCGTACGGCCGTCGGAGTCGACCCGCACGGTGAGCACCGCGAGTCCCGGGACCTTGATGCGTGCCAGGTCGGCGACGCAGTCTCGGACGCCGGTGGCGAGGCCGCCGAGCACGGTGACAGGCAGCGGGCGAGGCTCGCCCTGCGGGGTCAACTCATTCCTCCTTGGTGCACCGGACGAGTCGGTGTATGTCAGCTCGCCGTGCCGGGCTTGGAACCGGTGAGGCCGTAGCGGCGCTGGAAGCGTTCGACGCGGCCGGCGGTGTCCAGGACGCGGGCGTTGCCGGTGTAGAAGGGGTGGCTGGCGGAGGAGATCTCGACGTCGATGACGGGGTAGGTGGTGCCGTCCGCCCACTCGATCGTCTTGTCGCTGGTGGCGGTGGAGCGGGTAAGGAAGGCGAGGTCGCCCGCCTTGTCGCGGAAGACGACGGGGCGGTAGGCGGGGTGGATGCCGGGCTTCATGTGGTTCTCCGGGTGGCAGGTGGGGTGGGTGGTCAGCGCTCTTCGCGGAAGTCGACGTGCGCGCGGGCGACGGGGTCGTACTTGCGCAGCACCAGGCGGTCGGGGTCGTTGCGGCGGTTCTTGCGGGTCACGTACGTGTAGCCGGTTCCCGCGGTGGAGCGGAGCTTGATGATCGGGCGCAGTTCGTTGCGGGCCATCGGGGTCCTTCCGGTGTGTCGGGCTGGCGTGGGCCTCACCATAGCGTAATGGTTTTCGTTTTCATCTAGTGTAGTGTCGGGTCAACGTTCGCGGCAGCGGCTGCATTCCCATGGGTCGGCCCCGGCTGCCGTCGCTGTCCTCACCGGCACGGAGTCGCCATGTCCGCCCACTGCCAGCTCACCGGTCGCAAGCCCGGTTTCGGCAACGCCATCTCCCACTCCCACCGGCGCACCAGGCGCCGTTTCGACCCCAACATCCAGACCAAGCGCTACTGGCTGCCGAGCGAGGGCCGGTTCGTCCGCCTGACGCTCAGCGCCAAGGGCATCAAGACCGTCGACAGGCTCGGCATCGAGAAGGCCGTCGCCGTCGTGCGCGCCCGGGGAGAGAAGGTCTGATGGCCAAGCGCAGCAAGATCGCCAAGAACGAGCAACGCAGGGCGGTCGTCGCCCGGTACGCCGGGCGCCGGGCCGAGCTCAAGCGCCTGATCGCCTCGCCCGCGACCCCTCCCGAGGAGCGCCTGGCCGCGCAGGCCGAGCTGCAGCGCCAGCCGCGTGACGCCAGCGCCACCCGGGTCCGCAACCGCGATGCGGTCGACGGCCGCCCGCGCGGCTACCTGCGGGCCTTCGGGCTCTCCCGCATCGGTGTGCGCCAGCAGGCCCACGCCGGGTTCCTGCCCGGTGTGCGCAAGGCCAGCTGGTAGCACGCCTCATATGCCGGTCGCATCCCGCACCGCGCCAACTCTCCCGGTCCGTGCGGCCCGGGGTGCGACCCCCGACCTGCTCCGCCGGCCGACGCCGGTGCGGCGCCTGAGAAAGGAAGACCCGTGTCCCAACAGAGCCTGCTGCCCGTGGTGGTGGTCGCCGGCCTGCACGAGGCCGAGCGCCGCCAGGCCGTCCTGGAGCTGCTCGCCGGCTGCGAGGGCGCGGTGGTCCTGCACCACGACCTGACCGCGGCCGGCGAGGGCAGAGTGGACCGGAAGGCCTGGGATGCGTCCGGCCCGCTGGGCGAGGCCCACGTGCCGCTCACCAACGACTGTCCGTGCTGCGCGCTGCGGGAGGACCTGCTGCCCGAACTGCTGAAGATCGCCGATGCCGGCAGGCACCGCCTCGCTGTGGTGGAGCTGTGGGGCGGCAGCGACCCGCACCCGCTGGTCGAGGTGATAGCGGGCGGCGAGGCCGACGACCGGTGCATGCACGAGGTGGTGGACGTGGCCGGCGTGGTCACGGCCGTGGACCCGCTCCGGGTCGTCCCGGAACTGTCGGTCTCGGACCAGCTCTTCGAGCATCATCTGCACACCTGTGGCGACGACGACCGCACGGTGGCGGAGGCGCTCGCCCACCAGATCGAGTACGCCGACGTGCTCGCCCTCTCCCATGCCGAGCAGGCTGCTGGGACGACGGAGCTGCACGCGGGCATCGCGATGCTGCGTCAGCTCCACCCGACCGCCCGTGCCGCGCGGCTGGGAACCGGAGCTCTGGTTCGTGCCGCGCTCGGGGGATTCGACGTGACGGCTGCCCGTGACCGGGTCAACCCGGCGCTGGCCCTGCTGCCACAAGCCGCCGACGAGGCGGGCGTGGCCACGCTCGTGTGGGAGCGCCGCCGGCCGCTGCACCCGGAGCGGCTCTACGAGGCCCTCGACCAGCTGGTGCCGGCCGCGCAGCGCAGTCGGGGGCGGTTCTGGCTCGCCAACCGGCCCGACCTGATGCTCGCGTGGGACGCGGCGGGGGCCAACCTGGCGGTGGAGGAGTGCGGTCCGTGGCTGGCCACGCTGCCGGACGCGACCTGGGAGCTCTACCCGCCCGCGCGGCGTGCCGCCGCGGCGCTCGACTGGAACCCGGTGCACGGCGACCGCGTGCAGCAACTGAGCTTCACCGCCGAAGGCCTGGACGTGGACGGGATCACCGAGCTGCTCGACCACTGCCTGCTCACCGACGTCGAGCTCGCGGCCGGCGAGTCGGGCTGGAAGGCCCTGCCGGACGCCTTCGAGAAACTGCTCGATCCCGTCGTCGCCTGACGCGTACGCAACTCTCGCCAGAAACAGGGAAGCTGTGATCAAGATCGCCCCCGCCCGCCGGGATCGCAAGACCCGCCCCAATCCGCTGCACGAAGCGCGGATCACGTACATCGACTACAAGGACACGAACCTCCTGCGGAAGTTCATCTCCGACCGCGGCAAGATCCGGAGCCGTAGGGTCACCCGCCTCACCGTCCAGCAGCAGAAGGCGATGGCCCGGGCCATCAAGAACGCCCGCGAGATGGCGCTGCTGCCGTACGTCTCCGGTGGCCCGACCGCCGTGAAGGCGGGCCGGTGAGCGGCCGCCTCCCGGTCACCGTGCTGTCCGGGTTCCTCGGCGCGGGCAAGACCACGCTGCTCAACCACCTGCTGAACAACCGGGACGGCCTGCGGGTCGCGGTCATCGTCAACGACATGAGCGAGATCAACATCGACGCCGCGTTGGTCCGCGACGGCGGCGGCGCGCTCTCCCGGACCGAGGAACGCCTGGTCGAGATGACCAACGGCTGCATCTGCTGCACCCTGCGCGACGACCTGCTGGAGGAGGTCGACCGCCTCGCCCAGGCCGGGCGCTTCGACTACCTGCTGATCGAGTCCAGCGGTATCTCCGAGCCGATGCCGGTTGCGGCCACCTTCGCCTTCGCCCGCGACGACGGCGCGACCCTGGGCGACGTGGCCCGCCTGGACACCATGGTCACCGTGGTCGACGCCGCGAACTTCCTGCCCGAACTGCGCGGCGGCGACGAGCTGGCGGCCCGCGGGCTCGACCAGTACGAGGACGACGAACGCACCGTCAGTGACCTGCTGATGGACCAGGTGGAATTCGCCGACGTGCTGGTCCTGAACAAGACCGACCTGGTCACGGCCGAGGAGGCCGATCGGCTCGCCGCCGCGCTCGGCCGGCTCAATCCCGCGGCCCGGATCGTCCGCGCGACCGGTGGCAAGGTCCCGCCCGCCGAACTGCTCGGTACCGGGCTCTTCGACCTGACGAAGGCCCAGGAGGCTCCGGGCTGGGTTGCCGAGCTCAATGGCGACCACGTGCCGGAGACCGAGGAGTACGGCATCAGCAGTCTGGTCTTCCGCGCCGAACGGCCCTTCCACCCCGGCCGGCTCTGGGAGTTGGTGAGCCGCAGGCTGGACGCGGGGGAGTTTGGCACGGTACTGCGCTCGAAGGGTTTCTTCTGGCTGGCCTCCCGGCCGGCCGTCACCGGCCTGTGGTCCCAGGCAGGCTCGGTCGCCCGCTTCGAGCCTTCCGGCATGCGCTCGACCGTGAGCCCGGCGACGGGCCTGGCCGGTCTGACCGATGCCACGGCGCTGACCGGCCTCGGCGACGAGCAGGTGCACAGCGGCCAGGAGCTGGTGTTCATCGGCACCGGTCTGCGCAAGGACGAGCTGCGGGCCGCGCTCGCCTACTGCCTGCTGGACGGCGCCGAGCACGCGGCTGGGCCGCACGTCTGGACGGCGTTCGAGGACCCGTTCCCCGTGTGGGACGAGTACGAGTTCCAGCAGGACCACGACCACTCCCACGCGTAACCATCACCACCCACCAGGAGGAATCGGCATGGCCGTCCCCAAGCGCAAGATGTCCCGCAGCAACACCCGCCACCGCCGCGCCAACTGGAAGGCGACCACGCCCCAGCTGGTACCGATCACCATCGACGGTCTCGAGCACCTCGTGCCCCGCAACCTGGTCCGCGCCTACGAGCGCCGCCTGCTGACCCCCGAGTCCTGAGACGTCATGCCCAGGCCGGCATCCCCGCGCCAGGCCGCCCAGCTGGCCGCGCTCAAGAACCACGCCCGCCACCTCCTCGCCCTCACGGACGAGGACGTCGTCCTGATCCGGCACAGGCCCGGGTTCAGGTGCGGGCTGCGCCCGGCCGCGTGGTCGAATGGCCGCCGCAGTGGCGTCGGAGGGGCCGCAGCTCACACGAGCTGCGACCCCTCCGGAGGTTGGGGGTCAGGAGGTGGTCAGGGCAGTGTCGTCGATGACGAAGCTGGTCTGGAGGGAGGAGTCCTCGGTGCCGGTGAACTTGACGGTGACGGTCTGGCCGGCGAGGGAGGAGAGGTCGTAGCTGCGCAGGGTGTAGCCGTTGCCGGCGTTGAGGTTGCTGAAGGTGGCCAGGGTGGTGGCGCCCGCCTGGACGGTCAGCTTGTCGTAGGCGGTGGTGCCGGTCTCGGCGGTGTCGATGTGCAGGTAGAAGCTGAGGGTGGCCTTGCAGCCGGCGGGGATGGTCACCGACTGGGAGAGCGTGTCGGTGTGGGTGCTGCCGTAGCCGTCGAGCCAGGCCTTCCAGCTGCCGCTGTGCGCGGGCTCGCTGCTGCTGTTGTCGATGACCCCGGCGCTCGCCGTCCAGGGGGCGGCGCTGCCGCTCTCGAAACCGGGGTTGCCGAGCAGTTGGGCGGCGGTGCAGGCGCCGCCGCTGCCGGTGACGGTCCAGCCGAAGGTGGTGGAGCCGCTGGCGCCGGTGCCGTCGGTGGCGGTCACGGTCGCGGTGTAGCTGCCGGTCGTGTTGGCGGTGCCGGTGATCAGGCCGGTGGTGGAGTTGACGGACAGTCCGGCGGGCAGGCCGCTCGCGGTGTAGCTGAGGGTCTGGCCGGAGGCGGAGTCGCTGGCGTGGATCTGCAGGCTGACCGAGGAGCCCTGGGCGCTGCTCTGGTTGCCGGGGTTGGTGACGGTGACGGTGTTCCCGCCGGTGGAGCCGGAGGTGAAGGCGGCGGTGCCGTTGGGGGTGCCGAGGCCGGTCGGGCCGTCGTAGCCGGTGCCGGCGGTGCACAGGTAGGACGGTGAGCAGCTGCCGTTGGCGCCGCTGGTCACGTCGTACAGCGAACCGGGGTGCGCGTACGGGTAGGAGGCCGGGGTGGTGCCGGCGGCCGGGGTGCCGGCGAGGGCGTAGACGGCGGCGATGATCGGGGCGGAGGCGCTGGTGCCGCCGTAGACGTTCCAGCCGGAGCCGCCGTAGGTCTGGTAGACCGCGACGCCGGTGGCCGGGTCGGCGACGGCGGAGACGTCCGCGACGGTGCGCTTTCCGCAGCCGGTGTCCTGCTGCCAGCCGGGCTTGGGGTCGTAGGCGGAGCAGCCGGAGCCGGCGCCGTTGCCGCCCGAGCTGCTGCCCCACACCGACTCGCTCCAACCACGGGCGTTGGAGGCGTGGTTGAGGCTGGTGCCGCCGACCGCGGTGACGTACTGCGAGGCCGCCGGGTACTCGACGCCGTAGCCGGAGTCACCGGAGGAGACGGTGATGGCGACGCCCGGGTGGTTGAAGTAGCTGGCGTCGGAGCTCGGGTCGGTGGAGTCCTCGGGGCCGCCGTAGCTGTTGGAGACGTACTTGGCGCCCATCGAGACGGCGGTGTTGATGGCGGCGCCCAGGTTGCCCATGTTCGCGTCGTCGGACTCGACCAGCAGGATGTGGCAGTTGGGGCAGACCGCGCTGACCATGTCGACGTCGAGCGAGATCTCCCCGGCCCAGCCGCTGTCGGCCGTCGGGTAGCTGGTGCCGCCGCGCTGGTCGACCTTTTTGAAGCAGCCGTTGGCGGTGGTGCAGGCGGGCAGGCCGTACTGGGAGCGGTAGGCGGCGAGGTCGGACTCGGCGTTGGGGTCGTCCTGGGCGTCGACGATGGCGACGGTGGCGCCGGACCCGGCCGAGGCGGGGAGCTTGTACGCGGAGGCGAGGTCGCTCGGGCCGTAGCCCGAGGGCGTGATGTTCGGCGCCAGAGTGGCCTGTTGGGCGATGTCCGTGCGGGCGAGCGCGAGGCAGGCCATCTCGCCGGGGTGGCTGGGGGCGGCGCACAACCGCTTGGCGGCGACGGCGGAGTGCGGTGCGCTGTCGGCGGTCGCGGTGGCCGTGGGGGCGGTGACCGCGAGCAGGCCGGTGGCAGCCAGGGCCAGGGCGGGCAGGGCGGCGAGGAATCTGCGCGGCTTGGGCAGCCGCGGGCCGCTGGGGGTGTGGTGGCGCAAGAGTCGACCCTCCGTGGGGTGAGGGCGCGGCCGGTGCCGGCATGGGGGTGCTCGCCGGTACGGGCTCGGGCCCGTGCTGACGGATCACGGCATGTGCGGGCCGGTCCCGGCGGATGGCCGCGGACCGGCTGGTGCTTGCGCTGTACGGGAGGTGGGGGATCCCGGGGAAATCTGCGTGTCGTGACGGCATGACAGGCCTACGGCATGCTGGAGGACGCCGTACGCGCAGCTGGTCGTGTGGCGTGCTCATGACGTTACTGACGGGTTGTCCATGCCCTCAAGACGCCGGTCCCAGCCTTTACCGGGCCTTGCCCATGAATTGCCCAACGAGTAAGGCAAGTTGGCGCGCGGAGGCGCCCGAGGACCCTCTCCCCGCCTGGGAGCCCCGGCTGGCAGGCCCCCGGCGACGCCTGCGCCGGGTGGCGGCTACCGGTCCGAGGGCGGCAGGTCCCGGTACGGGGCGCGCGGCTGGGGGACGGCGTGCTGCTCGGAGACGTCGATGCGTGGCGCGGCGGTGGTGGGGGCGTCCGGGGTGGGTTTCCAGGTGCCGGTGAGGTCCACCCAGCTGTCGATGGCGGGGGCCGGATCGTCGGCGCGCACCAGGACGCGCAGGCGGCGGGCGTCCGCCGCGCAGCAGCTGACGACCAGCCGGTTGAGGTACCACTCGCCGGGCTGCGCACCGGGGGAGACGAAGCCGGTGAGACGGACCTTGCGGCCCTCCAGACTCCGCTCCGGGTCGCGACTGCGGCCGATGAACTCGGTGAGCGACATCGGGGTGACCACGCCGACCCAGGGGTCGATGGCGGCGCCGGACGCGCCCGGGGCCGGCGGCGTCAGCGGGGTGTAGCCGGTCTGCTCGACGACGGCGTCCGTGCCGTCCCGGTTCGCGCTGAACGAGCCCAGCGGGGGAGGGGCGAGGCAGAGCAGCAAGGCGGCCGAACCGGGCCCAGAGCAGCCCCATGACCACCGCGGTGGCGAGGGAGGCGAGGAAGCGCGCCGCCACCAGCTCGGGCTGGCCCCGGAAGGCGACGGCGGTGGCCACCAGGACCAGCGGGTTGGCGGCCGGTGAGGAGAGCAGGAACGCCAGCGCGGCGGCCGGCGCCACTCCGCGCGCGATCAGCCGCTCGGCCACCGGCACGGAGGCGCACTCGCAGCCGGGCAGCACGACCCCGGCCGCGCCGGCGATCGGCACGGCGAGCAACGGGTTCCGCGGTAGCGCCCGCTCCAGCAGCCGGGCCGGGGCGAACGCGGCGATCGTGGCCGACAGCACCACGCCGAGCAGCAGGAACGGCAGCGCCTGCACGCAGACGGCGACAAAGACCGCCCCCAGGCCTCCAACCACGCCGGTCCCGTCCAACCGCCCAGGAACTGGCGTCCGACCAACACGGCCAGCATCCCGGCGACCAGTACTTCGAGCGAGCCGAGCGAGCGGACCCGGCGGCGGGTGCGGCCGACGGGGCCCGCAACCGGGTGCGGCCGGACGCTCCTTCGCTGCAGGAAGCTGGGGTACGGCCGCACCCCAGCGCGCGGCCGGGGGCGAGTCTAGGCGGTGCCTGCGGAGGAACGCCCGAAACCCCGGACAGGCCCCAGCCGCGGCCCCGGGGCTCGCTCTCCGGTCTGAGATGTCGCCGACGGGTCGGGGGCGCAGCTGCCCGCCACACGTCCCGGCGCAGCGGTGGTCCCGCGCGCTCTCACGAGTCCTCACCACCGGCACCTGGCCGGCAGGTCAACTGCCTGCCAAACGCTGAGCAAGGTCTCGGCAACGTCATCACTTCGGGCCGATGTCTCTGGTTGGCTGGGAAGCCGGGGCCGGGCGAGGGTTCGGAGGGCCGCGCGGAACCGGGGGTTTCGGTGCCGGCGGCCTGAATGCTCGCGAACTCGTCCGTGTCCGGCCCCGGGCCGGCTGCGCACGCTGTGTGGGGCACAGCGAGCGGACTCTGCGCAGCCGGCACCGCCCGGTCCCGACCGCGGAGTTCAGGGCTGTGGAGTGTCCCGGTAAGGATGGTCGGGCCGGGCGATGGGTGTCATCGCGGTGGCGTCCAGGGCGGGGGTTCCGGTGCCGGGTCGCCAGGTGCCGGTGACGGTCACCCATGAGTCGGCGGCCGGTGCGGGGACGCCGTGGATCTCGACCTTCAGTACCCGGGCGTCGGCGGCGCAGCAGCTGACGATGATCCGGCTGAGCCGCCAGCTCCCGGCGTCGGCTGGTGCGACGAAGCCGGTGAGCCGGACCGTGCGGTCCTTGAGGGATTGGGTGCCGTCCCAGACCGCGCGGCTGGAGAAGTCGCCCAGCGACAGCGCGACCGGATTCCCCGCGGGTAGCGGTGGGAAGCCGGTGCGCTTGGCGATGGCCCCCGAGCCGTCGCGGGCCACGGTGTACGAGCCGAGCGCGGGCGGGGCGAATAGCAGCAGCATCACCGCCGGGAACGCCAGCAGCCAGGCGGTGCTGGGTCCGGCGTGCGCATGGCCCTCGTGGTGCTCGTCCGGCTCGCCGGGCTGCCGGAGTTCCCGTACGGCCGCCACCAGGGCGAGCAGAACCAGTATCGCTCCGGTGGCGATCAGCGCCGGCCGCAGGCCCTCCTTGACGTAGCGCAGGTAGAGCGTGCTGAACAGGCTGACGCGAAGCAGCGCCGAGCCGGTGAGCAGGAGCAGGACGCTGGGCCCCAGGCGCTTCACAGCAGCCACCCCCCGACCAGGGCGCTGACCAGGATGGCGGTGGCGAAGGTGGCGGCGGAGAACCGGACGGCGAAGGCACGGCCGAAGGTTCCGGCCTGGAGCGCGATGAGCTTGAGGTCGACCATCGGTCCCACGACCATGAACGCCAGGCGGGCGGTGGGGGAGAAGCCGGACAGCGAGGCGGCGACGAAGGCATCGGCCTCGGAGCAGATCGACAGCACCACCGCCAGCACGCCGAGCAGCGGCACGGCCAGCCAGGGAGAGGCGGCAAAGGTCTCCAGGGCGGACGGCGGCACGGCGATGTTGAACGTCGCAGCGGCGGCGGCACCAAGAACGAGGAAGCCGCCCGCGTGCAGGAAGTCATGCTGCAGCGCCCTGGTGAAGGCTGTCCACCGGCCGTGGCCTTCTACGCTCGGTGGCCGCTCGCGCAGTCGCAGCCAGTCGGTGCGTCCCAGCCGCAGCCACAGCCAGCCCATGATCACGGAGGTGGTGAGCGAGGCGAGCAGCCTGGCGAGCACCAGTTCCGGGTGGCCGGGGAAGGCGATCGAGGTCGCCACCAGGACGACCGGGTTGACGGCGGGAGCCGACAACAGGAAGGCCAGCGCGGCCGCCGGGGCGACTCCGCGCCGGATCAGGCTCCCGGCAACCGGCACCGACGCGCACTCGCAGCCTGGCAGCACGGCCCCGGCGGCCCCCGCGACCGGCACCGCGAGAACCGGGTTGCGGGGCAGTACCCGGCTGAGGACCCGGTCCGGCACCAGGGCGCCGATCGCCGCCGAGACCACCGTGCCCAGCAGCAGGAACGGCAGGCCCTGGATCACCACCGCCGCCAGCACCGTGCCCCATGCCTGGAGCGCAGGCTGCTCCAGCCTGCTCAGCACGGCGGGTGCGGCCAGCAGCCCCGCCGTACCGACGACCGTGAGCGCGAAGGCACCGAAGGCCAGCGCCAGGACGATCCGCAGCACCAGACGCAGCACGTCGGAGGGGTGCGGCCGGCGCGACGGCCGGGTCCGGGGGGCTGTCTCGTCGAGCACGGTTCACCGACCTTCACATGCGCCCCTGCCGACCAGGGGGATTCGGCGCGAAGCCTAACGGGTCGGCCGGACGTGCGGATCGCAGGCAGCGGCAGCGGCGACGAGTGTGCGGATGACGCCTGGCCGGGGACCGGCGGGACGGACCCTGGTGCCGTCCTGTCCCTCGTGTCGGCCCTCCGACGACTGGCCGGGGACGGTTAAAGATTGGTAATGGTTTCCATTTCGGGCCTCAGTTGCTCTTGGTTTTGAAAACCGTTTCCAGCTAGCGTGGCGGGTGTCCACCGGAGCTGGACCCTGCCGTTCGGGCCGGGCCAGCGGGTTCGAAGGAGTAAGCCGCCATGCGTGCCGCCCTGTTCAGCAAGGCCCGTCGCCGCCCCCTCAGAGTCGTCCTCGGCGCTGCCACCGTCGCCGCCCTCGCCGCCACCAGCGCGTGCTCGACCAGCTCGTCGGCGAAGAGCGCCTCCGGTGGTTCGAGCAGTGGCGGGGGCTCGAAGGTGATCCAGGTAGTGGCGGCGGAGAACTTCTGGGGCAGCATCGCCACCCAACTCGGCGGTGACCACGTGAAGGTGACGAGCGTCATCACCAACCCGGACACCGACCCGCACTCCTACGAGCCGACCGCCGCCGACGGCCGCACGGTCGCGGGCGCGGACTACGCGATCACCAACGGGATCGGGTACGACGCCTGGTCGGACAAGCTACTGTCGGCGAACCCCGCTTCCGGCCGCACCGCGCTGAAGGTCGGCGACCTGCTGGGCAAGAAGGAGGGCGACAACCCGCACCAGTGGTACTCGGCGGAGAGCGTCACCAAGGTGATCGACCGGATCACCGCCGACTACAAGAAGATAGACCCGGCCGACGCGGCCTACTTCGACCAGCAGAAGCAGACCTTCGCCACCCAGACCCTGGCCAAGTACAGCCAGCTCGAAGCCGACATCAAGACGAAGTACGCGGGCACCCCGATCGGCGCCTCCGAGTCGATCGTCACGCCGCTCGCCGAGAGCGTCGGCCTGAAGATGCTGACGCCCGAGACGTTCCTGGACGCGGAGAGCGAGGGCACCGACCCGACCGCCGCCGACAAGGCCGCCATCGACCAGCAGATCTCCGGCAAGCAGATCAAGATCTACGTCTACAACACCCAGAACTCCAACCCCGATGTCGTGGCCCAGGTCAACGCCGCGAAGGCCCAGGGCATCCCGGTCGCCCAGGTCACCGAGACCCTCGCCCCCGCGGGCGCCACCTTCCAGGACTGGCAGACCCAGGAGCTCCAGGGCATCGCCGACGCGCTGAAGCAGGCGACGGGCGAGTGAGCATCCACCCGATCGAACAGGTCCGTACGGACATGGAGCGCACCGCGCCCGGTGGGGAGCCGGTGCTGGCACTGCGCGGCGCGGCCGTGCGCGTGGGCGGCCGGACCTTGTGGTCGGGTGTCGATCTGACCGTCGGGGCCGGGGAGTTCACCGCCGTCCTCGGCCCCAACGGAGTCGGCAAGTCCACCCTCGTCAAGATCCTGCTGGGGGTCCTCCCGGCGGCGGCCGGTGAAGTCCGTGTCCTCGGCGGCGCGCCCGGCGAGCGCAACTCGGCGGTCGGCTACCTGCCGCAACGCCGCAACTTCGATGCGAGCGTGCGCATCCGTGGGGTGGATGTGGTGCGGCTGGGCCTGGACGGGGATCGGTGGGGGGTCCCCGTCCCGGGCCTGGGCCGGGCGAAGCGCCGGGCGGCGCGTGAACGCGTGGAGGAGGCCGTGGAGCTGGTCGGTGCTTCGGCGTACGCGCACCGGCCGATCGGACAGTGCTCGGGCGGCGAGCAGCAGCGACTGCTGATCGCCCAGGCGCTGATACGCCGTCCCCAAGTGCTGCTGCTGGACGAACCGTTGGACAGCCTGGACCTGCCCAACCAGGGCGCCATCGCCGCGCTGCTCGGGCGGATCTGCCACCAGGAGGGCGTGTCGGTGGTGATGGTCGCCCACGACGTGAACCCGATACTCCATCACCTGGACCGGGTGGTCTACATCGCCGAAGGCGGCGCCGTCTCCGGCACCCCGGCCGAGGTGATCACCTCCGAGACGCTGACCCGCCTCTACCGTACGCCCGTCGAGGTGCTGCGCACCTCGAATGGGCGGCTGGTGGTGGTCGGGCAGCCGGAGGCCCCGGCCGTCCACTCCGACCGGCACGGCAAGGGAGGCGGCGGGGATGCTGCTGGCATCTGACGCGTCATCACCAGTGTTCTCCTGGAACCTGGTCGCGGACTTCCAGGACATGTGGTCGTACCTGTACATGGTGAACGCGTTCCGGGCTGGTCTGATCGTTGCCGTGGTGTGCGCGGTGGTGGGCTGGTTCATGGTGCTGCGGCGGCAGGCCTTCGCCGGGCACACGCTGTCGGTGGCGGCCTTCCCGGGCGCGTCCCTGGCGATCCTGCTCGGATTCTCCACCACGCTCGGCTACTTCGGGTTCTGCGTCGCCGCCGCGCTGGTGATAGCGGCGCTGCGGCGCGGGGGCCGGGAGGGCGGGGCGGAGGAGTCCGCGGTCACGGGGACGGTCCAGGCGTTCGCGCTGGCCTGCGGCTACCTCTTCATCAGCCTGTACAAGGGCCTGTTGGAGGGGCCGACGGCGCTGCTGTTCGGCGACTTCCTGGGCATCACCACCGGACAGGTGGTGACCCTCGCGGTGATCGGCGCGGTGCTGCTGGCCGTGCTGGCGGTGATCGGGCGCCCGCTGCTGTTCGCCTCCGTCGACCCGGAGGTGGCCGCCGGGCGCGGCGTTCCGGTACGGGCGCTGGGTGCGCTGTTCCTGGTGCTGCTGGGCGCAGCGACGGCCGAGGCCAGCCAGATCACCGGCACTCTGCTGGTGTTCGCGCTGATGGTGATCCCGCCCGCGACCGCGCAACAGCTCACGGCCCGGCCCGGGCTGAGCCTTCTGCTGTCGGTGGTACTCGGCCTGACGGCGTGCTGGGCTGGGCTGATCACGGCCTACTACCAGCCGTATCCGCTGGGCTTCTTCGTCACCGGCTTCGCCTTCGCCGGATTCGTCCTCGCGCACCTGGTCCGCTTCGCCCGTGAGGCCGCCGGCCGCACGCGCACACCGCTCGCGATCGAAGGTGTGGCATGAGCTCGGTGATCACCCAGGCGTTCTTCCAACACGCCCTGCTGGCCGGGACGTTCATCGCGCTGGCCTGCGGCCTGGTGGGCTACTTCCTGGTGCTGCGGGCCCAGATCTTCACCGGGGACGCGCTCAGCCACGTCGCGTTCACCGGCGCGATGGCGGCCCTGGCCGGCGGCTGGGACCTGCGGCTCGGCCTGTTCGCCGCGACCATAGGCGTCGGCCTGCTGATCGGCGGGCTCGGCCGCCGCGGGCGGGCGGACGACGTGGTGATCGGCAGCGTCTTCGCCTGGATCCTGGGCCTGGGCGCGTTCTTCCTCACCATCTACACCACCTCCCGCAGCGGCGCCCAGGGTGGCGCCGGAACGAGCGTGCTGTTCGGCTCGATCTTCGGCCTGCACGGCAACCAGACCACCGTCGCGGTCGCCATCGCCGGCGCGGTGTGCGTGCTCGTCCTCCTCATCGCCCGGCCACTGCTGTTCACCACCCTGGACGAGGCCGTGGCCGCCGCCCGAGGCGTGCCGGTACGGCTGCTCGGCTTCGCCTTCCTCGCCCTGGTCGGCGCGACCGCCGGCGAGGCCACCCAGGCCGTCGGCTCGCTGCTCCTGCTGGGACTGCTCGCGGCACCGGCGGGCGCGGCGATCCGCCTGACCGGCCGCCCGTTCCGCGCGCTCGGCCTCTCCGCTGGGCTCGCGGTGGCGGAGATGTGGGGCGGCCTGCTGCTCAGCGCCGCCGCACCCGAACTGCCGCCCAGCTTCGCGATCATGGCCACCGCCAGCGCCGTCTACACCGCCACCTTCCTCATCCGGCCCCGTCGCACGACTCTCCCGGCAGCGGCCTGACCACCATGTCGCAACGGGGGAACAGCACGAACGACACACGGGTCTCCGCCCTCACGGCGGCGTTCGACCGCAGGGCAGCCAACGCCGCTCGGCCACCGGCCTCACCAGGTGAGGCCGGACTGATCGGGCGGCCGACGCCGCAGCGCACCGAAATCCTGCAAGCCCTGGCCCACTGCCAGGAGTTCATCAGCGCCCAGCTGCTCCACACCGGGCTGCTCGCGGCCGGCACGCGCGTGGGTCTGAGCACCGTCTACCGCACCCTCACCGCACTCGCCGCAGCCGGCCGCGCCGACGTGGTCCGCGACGCCAACGGCGAGCGGCTCTTCCGCTACCGCCCCGACGACGACCACCGCCACTACCTGCTCTGCCGCCAGTGCGGGATCAGCATCCCGGTGGACGCCGGCCCGGTCGAGACCTGGGCCGACCAGATCGCCCGCACCTCCGGCTTCGCGGACGTCCAGCACACCGTGGAGCTCGCCGGGATCTGCACCGGTTGCACTGCGGCGCGCGCCGACAGCTGAACTCCCGGACCGGGACGGAGCTACCCGGGTCGCGCTGCCGGTCGCGTTGCTGTACGAGTCGGCGACGATAGGCCATTCGTTGTGGTAGATCTTGAACGGCAGGTCCTTCTCCAGCGGCGGAGTGTCGAGGACGGGGATGCGGCCAGCACGGCTCCGTTCACGTCGAGCCCGCCGTAGAGGCCCGCGTTGCCGTTGACGTCCAGCCTGGCGCCGCTGCAGCCCCGGTACGACATCGTCCGGTGGGGTACGGTCTCCAGCCCCTCGGCCATCCGGCGCGTCAGTGGCCGGCCGCAGTCCTACACGAATGCGATCACCACGTCCGTGCCCCGCGAGGCACGCCGCTGGCCCTCGGCGAGCATGTCGTTCGTCTTGCCGACCCCAGGCGTGGCCCCGAGGTACCTCCGCAACGTGGCCCCGAGGTACACCCGCAACCGGCCGCGCGACACCATCGCCGTCCTTCCCAGCCGCCCGGCAGGAAGGCGGTACGGCTCGATCGCCCCGCCCGCGACAGAGCCCTGCGCGGAACAGACTCACGGGAAGCAAACCTCTACGTCTCTCATGGTCATCCTCGCGCCCGGTGGCGACGACCGGCGCCTGCACAAAAGTGGCCGTGGCCTCGGTCCTGCCGGACGGACGCCAGCGCCGACGAGTGCTCCATGATCCGTGACCAGAGGACCACAGCACGTAGTCGCTTGCCCGGACGGCTGAGGCGGTTGCGCCCTGCTCGCACCGGTTGCGCTCCCGGTGGCAGGCGAATACGCCCTGCCGCCCCCCGCTAATGTCCCGATAAGATGACCGTAGGTGTGCCGGGAAGCCTGGTCGGCTCGGGGGACGACTGCAGCGATCGGCGGCGGTGACCCCGTTCGTCGTGATGAGGTCTTACCCGCCGATGCGCGTTGTAGGGATCGTTCTCGTCCTGGTGGTTCTGGCCACGACCGTGGCCACCTTCGCCCGGCGTCTGCGCGTGCCCGCGCCCTCGCTGCTGGTCCTGGCCGGCGTCGGGGTGGCACTGATACCCGGCGTCCCCGCCCTGCACGTCCCCCCGCAGGCCATCGCCATGGTCGTCCTGCCGCCGCTGCTGTACGCCTCGGCCGAGGAGCTGTCGCTGCGCGACCTGCGCACGGTGTGGCGTCCGGTGACGATCCTCTCCTTCGGCCTCGTCTTCGCTTCCGCCGCCGCCGTCGGCTTCACGGCCGTCGCCGTCGCCGGTCTGCCACCCGCGATGGCCTTCGTCCTCGGCGCCGTGCTTTCCAGCACCGACCCGGTGGCCGTCACCGCGCTCGGCCGCCGCCTTGCCCTGCCCGGACGCGTGCAGGTGCTGGTGCAGGCGGAGAGTCTGTTCAACGACGCCACCTCGCTGGTGCTGTTCAAGGTGGCAGTCGGCATCGCCGTGGCGGTCGGCGCCTCGGTGAGCCTGCCGGCGGCGGGCGGGGAGTTCCTGCTGCTCGGAGGCGGCGGCAGCCTGGTGGGCGCGGCCGTCGCGGGCCTGGTGTGGCTGGTGCGCCGCCGCACCACCGACCCGGTCCTGGAGACCGTGATCGCCCTGGTCACCCCGTACGCGGCCTACGTCCTGGCCGAGTCCGTACACACCTCCGGCGTCACCTCGGTCGTGGTCGCAGGAGTCCTGCTCGGCCGCTCCGGCCACCGCCTCACCGACGCCCACATCCGCCTGCAGCTGCACGCCGTCTACGCCGTGGTCGTATTCCTGCTGGAGAGCGTCGTCTTCTCCATCGTCGGCCTGGAGCTGCCCACCCTGGTCCGGGACCTTCCCGCCGGCACCGGGCTCTGGCCACTGCAGGCGCTCGCGCTGGCCACCGTGCTGATCGCGGTGCGGGTGCTGTCCACGCTGCCGTTGACCCGCGCTGTCAAGCCCACGCAGGGACGGTTGTCCTGGCGGGTGGCCGGGGTGGTCACCTGGGCCGGCACCCGCGGCGTCATGCCGCTGGCCGCTGCCCTGTCCATCCCGCTGGTCACCGACGACGGCACCAAGCTCACCGGACGCCCGCTGGTCCTGGTGCTCACTACCTCCGTCGTCGTCTTCACCCTGGTCGTTCAGGGCCTGACCCTCGCGGCCGTGGTCAACCGCTCCGGCCTCGCCCTCGAACCCGAGCACACCGCCCGCGAGGAGGACGATGCCCGCGATGCCCTCAACCACGCCGCCCTCGACCACGTCGACCACCTGGCCACCCTGGAGGCCATGCCCGACACCGCCATCGACCGGGTAAGAAGGGGCCTGAACGCCCGCCTCGACCGCACACCCGAAACCCCCGACGGCACCACCGCCGACGCCGCCTACCGCCAGTTGCGCCACGAGGTCATCGCCGTCCAGAGCACCGAACTCCACCGCCTGTACGACGAACACCGCATCAGCGACACCACCCGCCGCCGCCTCCAGCACGACCTCGACCGCGAGGAGGCCGCCCTCGGCACCCCGTGAGCTTTGCCGGGCACTGGGAGGCCGATCGGCGGCTGCCCATAAAGGAGGCTCAGCGACGGCGTCGCCCCGGGGACAGCGCGCTGAGTGCCGCGCACAGGGACGCTCCGAACAGCATCCCACCCCACGGCACCCCACCCCCGGGACGATGTGCCACCGCCGCGTAGGCGCAGTGGCCAAGCACGCCGCCCACGAGGAAGACGACGAACGCTCGAAGCGCGAACCACCACCGGCTGCAGCGGACCATCCCAGAGATCACGGAAGGATTATCCGCACGGCGCGGCGAGCGACCGGATCCGCCCGGCCGGGCCGTTCCAGGACTGGCCGTGCGCGCAGACCTCCGCACCGGTTGGCCGTGCCAACCGGCGGCAGCTCGGGGGCCTGACGGTTTTCCCGCGAACGTGCCGCCCTCGGTGACGATTCCAGGTGAGGAAACGGGACGCCGTGTATCTGAGGGATCCGACGTCCAGGGCCGGGCGGCGGCGCCTCGCGGCGGTTTTGGCACGCGGGGCTTCGTGGAGACGATCAATGGGTTGCCAGCTGTCGAGGAGACACCCAGTGGCGGCACCGCCCCCTCCGTGGACGGTCCGCGTCGAGCCTCCTCCGATCAGCGACGGCACTGGGCCCACGGCTTGCACTCGTCACCGGTCAGAGGCAAACGGGCCGCGTTGTGGTGTCGCGCAAGGAACGCGTTAACGCGCTGCTAACCGGCTTGCATCCAGTCCGCGTGCTGCTACACCGGAACATGGAGGTGTGAGATGCGCCGTTACGTGATGAGGGGGCCGGTCTCCCTGCTGGTGGCTGCGGTGGTCCCGCTCGCAGTCAGTGCGTTGTTGCTGCCGCTGCGCGGGCATCTGGCCAACACCAACGTCGCCCTGCTGCTGGTCGTCGCGGTGGTCGCGGTGGCGGCCGTGGGACACCGGATGGCAGGGGCTGTCGCCGCGTTGAGCGCCGCCGCGTGGTTCGACTTCTTCTTCACCCGGCCCTTCGAGCGGTTCACCATCAGCAACTCCTCCGACATCACCACGGCATTGCTGCTGCTGGCCGTCGGGTTGGCGGTCTCGCAACTGGCGGCGCGCGCCCGGCATTTCGAGGTCGTGGCGGTCACCGATGCCGGCTACCTGGCCCGGATCCACGAGGCCGCGGTCATGGCGCGGTCGAAGCCGGCACCTGCCGTGGTGGACCACGTGCGGGCCGAGCTGGTCGATCTGCTCGGGTTGCGGAGCTGCCGGTTCGAGCACGGCTCCCTGCTCGGCCGCCCGCCGCGCCTGGAGCCCGACGGCTCGATCGTCGTCGGCCGCAAGACCTGGGCGACCGACGAGCTGGGGATGCCGCCGGAAGAAGTGGAACTGAGGGTGTTCGGCAACGGCAGGTACATAGGGCGGTTCATGCTCGACGCCGTGCCCGGCAGCTGGCCCAGCCGGCAGGCCCTGCTCGTCGCAGTGACCCTGGCCGACCAGGCCGCAACCGCACTGGAGTCGTCCACCAGGCCCGTGAAGGCGGCGTGATCCTCCCACCCGGCCGCCCAGAGCCGCCTCCTCGCGGCCGAGGTTGCGCTGGAAGCGGTGGGCGGCGTCGACGATGCCGTGTTCGTCGAGGAGAAGGCGGAGGCGCCCGAAGCCGTTCCTGACGGGCCAGAGCTACGCGGCCAAACTGGCGCTCGGGACGGCCGTGGCGGTGCCACCTTATGCGGTGTGCGTCCGCCTTGCCCTTGCCGAAAGCGTCATCCGCCCTGCTCAGGCTGCATGATGGTGCTCGTCGAAGACTCCGCCGAGTCGGTCGGTTCGGTGTAGCGACGTCGCCCTCGCGTGCGGCGTCGCGGCAGTATCACCGGTGGGGCGGCTGCCGCGGGCCGACGAGTCGCCGGCACCGCTGCCAGCGGCGCCCATCTCGCGGCGGCCGCACCCGGCGCCGTCGTGCCTGGCGTGAGAGCGGTCGGGATCGGTGTGAGACTGGGCGTGGAAGGGGTGACCCCCCGTGTCGGATCCACCGCTCGCGTCCGCCGGTCCCGACGCCGTTGTCGACGAGCATCGGCTGGAAGGGCTGATCGTCGAGGCGCAGATAGCGCTGCCGTTCGAGCTGCCCGCGCTGGCGAACCGGTGCGCCGCTGCCCTCGGCCTGGACACTGCGCTGATCTACCTCGCGGACCTGCAGCAACGGCTGCTCATCCCACTCGACGAGTCTGGGGAGCCGCTGGCGGTGGACGGTTCCACGGCCGGTTGGGCGTACCGCACGGTCTCCCCGCGGGTGGCCGGCGACGGCGACGGCGTGATCGTCTGGATGCCGCTGGTCGACGGTGCGGAGCGGCTGGGCGTGCTGGCGGTGCGGACCGCCGCGCTCGACGGGGTGCGGATGCGCCGCAGCCGGATGCTGGCCCACCTGTTCGCCATGCTGATCACCTCCAAGCGCACCTACAGCGACTGGCTCGCCGCCCGCGCCCGAACCACCGGCGTGGGGCTGCCCGCCGAGATGCTGCGGGCCTTCCTGCCACCCCACACCGTCGGCAGCAGGAGGTGCCTCTCGACCGCGGTCCTGGAACCGGCGTACGACATCGCCGGCGACGCCTTCGACCACTCGGTGATCAAGAACGTGCTGCACACCGTGATCCTCGACTCCATGGGTCACGATCTGACCGCAGGCCTGACCACGTCGGTCGCCATGGCGGCGGCGCGCAACGCCCGCCGCGGCGGTGGAGACCTGGCCGACGTCGTCGGCTCCGTCGACCAGGCGCTCGCCCGCTGGCAGCCCGACCACTTCTGCACCGGCGTGCTGTGCCGGCTCGACGCGGAGACCGGGGTGCTGCACTGGGTCAACTGCGGTCACCCACCGCCGCTGCTGATCCGTGCCGAGCGGGTGCTCGAAGGGGCGCTGGACAGCCCCCCGCAGCCCCCGATCGGCCTGGCCGGCCAACTCGCCCCGACAGCCCGGCAGGTCCACGAGACCACACTGGAGCCGGGCGACCGCGTCCTGCTCTACACCGACGGCGCCGTGGAGGCACGCGACGCGGACGGTGCGCAGTTCGGCCTCGACCGGTTCACCGACTTCATCATCCGCTCCTCCTCCGCCGGCGAGCGCCCGGCCGAGGTGCTGCGGCTGCTCATCCACGCCATCCTCGACCACCAGTGCAACCACCTACGGGCCGACGCGACCATCCTGATCTTCGAATGGCGCCCACAGAACCGGTGACGCGGTGCTGCGCCGAGATGGCGTTGTTCGGGGTGGCGCCGTCCTCGATGAGGCCGAGGACGAACGTGGGGGCTCATTGGGGGATGGTCGGCGGCATCTTCTCGCTGCTCAGGCTTACCGTGCAGGTCGCAGGCGCCGTCGCCTATTGCTCCTTCGTCGTCGACGGTGTCGTGGTGGCGGCTCTGACGGGCTGGTCGCACGCGCGAGTGTCGGTGACGGTCCGCAGTCGCGCAGGCACCGCCGCGTTCCTCGGCCGCGCATCCGGTCGCCGGGGCGCTGGGCTGTGGCGTAGGCGCTGACTTCAGCTCGGCGGCGTCACCGATGTCAGGCGCGCGGCGGCCCCCTCGGGAACGCTGTCGCGGGGGAGCCCGCAGCGATTGACCCTGGAGAGAGGGAGAGCTCGACTATGGAGGGCAGTGCGGTGTCTGCTGTCTTGAACGAGGGAGCATGGCGTTCGCCACCGGTCCTGCCCGAGTGGTCGCGCAGGCTCACTTTCGTCGGCTACGCGTTGGTCACGATGGCCGTGCTGGCCGATGTCGCGACGGGGCCCGATGTCACGCTCTCCCCGATCCTGGCCGCTTTGCCGGTGGTGGCAGGCGCGGGTACTCGCCGGGCCGCGATCCCGCTGGCGGCCGGGACGGTCGCCAGTGTCATCGTTGCCGGTCTGGCACTTTACGACAGCGAAGTTCCTCTGGTCGTCCACGTGACCGCCGCGGCCACGGTGATCGCGGTCACCTTCTTCAGCTGCGCCAATGTCATCGTGGTGGCGACCCAGGAGCGCGAGCTGGCCAGGGTACGCACGGTCGCTGAGGCGGCGCAGCGGGCGCTGCTACGCCTGGTGCCCCGGCGGGTGGGACCGCTGGTGGTCGCGGTGCGCTATGTGGCGGCGGAGGCCGAGGCGCGGATCGGCGGGGATCTGTACGAGGTGATGCGGACCCCGTACGGGGTGCGGCTGTTGCTGGGTGACGTGTGCGGCAAGGGTCTGGGCGCGGTGGAGACCGCTGCCGACGTGCTCGGGGTGTTTCGTGAGGCTGCCCGGGCCGAGCCGGATCTGGCGGAGGTGGCCAGGCGGCTGGACTCGGCGCTAGCCCGTCGGCCGGCGAGCGAGGAGTTCGTCACGGCGGTGCTGGTCGGTGTCCCCGATGCGCCGGGACCGGCGGTCGTGGTCAACTGCGGGCACCCGCCACCGTTGCTGTGCCACGCCGGTGAGGTCAGCGCGGTGGAGCCGCCCGTCGACGCACCGCCGCTGGCCCTGCTCGACCTGGTCGGCGGGACCTATCACGCCCGGTCGCTCATCTTCGAACGCGGCGACCTCCTGTTGCTCTATACGGATGGCGTGGCCGAGGCCCGGGACGCGGCCGACCGGTTCTATCCGCTCGCCCAGCGCCTGGCGGCGATGCCGCACGGGGAGCCGGACTCCCTGCTGGACGATCTCCTCCTGGACGTGCGGGCCTACGTCGGTTGTGGCCTGACCGATGACGCGGCCCTGCTCGCCGTCCGCCGAGAGCAGTGAACCGCCGCACTGCCGATCGTGAGCCATCGACGCACTCGGCCCTCGGTGCGACTACCAGGGTGTTTTCGACAGGGGGAACGAGAGTCAGTCGGGCAACGTGAATGAGAGCGTCTGTAGAGGTGGTGGACACTGAGGTAGATCCATGATCGACAACGAAACGAGAGCCACCCCTTGCGAGTGATTTCACCCGACATGACCCGCAGTGGGGATCCACTGTTCGACTCAGCTGTTGCATCCGTCGCGGTCTACAGCGACCGCGCCGACGACTATGCGGTTACCCACGCCCCCAAAATGGCTGACCAGGTCGGGCGGTTCGCCAACTCGCTGCCGACTCCCTCGCTGATCCTGGACGCCGGTTGCGGCCCCGGCCGCGACCTCGCGCGATTCGCCGCCCATGGTCACAGCGTCCGAGGTGTCGACCTCAACCCGGTGTTCGTCGCCATGGCCAACGCCCACGCACCCACCTCACAGTGCGACCTGCGCGACATCGGATCTCAATTCCCTGCTGGAACAGTCGACGGGATCTGGGCCTGCGCATCGCTCGTGCACCTTCGCGAGTCGGAGACCGTGGACGTGCTCGGCCAGTTCGCCAGGCTACTGCGCCCCGGCGGCAAGCTGTACGCGTGCGTCAGGTCCGTCGGCCACACCGGCTGGCTCGATGAGCCCGACGGACGACGCTGGTACACGGTGTGGGACGCCGAGGCGTTCGCTGACGCAGTCGCCGACGCTGGGTTCGAAGTCGACCACATCGACCGGGGCATGTTCGTGGAGGTATGGGCCACCCGCAGCCCCATCAGCAGTCCGTAGCCGACAGCCCCGCGGGAACGACCGCACCAGGACGTCAAAGGACCGTAGCGTGTTGCGGCCAAGTGGAGCAGTCGACGACATTCCTCCGAACGCGGGCGTGTCACTCCCCCAGTCAAGGTGGCTCTCACTTGAGGCCACCGTGCGGGGATCAGTCGACCCGTGCGGAGCGCCGGTTCGACCGTTTGGCTGGCGACGGACACTCGCATGCACGCCAGCGGCGGAAAGCTGACTCGGTCTGTGCCAGTTTGTAGCTGACGACTTGACAGGCACTGGCGGCACGACGGGGTTCGATCCACCGTCTGAGAGTCGGCCCGGGGACAGCGGAGGCAGCCGATGGACAGTGGCGGACGGCCGTCGGCCCCGGGCTCCGGCGGGCCGCAGCGACCGGGATCGGGGAAGCGGAGGGCGCGGGGGCGCCTCGAACGCGTTCGCGCTGCCGCGGCGGCTCGGGCTGCCAAGGGGGCCGCCCGTGGCCGGGCCCTGGTGCGGCGGGTCGAGGAGATTCCTCCGCCTCCGGGGCCGTTCCGGGCCGGTTTCTGGCGCAGCCCGATCCGCGGGCCCTGGCTGACCTCGGTGTTCGGCCTGGTGCTGCTGATCGGTATTCCACTGCTCTTCGTGACCGGCGCCCTGTCCTATGCCGCCTACAACCCCGGCCTCGGCGTACTCAACGACCAGACCCCGGGCAAGGGCGTGCTGGGTTTCTACCTCTTCGACTGGCCCACGCATCCCTACTGGCTGTACCGGCTGACCCAGGGCGTGCACGTGACGCTCGGCGTGGTCCTGGTGCCGGTGGTGCTGGCCAAGCTGTGGTCGGTGATCCCGAAGCTGTTCGAGTGGCCGCCGGGCCGCAGCGCCGCCCACGCGCTGGAACGGTTGTCGCTGCTGGCGCTGGTGGGCGGGGTGGTCTTCGAATTCGTCACCGGCATCCTCAACATCCAGCTCTACTACGTCTTCCCCGGCTCCTTCTACACCCTGCACTTCTACGGCGCCTGGGTGTTCATCGCCGCCTTCGTCGTCCACGTATCCCTCAAACTCGGCCGGATGACCCGCGCCCTGCGCTCCCGCGGCCTGGCCGCCGAACTGCGCACCGACCTCGCCCACACCCGGCCCGAGCCACCCGACCCCGACGGCCTGGTGCCGACCGCCCCCGCGCCGCCGACGATGACCCGCCGCGGAGCGGTGGGCATGGTGGGGGCGGGCTCCCTGCTGCTTCTCGTGGTAACCGCCGGACAGAGCATCGGCGGCCGGCTGCGCGGCACCGCCCTGCTCGCGCCGCACAACCGCGAACCGGGCAGCGGCCCGAACGGCTTCCAGATCAACAAGACGGCCGCAGCCGTCGGCATCAACCCGGCGCACGTCGGCCCGGACTGGCGGCTGGAGGTCCACGGCCCCGGACCGACGCTCGTCCTCACCCGCGAGCAACTCCTCGCGATGCCCCAGCAAGCCGCCGCACTGCCGATCGCCTGCGTCGAGGGATGGTCCACCCCCGACCAGCACTGGAGCGGCCTGCGGCTGACCGACCTGGCCGCCCTGGCGGGCCTGCCGGCCGCCGCAAGCGTCCTGGTGGAATCCGTCCAACCACCCGGCCCCTACAGCTCGGTGGTACTGCGGGGCAACCAGATCCACGACCCCCGATCACTGCTCGCCCTGCACGTCAACGGCGCGGACCTCTCACTCGACCACGGCTACCCCGCCCGCATCATCGTCCCGGCCAACCCCGGCGTGAACAACACCAAATGGGTGCACCGACTCACCTTCAGGACCTGACCATGGCACGCCTCATCCGCTGGTACGGCTCCGAACCCCTGCACCTCCTCGTCCTGATCGCCTCGTTCGCCCTCACCGGCTACGCCCTGGTGCGCCTGTTCGCCGAACGCCCGCTCGGCGTGGCGATCTGGTTCGTCGGCGCGGCCATCGGCCACGACCTGATCCTGCTGCCCCTGTACTCACTCGCCGACCTCTCGGCCCAGTCCGTGCTGCGCCACCGCCCGGAACGTACTCCCGCGGTGCCGTGGATCAACTATCTGCGCGTGCCCGCCTTCCTGTCCGGTGTCCTGCTGCTCGTGTGGTTTCCCCTGATCCTCAACCTGTCGACCCCCTACCAGGGCGACACGCGGCTGCCGGAAGACGTCTACCTCCGCCGATGGCTGGCGACCACCGCCGTGCTGTTCGGCGCGGCAGCGATCGCCTTCGCGCTCAAGCTCCGCCGCGCCCGACGGGCCGCCCGAGTAGACGAGGAACGACCCGCACCAGGTCACGACGCACCGTGACGACCGACGAGGAAGCGCCGTCCCACGCCGGCGCAGACCCCTACGCGCACGTCCTGCGCAGCGGCCACGGACCGGTGTACCTGCGGCTGACGGACGGGCGCCGGATCCGGATGCCGGTGCACCGCTGGTACGCGCAGCCCACCGGGGCCGACGAATCCGTGCTCAACCGCTGTGTCGGCCCCGTTCTCGACGTCGGCTGCGGACCGGGCCGGCTCTGCAGAGCGCTCCTGGGCCGCGGATTTCCCGCACTCGGCGTCGATGCGGCTCCCCTCGCGGTGGCCCATACCGTCGCTCTCGGCGGCAGAGCACTGTGCCGATCGGTCTTCGACCGGCTACCGGCCGAGGGCGACTGGCAGACCGTCCTGCTCATCGACGGCAACATCGGTATCGGCGGCGACCCGCATGCCCTGCTGCGCCGATGTGTCCAGCTTGTCAGCCCGACGGGTGTACTCCTCGTCGAGGTCGGTCCGCATGACATCGAGGAGCTCTGCACCGCCTGGTTCGAAAACGTCCACGGCCACAGGGGGCCGTTGTTTCCCTGGGCGCGGCTGGGAGCGCCGGCGCTCCGCAGGATTGCCCGGGACTTGGCCCTCGGCGTCACCGACCAGTGGCAGAGCGGCCGCCGATGCTTCCTCGCCCTCGGCCGCCAGGGCCCACCCTCGGGTCAGCCGCGCTGAGGCCGGCTGACGGCGCGGCACAGGATTCGACAGGCGGTGCCATGGGGCCCGTCTCATCCGGTCAGGGCAACCGCCGGCGGTTGGGACAAGGGCCGTCAGCCGGTCGATCGAGGCTGTGTGTACGGGGGTTTCCCCTCGGCATCGCGGATGGCGCGGGCGGCGTTGATCAGGCCGATGTGGCTGAAGGCTTGGGGGAAGTTACCGAGGGCCTCCCCTGTGGTGGAGTCGGTCTCTTCGGCCAGTAGCCCGACGTCGTTGGCACGCGCGAGGGCGGTCTGGAAGACGTGCCGTGCGCGGGTGGTGTCGCCGGTGAGGGCGAGGGCATGGGCGAGCCAGAAGGTGCACAGCAGGAAGGCGCCTTCGTCTTCCGGCAGCTCGTCGCTGAGGTAGCGGCGGACCAGGCCGCCGCGGTCGGTCAGGTGCGTGGCGATGGCCAGCACGGTGGACCGGACGCGGGGGTCGTCGGGCGGCAGGAAGCCGACGATGGGCAGCATCAGCGTCGAGGCGTCGAGTTCCGCACTGCCGAATGCCTGGGTGAAGGCGCCCAGGCGGGGACTCCAGCCGCGCTCTTCGATGGCTTCGCGGATCCGGTCGCGCTCGTGCCGCCAGTGGGGTGCGTGGGTTTCGGCCTGGAGGGTGGATGCCATGGCGATGGCACGGTCCAGGGCGACCCAGCACATCAGTTTCGAGTGCAGGAAGTGTCTGCTGGGCCCGCGTCGCTCCCAGATGCCCTGATCCGGTTGGGACCACCGCCGGGCGGCGGTCTGTGCCGCCTGGACCAGGAGGGTGCGGATGACTGGGTCCAGACGCTCGCCGGGCGGGAGGGTCTCGTGCGCGGCGTCGAGGAGTTCGCCGTAGACGTCGAGTTGACGTTGGCGCCACGCGTCGTTGCCGCTCCGAACGGGGCTGCTGTCGCGCCAGCCGGTCAGGTGGGGCAGGAGCCGCTCGCTCAGATCGCGTTCCCCGCCGATGCCGTACATGATCTGCAGGTCGACGCCGCGGTCGAGCTGATTCACCGCGGCTCGGGCGAGGAAGTCGAAGAACTTCTCCTTCTCCTTGTGGCAGGCGGCCGTGGCCAGCGCCTGAAGGGTGAAGCTCGCGTCGCGGACCCAGGTGTACCGGTAGTCCCAGTTGCGTGTTCCGCCCACTCGCTCGGGCAGGGAGGTGGTGGCCGCCGCGACGATGGCGCCGGTCGGCGCGAAGGTCAGGGCGCGCAGCACCCGTCCGCTGTGGCTCACCTCGTCCTGCCAGGGGCCGGCATACGCGCGGTGGAGCCGCGACCACGAGCGCCAGCCGCTGGTGGTGTCGCCGAGGCGGCGTCGGATACGCCCGGCACGCCAGCGCATCGGCTCGCGCTCCCAGGCCGGCTCGACGTGCAGGGCGAATCCCAGGCGCTGCCCGGCCCGCAGCGGGATCCGACCGTGCGCCGTGGAGCCGCTCACCCGTAAGTCCACGGGGCTCGACAGGAGCAGGATGTGGGCGCCCCCGTGGGCGGCGAGTCCGCCCCGAAGGGGTGAGAGGAGCGGGTGGACCAGTCCGAACTCCGGGCGCGGCGCGTAGGCGATCTCGATGGTCACCTGTCCTTCGGTGCAGGTGATCTGTCGCAGGAGCACTCCCGGGGAGGCGGTGCCGAGCGCGTGGCCGCGTTCGCGCCGTCCCAGGGCGAGGGCGTCGCGCAGCACCGCCGTGCCGTCGGCCGTGCGGAAGGTCGTCTCCAGGACGAGAGTGTCTTCGAGGTAACGGCGGCTGATGTCGGCAGGGCCGGTGGGGCGGATGGACCAGTGGCCGGCGCTCTCGTCGAGGAGGCGGGCGAAGATCGCCGGACTGTCGAACCGGGGAAGGCACAACCAGTCCACTGAGCCGTCGGAGGTGACCAGGGCGGCCGAACGGCAGTCGGAGAGCAGGGCGTGGTCACCGATCGGTCGCGCGCTCATTCGTCGCATCCCGTCCATCTCGGGCCAGGCGAGGCGGTCCGGCGAGGACGACGTGAGGATCGCTCGCCCGCGCCGCAGGTCGCTTCAGATGCCTGAGGAGCATTGATCCCAAAGCCTCCGTTCACAGCGCATTCGCCCAGCGTCATACCTTGGCTGTAGGAGGAGCCAAGGGCGGCCCTCCGTGCCCTTGATGGCCGCACGCACGCCGTGGCTGGCCTCGCGGCTTCACGAGCTCGGGAACAGGGGACCGCCCGCCATCAGGCCGCCGTCGACCAGGAGGATGTGCCCGGTGACATAGCTCGCCTTGTCCGACCCCAGGAACTGGACGGCCTGGGCGATCTCCTCCGGGGTGCCCGGCCGGTGCATGGGCAGGACCGAATCGACCGCCTCACGCGCCGTGTCGTCGCCGGTGAACCGCTCGTACATGGGGGTCCGGGTGTAGCCGGGCGCGACCGCGTTGACGCGGATGCCGTGAGCGGTGCCTTCGAGCGCGGCCGCCTTGGTGATGCCGACGACGGCGTGCTTGCTTCCGACGTACAACGTCGCCCCGGGGTAACCCATCAGGCCGAAGGTGGAGCTGACGTTGACGATGCTGCCGCCGCCCTGTTCCCTCATGACCCGGAACTCGTGCTTCAGGCACAGCAGCGTTCCCTTGACGTTGGTGTCGAAGGTGGCCTGGTAGCGCTCGTCGGTCACCTCGGTGACGGGGCTGGGTGTTCCCTCGGTGCCGGCGTTGTTGAAGGCGACGTCGAGCCGTCCGAACCGCGCGACCGCGCGGTCGACGAGCTCCTCCACCTCGGCGTCGAAGCGGACGTCGGCACGCACGAACTCGACCGGGGCGCCGAGGTCGGACAGTTCCCTGGCGAACTGCTCACCCACGTCCTCGTGGCGGCCGGAGACCACGAGGTTCGCGCCCTGACGGGCATAAGCCAAGGCGGTGGCACGGCCGATACCGGTGAGCGCGCCCGTGATGAGGACGACGGGATCAGACACGTCGACCATCCCTTCCTGTAATCGCACAAGTGAACGACGGGTGCGCGGTTGGAACCCGCGCGACACCGGGTTCCTCTTCGGGCAGAGGTGTATCCCCCAGTACCCCTGAAAGGAAGGTGTCCCAGCCGGACGACCGGCCGCATCGAACCCGACCGCCGCATCCATCGAACGGCGGCACGTGATGGCCCGTATGGCCCGTGGGCAGCGGCCTGGACAGACCCGCCCGGCGCGGCAGGCTCGAGTTCCTGGTGGCCAGATCTACGCGGCCAGGCAGGTGTTCGGGATGGCCGTGGAGGTGTTGTCTGCGTGGAGGGCGTCTGCGCGGTCAAGCGCGGCGGCCAGGGCGACGACGGCATCGTCGGCGGAGTCCTTGAGGAGGTGGCCGTAGAGATCGACGGTGATGGCGAGGTTGGAGTGGCGCAGGGTTTTGGAGGCGACGGCGAGGGGGATGCCGGCGGCGATCATGATGCTGGCTGCGGTGTGGCGCAGGTCGTGCAGGCCGATCTTCGGGAGGTCGAGTTCGGCGGTGCGTTTGCGGAGCTGGTCGAGGACCCACTGCGGGCGAAGCGGTTCGCCGTCCGGGCGGGTGAAGACCAGCCCTTCCAGCAGACCGTCGGGGTGGGCGGCCATCTGGAGGGCGGCCTGGCGGTGGAGGGCGGCCATGGCTCTGGGGGAGAGGCTGATCCAGGCGCGGCTGGCCTCGGTCTTGGGCTCGCTGAGGTGGATCTTCCCGTTGTTCACGGCGGTCAGGGTCCAGCGGACGTAGAGCTTGCGGTCCATGAGGTGCACGTCGGACCAGTGCAGGGCGAGGATCTCGCCGCGGCGCATGCCGGTGCCGAGCATGACCTCGAACAGGTCGGTGAGCCGGTCGGCATAGTGCTCGGCTCCGTGGCGCAGGAAGGTGGCAGCCTCATCGGGGGTCCAGCAGACGCGCACGGCGGCGCGGGGCTTGGCGGGTACGGAGTGCTTGGCCGGGTTGTAGCGCAGCCGCCACGTCCGCACCGCGTGGTTCAGCGCGTTGCGCAGCATCGCCACCGCGTGGTGCACGGTGGTGCTCCCGCGGCCTGACGCGAGCTGCGCGCTGACCCAGGCGTCGATGTGCTTGGGCCGCAGGTCGATGAGCAGCATGCCGCCGAACGCCGGGACCAGGTCACGCTCGATGCACGCCCGGTAGCCCGCCATCGTGTTCGGTGCCAGCGCCGGCCGCTTCGCCTCCAGCCACTCGTAAAGGAACATGCCGACCCGCAGCGTCCGGTCCTCGTACACGCCCCGGTACTCGGCATCCAGCACCCGCGCCGTCTCCCTCGCCGCCTCCGCCCGGCTCGCGAACCCGCCCCGCCGCCGAGTCCGGCGCTTGCCGTCCTCCGGCGCCAGGTCCACCGCGTACGTCCACCGACCATGCGAAGTGTCGGCGGCCAGCCGCGGGCACCACGAACCCAACTGCTTCCCGCTGGTGCCGTCCTTGCACCCGCACCTGCGGTACACCCTGCCCCGCTTGGGACGCTGCGCCATGGAGTCCTCCTCGAACCAAGTGGTGATGGCGTGTCCAGAGTTGCGGGAGTGACGGGTGTGCCGGCAGAGCGTGCGGGGCGGGGCGTGGAGCACTGGCAAGATCGACTGGTCGGGACACGCGCTGGCGACACGCCGCGAAGGTGATCGCGGAGCATGTGCGGTGGGTAGGGCAGCTTGATCGCGCCGATTCTGCCCGCACGGGGTTGCTGCTCGAAGGAGTGGTCACAGGTCGGAGGAAGGCGTCTGTCGGTCGGCCGTGGGTTGTTGGGCTCGTACAACCCGGAGCAGGTGCGGTGCGAGGGCGCCGAGCCTCGGACCGGTCCCCGGAATACGCCACGGCCAACGCCGAGAATTCTTCGAGCCTGCAGGGAATGGGTGAGTCCGGGATTTTCGGTGGCTAGTTTATGGCTGGTGTTCGGCCCGGATCGGACTGATTTCTCCCGGCAGTTCATGGTCCCTGTCTGATGAGTTTCTCGGCGATCCTCGGGAATCGCTGGATCCTCGCTCGGAGTGGAGCTAGCCTGGAGACATGAACGTCACCCGGACCCTCCATCAAGCCCCTGACCTGGGGACCAGCTGGGGACCACACGTCATGCGCGCTGCCGCGCGACGTGCGCGAAACGTGCTCATCTGCACACGCACGACGTGTGCGTGGGCGCATTTTGAGGGGTAATAGGATATCCTGGGGGTCAAGGGGTCGCAGGTTCAAATCCTGTCGTCCCGACCAGCGTTTTCGCAGGTCGGAGGCCGTTTCCGCTTGATGGCGGAGGCGGCCTCTTTGCTTTGGTGGTCGCAATGTGGTCGTGAACGCTCGTTCACGTCGCCTCGGTGGGTGCATCCCGCAGGCCTGGGTCGCTCCAGCGCAACCACAATGCGGCTTTTGCTCGTTCGGTCGAATGATCGGGCGCAGTCGATGGGCTGATCGGACGCCTCTCCAGCGCCGAAACGCACACGGTTTCTCGGAAAATGGGCATGCCCGTGGGGCCCGCGGCGTCAGTTGTCCTGATGGGGCAGCGGGTCTGAGCTGGCGTCATGTCCGAACCGGCGGCGCCGGCTACTTTGTCGGCCCTTGCCGCGGTTTGAGCGGCTTGGTGGGCTGGGGCAGCTGAAGCCGTGCGGCTGTCAGGCCGCGTGGCTGAACAGCGGGTTCGGCAAGGGGCTGCTGGGGGCGAGGGCGTCGGTGCCACGGCGGGCGCGCGCCTCGACGAGGCGGAGCCTGGCTTCGATGGTGTGTACCGCGGCCATGGCGGTGTCCCAGGTCAGGTGGCTGTAGATGTTCGCGGTGGTCGAGAGCGTGGAGTGCCGCAGGGTCTTGGAGATGACGGCCATGGGGACGTTGCCTTCCAGGGCGAGGGTGGCGGCGAGGTGTCGCAGGTCGTGGATGGTCACGTGAGGCAGTCCGGCTTGTTCGCGCAGTTCGTGGAAGCGCTGGCGGACGGTGGCCGGGTGGAGGGGTTTGCCGTCGGGGCCTTGGAAGACGTGGTCGTTGCTGGTGGAGGCGCTCCTGGTCATGGCGCGTTGGAGGGCGGCGGCGACGCGGTCGGACAGGGGTACCCAGTTGCGGCTCTTCTTGGTCTTCGGTGCGGTCAGGACGAGTTCGTGGTTGTCGATCGCGGAGAGGGTGTGGCGGATGTACATGACGCGGTCGTCGATCCGGACGCACGGGCGTTGGAGGCCGAGTGCCTCTCCCTTGCGCAGGCCGGTGCCGATGATGACCTCGAAGAGGTCGGCGAAGGCCGGGTCGACGTTGCGGCAGTGGGTGAGGAACTGTACGGCCTGCTCCGCGCTCCAGGGGACGCGTTCGTCGGCGCGGGGCCTGCGCATGGGCAGAGGCTGGGCGGCGTTGTAGGGGAGGCGGTGGGCGCGCACGGCGGCGCCCAGGGCGCTGGAGAGCGTGGCGAGGCAGTGGTAGACGGCCTGGCGTCCACGGCCGGCTTCGAGTTGCTCGTGGGTGTAGGCGGCGATGTGGTCGTGGGCGAGCTCCTCGAGACGTATCGCGCCGAAGACGGGGATGAGCTCGCAGAGCACGTAGGTGCGGTAGCGGGCGTAGGTGGTGGGCTTGAGCAGGAACTCCATCGTCTTGAGCCACTTGGTGAGGTAAGCGGCCACCGTCTCGTGCGGATCGGCGTCGAAGCCCAGCCGGCGCCCCTCGAGGAAGCGCCGCAGCGCCGTCTCGGCGGTCCATGCGTCCTCGAAGCCACCGCGGCGCACGGTGCGCCTGCGGCCGTTGAGGGAGGGGATATCGACGGCGAAAGTCCACGTGCCGTGCTCCTGCTCGGCGAGGCGCGGGCACGTGGCGCCGAGTTGACGCCGGGTGGCATCACGGCACCCGCACCGGCGGTAGACCCGGCCTCTCCGTTGTGACCTGCGCACTTCCTCTGCCTCCTACGTTCCTGGCTCTTTGATCAGCTCGCGGAGGCTACAGGTCCCACGCCCGGGTGATCGCCTGCGACCACCATGCGATCACCAACGCGGAGTTGGGCGTCTGACCTGCGGCTCGCGGTGAGAGCCCGCACCTGGACGCGTCGGATAGGCGGGCAGGTGCCGCTTAGGCTCGGCTGGCGCCGCGTCCGCTTGCGGAGGGGTGTGGACGCCGGAATTCGCTACCGTGCGTAACCAATTAGGGATCTTGGCCTGGAGGTCCTGCGGTTGGTGGTCCAGGTGCTCAGCATTGACCTCCGATCGTGTTGGTGATATTGGGGATCAAGGTATTTGGCAACCGTGCAGCATGGCCGCCGAGTGATCTCCAGCCTGCAGATCGGCTACACAATGTCACCAAAGAAATGGGTGACCGTGGACCTGAAGGGGTCAAGCGGGCGCAGGCCGCAGCCCCAGGCCATCGGTCTGGGCTGTCGGGTGATGGCTCGGTGTCGGCTGGTGAATGGGACGCGAGGCGTGCTGTGCGGCCCGATGGCGGTGTTTCGTCCGGGACTTCATGACCGTTCAGGAGCGGGGCAGTGGCAGTTCTCGAGCACGAAGGAACGGAGGTCGGATCCCCGGGAGGATGGCTATTCGCGACCGAAGTAGAAGAACGTCATATCGACCTCTGCATGCTGGTAGGGCATCGTGTAGGAGAGGACCCAGCCGCGTTTGACGGGGAACGTCACCTCCTTGATGTCCAAGCCGACCACATAGGTGATCGGTGATCCGTCGCGGTTTAGGGACATGCGGCACTGGCCGTCGAGGTTGCCGCCATAGGCCACGGCGATCCCGTCCCGCAGGCATGTGTATGTTCCGTTGTTGCCGCTTGTGGCGCGCAACTTCACGGCGGTGGTGCCGCGGATGATATCGATGCGGTCGAATGGCACCTTTGCCTTGATTCCGGTGGCTTCGGCCGTGAGCTTGTCGATGACGTCGAGCCTGCCAGTGACGAGGAGGTCGCCGACGATCGTCATCCCGGCGTTGGCGGTCAGGGGTGCGTAGATGGTTGTCCCGTCGGGCGTGATGACGGCTCCGCGGGGGACGGTGGTGATGTCGAAGGACCGGATGGCGACGCGGTATGTCGAACCGCCTGTATGGGCCCTGGTCATCCTCAGTCGCACATAGCGGGCGGTCACGGAGAGAGTGGCGCTGTAGTCGGCGCGCCCCTGAGTGATGAGGCCACCGTGCTGGGTCCACCTCTTGTCTTCCTTCGCGCACTCCAGGGCGAACTCGGGGAGACGGAAGCTGCCATCCGGTTTGCCGAGGAGGAGGTCGACTTTGGTGAGGGTGCGTTCGCTGCCGAGGTCGATCTGTACCCAGTCGTTCGCCTGGGGGTGGTTCGCGCTCCACCAGTAGGTGTTCGGGTTGCCGTCGACCATGGAGGTGGGGAGGTGCCGGGTGCCGTCCGCGCTGGTGGAGAAGCCGAGGTTGGTGGTGGCGGTGCCGGGGCCGTTGCCGATGTCGAGGGTGCGGTTGACCACCAGGTCGCGGGTGGTGAGGTCCTGGGGGGCGACGGTGGCGGTGGTGGTGAGGGTGTGGGTGAGCGTGGCGCCGCCGGGGGTGGTGATTTCGGCTTGGAGCATGAAGCCGGTGCTCTGGTGGAGTGGCGGCGAGGTCCAACTGGTGCCGGCGACCGGTTCACTCTCCCGGTCCCAGAACATGGTGTATTTCGTGCGGTTGTCGCCGCCTCCCGTCTGCCAGGTCAGGGTGACCGTTGCGCCGTTGTCGACCAGGAGCGGGGTGGGCGTCAGGTTGCGCAGGTAGAAGTCGTGCGGCGCTTTGATCACCGGGTCGAGGGTGGTGGGTTTGGTCCCGGACGTGGTCACCTCGGTCACGCCGATCGTCACCGCGCCTTCCACCCTGTTCACGGTGAAGCCGGTCACCCGCAGGGTGAGCCACCAGTCGGTGGGGAGGACGATGGGTGCGATCTGGGGCGTCAACTCGACGGCCAGAACGGTGCCGTTTTCTTGCAGCTCTTTCCTGGTCTTCCAGTCGCCGGCGCCCTCGCCTACGGGGACGGTGCCGATGCCCTCGGGGCTGGTGAGTTCCGCCAGGTCGTTCGCACCGTCTCCGATGGGGATCTTGAAGGTGATGCTGCGGCAGCTGACTGCCGCATCCTTGTTGCTGATGGTGAAGATCAGCGTGCCGGGGATGGGCCTGGATGGTGTGCTGACGTTCAGTGGATCGGGCTCGGTCTCCACTTCGTAGGTCAGCAGTGTGTCGGTGGCGAGGGCGCGCACGGCCATGTCGGTGGCTGCTCCTTGGCGTTTGGGTGGGGGTGGGTCAGTCGTGGCGGGGGCGCAGCTGGAGGTAGCCAGCGCGGGCGGTGGGTACGGGGTCGTCCAGGTAGGCGGACTTGTCGGCGGGCAGGATGGGCAGGCGGGCCCAGTTCGGGACGCCGGTTGTTTGTGCGAGGGGTTCGGCCCAGGTCCAGTTGCCGAACCAGGCGGCGGGGCGGGGCATGACGATTCCGTTGTCGCCGGCGTTGGTGGTGGCGGTGAAGGATCGAATCGCGATGGGTTGCGTGCTGGGCGCGGTGAACCGGATGCGGATGCGGGCGGCGGTTACCGGTGCGGCGGGGGTGTAGTGGATCTCCGTTCCGGCCGGGTAGGTGGCGTGTTCCGTCCAGCCGGTGGCTTCGGTGAAGGTCTCCAGGACGCAGGCGGGCAGCGGATGGCCTTCCATGGGGTCACCGGGGTAGACGTCCACGTGGGTGATGTCCTCTTCGGTGTCGCCGCCGAGGTCGAGTTCGATCCACTCTTCTTGCGCCGCGGGGTGTTCGCTGAGGTAGTGGCTGCCGAGGTTGCCGTCGAGGAGGTGGGCGAGGTGGTGTCCGGGTGCTTCGCCGAGGCCGGGTGAGGCGGTGGCGGTTTGCTCGCCTGCGCGGGTGGGGGCGAGCAGGGGGTCGAGCCGGAAGGACGCCTCGATCCTGGTCAGGGCTTGCTGGACGAGGTCGGAGTCGAGGGTGAGGTCGGCCACGGGGAGGATGTCGGTGGTGGCGTGGATCGCGGCGTGCGGGTCGGCGAGCAGGGTGAGGTGGTGGATGACGGGTGGGGTGTCGCTGGGTGTGGCGGGCAGGGCCAGGTCGGTCCCGTTGGTGATGGGGGTCAGGTAGGGGTGGGTGGCGAGGTCTGCGGCGACGATGCTGAGCCGTGCGTAGTCGGTGGCGGTGCCGGGGCCCTGGCCGCTGGCGTAGTAGCCGATCAGGCCGTCGGTCAGCAGCTCGGGCGAGCCGAGCCGGACGGGCCAGTGGTAGTCGAGGTATTCCGCCCGCTCGGGGACGAGGATCTTCCCCCAGGCGGGGGTGGTCAGGGGCGGGCCCTGCAGTTGGACTTCGAGTTCGGCGCGGACGAGGGCGACGGGGCGCCCGATCAGGCGGGCCGGGCTGCGGTCGGTCTGGGGCGATCGGTCGGTGACGGACTGGAGGGACTGGTCGATGGTGTGCACCAGGGCCTCGAAGGCACCGGGGGCGTCTTCGTGGTCTAGCAGGGCGGTGAGCATCGCGGCCAGTTGCGGGAAGTCGTCCCTGAAATCCTGGTCCGAGGGGCGCCCGTGGGAGGCGTGCGGCAGGACCGTCCAGGCCAGGCCGGTGCCCTCGCCGACGACACGCAGCTCACCGAGGGGCGCGCCGTCGGGTGCGTACACCAGGATCGTGCGGTCGAGGTAGTTGAGCATCAGCCAGCCGACGACGGGCGTCTGCCCGGGATCGCCGACAGAGGGCAGCCCCGGGTAGGCAGCGTCGTCCCTGGCGCGTACGGCCTCCAGACGCACCCGGGCAGGCTGCATCAGCCGTGGCGTCAGCTGGATGAAGCGCCAGTCGTCGTTGGGCTTGGGCAGTCCCGGCTTGGTGTACAGCGGCTTCGTGGGGTCGGGGCGGACACTGCCGGCCTTTTCCGGTTGCGGCTGCATGGAAGCTGGATCTTCGCTGTTGAGGGCCATGAAGTCGAAGGTGCGGCCGAACCGGTCGATCATCTGCAGCCTGTTGAAGTAGAACTGGCCGGCACGCACGGGCTGGAAGCGGCCCTGGTCGGGCCGACCCGGGAGGTCTGGTTGCGGGACCCGCAAGGCATCGCCGAAGCGTTCGAATAGTTCGGGGTCGGCGTCCTCGTCGGCGTCCTCTGGTGAGGGGACGAGCCGGGCGGTGCCGTCCTGTTCGAGCAGCCAGTCGTTGAAGCCGTCCAAGGTCTGGGACAGCACGTCGAGTTCGGCGTAGTAGTCGAGAAGCCCAGACAGGCCCTGGGCCTCGGCGGGGGAGAAGGTGTTCAGGTAGCGCTTGGCCTGTTCGCGCAGCACATAGGCGGTGGTCGGGGCGAGGAAGGAGCGGCCCTGGAACACCGGCCAGAGGTGCTCGTCACCGCCCAGGGACAGCGCGTTGGTCCCTTCCCATGAATACCTCGTGCCGTCGAAGGACCAGTTGTCGGTGGAACCGGTGCGGAAGGGGGTGGCGCAGTAGCGGATGTTCCACTGGAGGTACATCGGGGTCCAGGGCTGCTCCCACATGCCGGTGTACTCGGGCAGCGCGCCGGTGATCATGGAGTCGGGGTCGCCGAGGGCGACTTCGAGCGCGGTGATGTCGGGGCCCGCGGGTGTCCAGGCTGCCTTGTCGAGGAGGGCGAACTCGGCGATGAGGGTCGCGCACACCGTGGGAAGGCCTGCGAGGTTCGGCTTGGGTGCGGTGGGGTCGGGGCGCGTGGGGGTGCCGTTGATGGTGATGGATTCGAGCAGGGCGGACGGCAGTCGGCAGGGCAGCGGATCGTCGGCGTCCCGGCTGAGCGGCTGGCTGGCGCCGCTGCCCCCGATGACGACGACCGGGTCGGCCGGGCTGTGGTACGGGTCACGGGCGCCGCGCTTGAGAAGGAGCTCTTCGGGCAGGTCGCGGGCCTGCGCGTAGGCCGCGATGCGTTCCTCGAGTTGTTCCGGTGTGTTGCCGACGGGCAGGCCGGGCTCACCGTTCTCACCCTGGCGGAGCGCGGCGAGGCGGTCCAGGTCCGCCTTGACCTGGGCGGCGAGGGTGCCGGCGGGGGAGGGGGCGAGCTGCCGCCTGGCCTCCTCGTCGAACCCTGGCGGGTGTTGGCCGTTGCCGGCGACGGGCAGGTTCTTCAGCCACCACACGTCCCACAGCCGGGCTCGCATGCGGGCGAGCCGGTCGGCCCTCTCGTCGTACTCGGCCTGGGCGCGGTTGAGTTCGTCCAGCCAGGCGGGGATCTGCGGCAGCTGCTCAGGCGCTGCACGGTCGGGGTCGGGGACGATCTGCCACAGGTGGCCGCCCTCGCTGCCCGCGTACCAGGCACGCCGGGTGGCCTCGTCCAGTTCGACTGCGCCGTCCGGGAGGCCGTAGGTCTCGATGGTGCCGTTGAACAGGGCCTTGACGAGTTCACCGGTCTGTTCGGAGCGGGTTTGCCGGCTGATGAGCTCTGCGGCGGCATCGGCGGTGCTGTGGCCGACCGCGAGTGTCACCTTGTCGTTGGTGGGCTTGCGCGAGATCGGGGCGGGGTCGTTGTACCGCCACGGGATGTGCAGGGCGGTGCCGTAGTAGCGCGTGTCGGTGAGTTGGGAGCTGTCGCCGTTCGCGGACCATCCCAAGGCGCGGAGCACGGCTTCCATGCTGGTGTCGGGCTCCTCCGGGGCGCCGGGTTTGGGCGGGAGGAGGCAGGGGATGTCGGCGGCGCGTTTGAGGATGTCCGCCCCGGGGTGGGAGTACCAGCCGATGACGGCGTAACTCAGGTCATTGTCGGGGGCGTAGTGGGAGCCGCCGGCATCCGCGAGGTCCTTGAGGGTGTCATGGAAGCAGAAGACGTCCATGTGGTAGCTGGCGAACGCGGCGAAGGCGGGCAGCCCCGGACCGATCGCAGTGAGGAACGGCACATACTCCTCGGGCTCGGGATCGGTCCAGGGGTCGGTGACGGTCAGCTCGTGATGGCGTCCGATCTTGTCCAGGTGCAGGGGCACGGCCCCTCCGTCCGCACTGCGATCGGTGAGGTACCAGCTGGTGCCCTTCTGCCAGCTGTCTCCGTAGTCGCTGAGCGGCAGGTAATCGCTGTGCACCACCCAGCCCTTCGCCTGCCGGACACCGCCTGTGCCGTTGGAGTAGCGCACCACCAGCCAGCGGTTGGGCACCAGCGGGAAACTCGTTTCACCCGTGGCAGCGTCATAGTGACCTCGGGCGAGCGCCTCGGGCAGCTCCCACTGGATGTGGACGCCGTCCATAGGCGTCACCACGCGGGCGTCCAGCGGCTCGGGACTCTGCGCCTCGTTCAGCATGCGGCCGAAGTCCGGGGTCCAGCGAGTGAATTCACCTTCGCCGAGCTGCCGGGTGACGATGAGGGTGCGCAGGCGCACCGGGACGATCAGGTCGGTGTCAGGCATTGCGGCCTCCGTCGGCGGGTAGCAGCTTCTGCTCGAGCGGCGCGTTGATCATTTCGAGGGCGAACTCGCTGGGGCTCAGCGGAGATTCGCCGTCCCTGCCGAACTGCCGCTCCAGTGCGGGGATGAGGCCGGTGTCACCGTCGAGCAGGTTCAGCACGTGGTGCGTTCCGGGGCGCAGGTGGCGGGTGAAGACCGTGGTGGAGTCGGTCGGCCACTCGATGCCGTTGGGGGCGCCGAGTTCGGCGTCATCGCCGGCTTCGAGGTGGCGCAGGGAGAGCTTGCCGCCAGAGGTGACGCCGAAGTGGATGCCTTCGCCGGGTTCGCGGATCACGATCTCGTCGGGGACATCGTCAAACAGGAGGAGCAGGACGTCGGGGGCCGGATGGTCGCGGCGCAGTTCGGTCAGCGGCAAGCCGTCCGCGGAGTAGGCGACGAGGTCGAACTCGGGCCACGCGGGGACGAGTGCGGAGCGCAGCAGCAGCCCGGTGGCGGGGGGTGTGCTCAGGGTGCGGGCCGCGATCGCGGCCTGCAGGGTGTCGTCGAGCTGCTGATCGAGGCTGGTGTGCACACCGACGCTGCGGGCGCCGTTGCGCAGTGCCTCCAGCCAGTCCGGGTCGATGCGGAACAGTCGCAGTGACTCCGGGGGCAGCATGCGCGCATCGGGCACGAGGTAGCCGAAGGGGATGCCGTGGAGCCGGTCGAGGCGTTCCATCCAGGCGGGCAGGCCGTTAGTGTGCCGCTCGGCGGTTTGCATCAGGGCGGTGCGCTGTGCGGTCATGCCGAGCAGCAGCCGGCGGTCGGCGCGGTTGCGGCGCGCCGCCGGTGGTGGTGGGGGCGGTTCCTCCACCAGCAGTGTGTGCTGCCCGGTGGCCAGGGCGCGGCGGATGTCGCCGCTGCGGTGGGCGAGGGTGCGCAGCCAGCCGAGGTTTGGGCGCAGCTGGGTCTCGGGATCGGCGGGAGTGCGGCCGGGTGCGGGGGTGGCGAGGCGGGCGCGCGTCGGGTCGGCGGCGATCGCCATCAGGGCGACGGCCTGGTTGGACAGTTCGCGGCGGGCGCGGACGAGGTCGGCGCTGTAGTCGGGGTCGGCGAGGGCGAGGGTGCGGCCCAAGGTCCAGGCGGAGGCGTAGCTGACGTCGTAGACGCCGTAGTCCTTGTCGTAGATCAGGGCGTGGTCGGCGGTGGTCTGGGTGCGCTGCGGTTCGTCGTAGCCGGTGGGCAGGTCTTGGGCGGTGACGGGGGTGCAGGGGCCGCGGTACCAGGCGTAGCTGAGTTCGCCGGACAACAGCCGTTGGGGGATGGGCACGTAGCCCAGGCGCAGCCGCTCGCGGGCGTACTGCTCGTCGGCGTCGGGGGCACCGCCCGGGTCTGCGGCCGGCTCCAGGCGAAGGGCGAGGCGCTCGGCGGCTGCCGGGTTGTCGCCGAGGCTCGGGGCGACCAGTTCCTTCAGCAGGCTGTGCGGGTCGAGGTGTCCGGTGGGGTCGTGGGTGAAGGACCAGGACCACAGGGCGGCCAGCCGGATGTGGGTGGCCCCGGGGGTGAACTCGCCCTTGAGCGGCTTGTCGTGGCCTTCGAGGGAGACCAGGTGGACGCTGCGCGGGCCGATCGCGTCCAGGGGGAAGCGGTTGCCGGTGACGACGGCGAACGAGCCTGGGGTGAGCTTCTCGCCGTCGGCGCGGGTGCGGGGCTCGTAGACGTCACGGACGTGGGTGAGGTAGTCCAGCTCGTCCTCGCGCGGAACGAGGGCCCTGAACAGGTCGATGGGCACGTCGATGGTGCGGCAGGTGGAGTCCCGGGTCTTGGGGTCCAGGCCGCTCAGGCGGATGGCCGGGGGCTGCACGATGGAGTCGCCCGGCTCGCAGAGCTCGGCGACGGTGCGGGAAGTTGCGATGCCGATGCCCTCGGGATCGTCGGGCAACTCGCCGGCCTGGAACATCAACAGGGCCATCCAGGGGGCGCGGGCGGCCCGCGACGACCACCTGACCTCGCGCTCCCACGGCAGGATGGACCGGCTGAGGGTGATGTGCGGCAGGATGGTCCGGTAATTGCCCGAGGAGGCAGGCGGCGGGTACACCGCCTGCACGGAGGACTCGTCGAGAACGAACTGGACCGCCCGTACTTCGAATTGGGCGCCGACGCCTTCGACCCGAGCGCCGGGGGTGGTGATGTCGACGCCGCCTTCGGTCAGCTCGTGTTCGGCGTGGACCTGGTACTTGCCGGCGGTCAGGCGGGGAGCCAGGTAGTCGTAGAACGTGATGTTCAGGTCGGGTCCGGTGGCCACGGAGGCTCCCTTGCTAGCGCGCGGTCGTGGTCAGGGGCGAGGAGACGAGGTAGTCGCGGGCCTTGTCGGCGTAGCGGGGCAGGGCCGCGCCGGAGGCGCCCGGTGCCAGGCCGAGGCGGTGAAGGGCGCGGTAGGCCCCGGTGCGGCGGGCCGTGGTGGACGTGTTCACGGTGTCGGCGATGGTCTCGATGCTGCCGGGTGTCGACAGGGGGACGGGGCCCTGCTTGCCACTGTTGCGCAGCGGCGTGTGGCCGTCGGGCATCCGGGTCACCTGGAGGGCGGCCGAGGTGACCGGCCCGATCTCGCCTGCTGTCTCGGGCAGCTTGACCTCGAACCGCAGGCCGGCCAACTGGTCGGGCAGCAGGGCCTCCTGCTCGAGGGCGTCGTCGGGCTTGGCCAGGGGGCGGCCCCACAGGGCCGCGGGGGCGCCGCGTTTGATCACCTCGACGGTCCAGTCGTCGTCCGAGACGACGTAGTCGGCGTCGCCGACCTTGGTGACGGTGACGACGAGCTCGGAGGCGATCTCGCGGTCCTTGCGCATCGGTCGGATGCTGATCCTGTCGTGCGGCGCGGTCGCGTAGTCGGTGTCCTGGTTGAGGTGGATCGCGGTTGCCGGGATGACCGTGTCGACGGTGAAGACGAGCCCGGCGGCGGCCACCAGCACCGGGTCGCCGTCGGCGCGGCGGGCGGCGAGCTCGCCGGCGTCGACGTCGGCGAGCAGCCCCGCCACCGGGGTGATGCTGAGCGGCTCCGGGAGCTGCTCGTGGACCTCGGGCCACAGGGCGGCGTCCAGCTCCGCGCGCTTGGAGCCGATGTCGAAGCTGAACGAGACGAACCAGACCTTGACGGTGACCCGGCCGCCGAACGGCGGGGTCCACAGCGCCAGGTCGATGCCGACCTCGATGGACACCCGGACCTTGACGAACAGGACCTTGATGGTGAAGGCGACGCCGATGCTGATGCCCAGGCTCGCTTCGAGGTAGAACGGCCGCCACTGGATCAGCACGTCGAGATAGGCGGTGAACCATGCCGAGAGCAGGCCGGAGGTGTAGGTCGCGGCGAGCCGCCCGCCCACCATGAAGGCGTGCGGGGTGAGCGCGGTGTAGCCCTCGGCCTTCACCATGATCTTGCTGTCGGGCGACCAGGTGAAGCCGAGCCGCGCGGGCGTCGGGTAGTACCCGGGGAGGTTCTCCGTAAACCTGGGGTGGTAGCCGCCTGCGGTGATGACGAAGTCGCCGGCGTGCTCGCCCGCGGTCCAGAGGTAGATGGCGATGCCGCCGGTGAGCCGGCAGGCCGGGTCGAAGACGAAGGAGCCGTCGCCGACCGCCACGTCCAGGGACAACAGCCCCCGGGACTGCTGGTAGGCGAGTTTGAGGTCGATGTCGATGCGGGCGTGGACCTTCTTGCCCGGCTTGGTGTCGCGCGGGAAGGTCACTGACGTGCGGCCCAGCAGCATGACCTTCAGGTCGTCGCCGAACTCCACCGCCGCGAGCGCGCGGGTCGCGATGAACTTGAACAGCGCGAACTCCACGCCGACCGCGGCCCAGAAACGCCCCTGAGCGGGGGAGATCCACGCGGCCAGCGCCTCGAGAGCCTCCTGCGGACTCGCTTCGGGGGCCCGCTCGCTGAGCCTCGCGATCAGCGGAAACTCCCCCAGCTCCGCGATCGCCGGCAGCCGCAGGGTGCTGTTGACCCCGAACCCCGCCGAGACGGCGGTCAGCGTGAACGGCGGTGCCTCGACCAGTGCGGCCCCACCCACGGCGGCGATCTCGCCGAACAGGAAGACCGACGACCAGCCGTCCCGGCTGCGGGCGTAGCTGCCGGCGGCCTGCAGGGCGAAGAAGCCGGTCTCCACCACGATCGCGCCTGCGATGTAGATCGCGAACGCGTCGTCCTCGCGGACCACGAGGGCGCCGGTGACCTTCAGCGGCGGCTGATCGACGCGCAGCCCCGCGCCTTGGAGCACCGGCTTGACGTTGAAGCCGCTGTCGAGGCCGAGGCCCAGACCGATCGTATCGAGCTGGACAGGGCCCATCGTCAAGGTCGCGTCGAAGGCAATGAACAGCAGACCGTTGCCGTAGCCGAGGCTGACCTTGCGGATGCGGACCGGACCGAAGACGCGGCCGACATCCTGGGAGGACCGTTCCCGATCCTGGCTCAGCGCGATCAGCTCGCGCCCGAGCACCACGCCGTCCGCCGACACACCGACGCTGTCGGACACGGGGACGGGGGAGGGAGTACCGGGCGCGAGGGCCCTGCTCGGCCTCGGGTCCACGCGCAGCACCAGCGGTGGCAGCTCCTCCCCGTCGGCCGTCAGCAGCGCCCAGATGAGTACGCCGGGATCGAGCGGCTCGTCGAGCAGCCGGGGCAGACCCGGTGGGTCGTTCTGGTCCAACCCGTCGAGGGTGGTATTCAGCGCCGCCACCTGCTCGCTCGTCCACCGCGCCGAGGCGTAGCCGAACTGGATCGACGTCAGCGCGATGTCGCGGTCCTCGGTGATGGCCTCGCCGATGAGCGGCAGCTGCGACGCCCTGGCCGCGACCGCCGCGCGCACCGCGAGCGCCGACCGCCGCTGGCCGCCGTCGGGGGAGACGGAGGCGAACATCCACCCCAGGCGCGCGGTCCTCGCCGTGAGGACCAGCTCCCGGGTGTCCAGGTCGTAGCGCACCGACACCCCGTCCAGGGTCGGCACCAGCTGCTGCGGGAGCCCGGTGACGTCGATCCCCAGAGCCTTGACCAGCTCTGCGGCCGATGCGCCGCCTTCCGGCTGCCAGGTAGCGCTGAGCACCCGCGTGCCATCGCCGCCGGGCGGCTGCCGGAGCGCGAAGACCGCGGTGAAGTCCCCGGCCGTGAGCACCACCGAGTCGAACCGCCAGACCACTTGGGGGCCGCCGCCGCTGAGTGCGACGTCGAAGCCCAGGCCCTCGGTCCGGGCGGAGACCCCCGCGAGATCCAGCGACGCGTCAAGCCGCACCTGCACGTCCGGCTCCGCGTAGGACACGGTCAGCCGCCTGCAGGTGAACGGAGGCGCCGAGAAGTCCAGGTCGATGATGCCCACGCCGCTACTGCGCGCGCCACCCCCGACGAGACCGACTCCCACCAGGCCCTCCGCGCCAGCCACGACGTAGCCGACCAACAGGGACAGGCCGGAGGCCACACCCGCGGCCGGCACGCGCGGCCAGCCCTCCCCGCTGCCCGCGGTGATCGCCTCGTTGATCGACTCCGCCAGCTCCGGCGTCACGGCCGAGCCGGCCGCAGCCATGCCCAGCGACACCACGCCGAGATCCACCTCATCCGGCACCAGCGGGCCCACGAGCGGCAGATCGGACAGCAGATACTCGACATCCTGAACCTGTACGAGGCCGACCAGTCCGCTGTCCGCCACCAAGGCCAGCACCAGGCGGAACGACCCGGTCTCGGCCGAGACCACGAACTGCTTCGCGGCGAAGTCGCACCACAGCCCGAGCGACCGCAACTCGGGCACGAGAAGCGGGGGAACGCTGGACAGGTCGACACCGAACGCCCCGGCCGCATCCACCGCGGTCAGCGAACCGGTCCACTCGGCCTGCAGCACACCAGCCAGTCGCCTCTGCGGCGGCCTCACCTCAAATGTCAGGGCGAACTCGTCTCCGACCTTCAGTACGAGTTGGTCGAAGTGCCACCGCACCTCGGGAGGCGGACCCGTCAGCGTGATGTCCGCGCCCAGACCGACGGCGGACAGCGACACGGTCCCGACCTCGATCGAGGCCGCGAGGCGCAGCGCCACCGTCGCCGTGTCCACGTCGTATCCGGCAGTCAGGCTCCGGCACTTCAGCAGCCCCACCTCGAAGTCGAGGTCGATCAACTCCACCGATCCGCTACGCGCCCCGGACGCGATGGGAACCACAGCCATGCGCCTGTCACCGGCGACCTCGTAGCCGACCAGCAGGGACAGCCCTCGCGCGAGTCCGTCGGCCGGCAGGACCGGAGGGTCGATACTGACACCCGCGTCGATGATCGCGTTCTCGAGCGCCGCGGCCGCGTCGCCGGACACCGGCAACTGGCAGACGGTCATGCTCAGCGAAACGACACCGACGTCCAAGTCCCCGGGCACATGGGGCCCGATGACCGGCAGATCGGACAGGCGGTACTCCAAGTCCCTGAGCTGCACGACGCCGACGAGTCCCGTGCCCTCGACCGAGGCGAGCACCAGTTGGAAGGAGCCCGTCCGGGCGGAGACGACGAACTGCTTCGCCCGGATATCGCACCACAGGCCAAGCCCGGTCAGGACGGGGACGAGGGCTTCGGGCGCTGCGGACAGGTCCACACCGAACTGCTCCGCCACCTGGACGGCGGTGATTTCACCGTCCCACTCGGCTCGGAGGACTCCGGCGAGCCGAGTGTCGGGCGGGACGACCGTGAAGGTCAGCCCGAACTCGTTGCCCACCCTGAGGGCGAGTTCGTCGAAGTGCCAAGACGGTCGCGGAGGCAGGCTCGTCAATGGGATGTCCGTACCGAGGCCGAGGGCGGACAGGGACACGTTCCCGACGTCGAGCGACGCGGCGAGACGCAGCTCCACCGTCGCGTTGTCGGGGTCGTAGGCCGCGGTGAGCTTCTGGCAGGTGAGCAGGCCGAGTCGGAAGTCGAGGTCGACCAGTTCCACGCCGCCGCTGCGGGTGCCGGATCCCGCTACCGGAAGGGAGACGAGTTCGGTGCTGCCGTCGAGCTCGTAGCCGATCAGCGTGGACAGTCCTCGGGTGAGGCCGTCGGGGGGCAGTACCGGCCGGTTGACGTCGGCGCGGGCCAAGGCGATCGCGTTCTCGATGGCTGCCGCAGCGTCGCCGGTCATGGACGAGGTGGTGACGGCCATGCCCAACCCGGTGACGCCGAAGTCGACGACGTCGGTGAGGTAGGGGCCGACGACCGGCAGGTCGGAGAGGCGATACTCGAGGTCCTTGATCTGGACGACACCGACCGCAGGCGAGGCCTGCACCGAGGCGAGAACCAGCCGGAAGGAGCCCGTCCGCGCCCACGCCACCACATGCTCGTCGGTGAAGTCGTACCACACCCCGACCGACTCCACCTGCGGCACCAGAGCGTCCGGGACACCTGACAGACTCACCCCGAACGCCTCGGCCACCTCCCGCGCCGACACGCCCAGAACGGCGGTCACCCGCACACCGGTGATCTCAACCCGCTTGTCGTCGGGGATGAACTCCAGAGTGATGGACGCACTCGGGGAGATCACCGGCAGCGCCCCGCTGACAGTGAGCGCCTCCGCGTCCACCGTCACCGGCGCACCGACCGTCAGCGCCTCGCCAACCTTCAGCAACAGGTAGAGACCCGCCATATCCAGCAGGCTCGTGGGGAGGACGAAGTCCTCGCCGGGCCCGGGAAAGAGCCTCTTCAGCTGCTCAACCGTCAAAGTCACCGTTCGTCCTCCATCGCGACTCCGAGCATGACGTGGTCGGGACAAGTCGACAGACTGACGGTACGTCATAAACGTGTGATTGGTGGCCAGGTCGGGGGATCGAGGCGGACCCCGGAGGTCGTCCGGAGAAGGGATCCGCCAGTGGTTCGTAGCGCAGCGGCGGGACCCGGAGCGTGAACACCCTGGCGCCGGCCGTCTTGCGGCGGCTCATACCTCGCCGCTTGAACGACGTTGGGCTCACCGCACTGCCCGGCATGTCCGGACACGCCGCATTGGTGGGGCATCGCCTCGCCCGCCACGCCGGTCACTTCCAGCCAACCTCGTTGTTCGGCCGCGGGGTTGGGATGGCTGGTAATGGAGCGCACAAGACATTGCCTAGTATCACCCCGCAGCTGGCCTGGGTAAGCATGCAGGGCACGCGGCGGGGCTTCGGAGCGGGTGCTGCGCGTAACCCGCCCAAAAGGGTGCCGGTCGCCCGCCGGTCGGTGACGGGTGCGGTCCTTGATGGCTCCACGCCACAGCTGTCGACCTGCCTGTCCGCGCCCACGACGCTGCCGGTCTCGTCCCGTTCTGGCGCGAAACCTGCTGTGGCCGTAGCCCGCGTGGACATGGCTCACACCGTCAAACTCGAAGAACCGGAAAGGAGCCGCTGTGACAACGGTCCTGAAGAAGTACGCCACCCAGCGCGAGGCCGAGGAGGACCTCAAGAAGTACGTCGACCGCGACCGATGGTCGTCGCTGACGGCCGCGCTCAACGATGCCTACGACCGTAAGGGAAAGGACAGCGGGAATCACCCCATCGACGGCGAGACCGTGAATGTGCGCCACTCCAGCGCCGGAGTCGTGGGCACGACCAGGACTGCCACGCTCTTCCACTTCTTCCGGGGCAACGAGTTCTGTCTGGTGGCCTTGGGGCAGCACGAAGGCAACGGCTATCGGATCGATGACGAGCTGGGCCAAGCCACCTCGCCCTTCCAGAAGAAGAAGCTCGTCGGTCCAAGCGGTAACTGATCAGGGCCCCGGAGCAGTCACACCACCGCCTCCCCTCGTGCAGCTCGACCCCGCCGGCACCCCAGACTGCTCCGACGAGTAGTGGGTCAGCGGTCGCCAAGCTGCGGGGCCGGTTGTCTCGCCAGCCACAGAGGCGGTGGATACGGCATTGCTTGGCTGGGAACGAAAGGCGGTCGGCTCGGGTCGGGGCCCGGTCACGGCGCAGATCGGCCACCGCCCGGGCCAGGCGCGCGGTAGGTGGCGCGGAGGTGCTCGAGGTAGCGGGCGCTGTTGGCGTGGGGGCGGTCTTGGGCTCCGTGGCGGTGGAGGTCGATCCGGCCGTCGGGGTGGAGGCGCAGGGTGGTGGTCGCCGCGCGGGGTGGCTGGGCCGGGTCGGGGTCGGTGCCGGTGGGGGAGGGGAGTGTGAGGACGGGCACGGTGGGCGGGAACATCGAGGTTGCGTCGGCGGTCGTGGCGGCGGATGGGTGGCCGGTGCGGTTGGCGCTGCTCACGTAGAGGATCGGGTGGTCGGCGAGGACAGGCAGTATCGGTGTCCAGCGTGCGCCGAAGAGCATGGTCCAGCCGTCGCGGCTGGCCGGTGCAAGCCAGTCGGGATGGTTCGCGCCGGACCTGAGCGGCACCAGCAGGGTCACGTGTTCCTCGGTGAGCAGCCGGCGGGCCACTGCGGCCAGGCTCTCGGTGAGGTCGAGGGCTTCGGCGGTGGCGGCGAAGGTGGCGGGGTCGTGGGTCCACAGGGCGACGGCCTGGTCGGCGGGCCGGCCTTTGGCCGTGTTGACGGCCTGCGGGTCGGGTGCGGCGACGACGTGGGTGAGCGGTGTCGGGTTGGGCAGGACCACGGCGCTGCCGCGCCGCAGCGCACGGCGTGCATCGTCGAGGTCAACGGTGCCCGGGTTCGGGCCAGGGCCCGGGGGTGTATTCACTCCTGATCTCCCGTCACGGTGTCGTGCAGCCCGTCGAGGTAGGCGGCGAAGGCGTCGTCCGGCACGACCGCCCGCCCGGTCCGGTACGCGCGCGTCTTGACCCAGCGCATCGCTGCCTTCGCCTGGGCGTCGTCCAGGTGGTGGCCGTGCCGGGCGGCCACCACCGTGACCACGCGGGTGCTGGCCAGATGAGTGAGGACCACGCTCGGGGCGATCCCCAGCAACTCCTGCGGGTCGAAGGGCTGGAAGAGCCGCGGATGGACGAAGGGGGTGCCGGTGGAGATCGTGCCGACGCCGTCCCCGACGATCGGTGTGGTCACGGTCAGCGGTACGCCGATCTCCTCGGAGACCATCCGCGCGATGCCGGGCAGCCGGGGGAGGTCCGGGGCCGTCCACCACGCGTCCGCACCCGGGCCCAGGATCTGTGCGGCGAGCTCGGGTCGGTGTGCGAGCAGGAACAGCAGCTGCTCGGTCGCCACCATCCCGCTGCGCTCGGCGATGCCCAGCCAGGAGCTGGCGACCACCCGAACGCCGGCCCGCAGGGCCTGAAGTGTGTTGGCCAGGCCCAGGCCCAGGTCGTTGTGCAGATGGCTGGCCAGCACCACCCGGTCGCCGGATTCCGCGCGCACCCGCGTGACCATCTCAGCGGTATCGGTGGGCAGCTGGCATCCGATGGTGTCGGCCAGGACGATGGTGCCCGCTCCCGCCTCCGTCAGAGCTGCCGCGTACGCGGCCGTCAGCTCGTGGTCGGCGCGGGAGGCGTCCGCCAGGCAGACATCCACCGCGACGGTGTCGTCCAGGCCCTTGGCGTCCTTGACGAGCGTGACCGCGCCCTCCAGGGCGTCCCGCGCCGACCGGTGGGTCATCACCTGTGCCATCGCCTCGGAGGCGGGCACGACGACCATGACCCGGGCGTGCGCGGTACCTCTGACCGACGCGACGGCCTGCCGCACGTCCGCCGCTCTGCCCCGGCACACCGCGGCGACGCTGACCGCGCCCTCGGCCTCCACCGCGACCTGCCGCACCGCCTCGAACTCCTCCACGCACACCGCTGGGAAGCCGGCCGCGAACACCATGTGCCGCGGCCCGTCCACGCCGAAGATCTGCCCCTGCTCCCGCGCCAGCCTGGCCCGGAAGTCGGCACTCATCAGCGTCTTGGCCTGCGCACCGTCCCGAGCGGACTCCTCCCACAACACCACCCGCCCCGCCAGGGCGGACTCCCGCACCAGGTCCCGAGCCATCGTGTCCCCTTTCCCGGGCCGCTTCGCAGCCGCCCGACGCTCATCCCTCCGCGGATCAGCACCGTCGCCTCCGCCCTGTAGGAGATCCCCTTCGCTGCCGCGACCACACCAGACTCCGGCCAGCGGTCATGACTCCCAGTCAGGCAGCTTGTGGGAGCCGGCCTGACCGAGTGATCCCCGGTAGCCGGCGGCTTGGTCCCCCGGTGGGCCCCGGCTCAGCGGTTCTCCAGATTCTTGAACCCTTCCGGTAGTACCTTCACCAGGAGCAAGCGACCCGTACCCTGGAGCTCTTGGAGGCACCCGTGGCCATCTCCGCAGGACAGCTCGACACGACCTCGAACATCTCTGCCTACCGTTTCCGCGTCACTGTGGGAGAGGACGTCATGGCGTTCAACTCCGCGTCGGGCCTGGACATCGCGGTCAACACCATCGAGTACCAGGACGGTGCGGGCAACGTGTTCCAGATGCCGGCACGGGACGGGCTCAAGATCTCCCTGAAGCGCGGCATCATCACCGGCCAGTCCCGCCTCTTCGACTGGTTCAACTCTGTGTCCCTGAACCAGGTCGACAAGAAGGACGTCGCGATCAGTCTGACCAATGAGTCCGGCAGCGAGCTCCTGGTCACCTGGAACGTGGTCAACGCCTTCCCCACCAGTGTCAGCTCCCCGAACCTCGATGCGAGTAGCAACGAGACCACGATCGAGCAGTTGGACCTGGCGGCCGAGAAGCTCACCGTCGAGTTCCACTGAGCCGCTGCAGGAACGTCGATCACGACGAGCAGCCACCGCCTACGTCGGCGAAGCGCTTGCGCTGATCAGGCCGTCCCTGCCCCCCGGCACGGAGTGTGATACCCACGGTCGTCGGCCGGGCGGGGTACGGCTGTGGGGTTCGGGGCGGCGAAGGGTGTGCAGGCAGGGGCATTGGCCAGCCAGGGCGGCCAGCGGCGGGCGACGCGGTGGGTGATCCCGGTGTGGAAGGTGCCCCGGTGTCCGCTCGTGCCGGCGGGCCACCCGCGATGGTGGTGACGGCGGGGACGATGACCGCCTTTCCGGCGGGAGGTGATGGCAGCCGGGGACACACCCCCCGGGGGGACCGGATGGCGCGCGGACATGGCCACGGCCGTCTCCGCACCTGTTGGTGGACCAGCACGCAATTCCGTGCGGGTGTCTACCACCCCGTTCTCCTGACGGTAGATCAGAGATGGGATAGCGTGGCATCGCTGCGACGGCTGGTGATCTCGGGAGGCGAGATGGCTCAGGTTGTGGACGTGAATGATGGATCGTTCGATGTGGAAGTGCTGAAATCGGATCTGCCGGTCATCGTGGGGTTTTGGGCCGAGTGGGCCGAACCCAGCAAGACGGTTTCGGCGCTCCTTGAGGAGGCCACCGGAGACTACGGCGACAGGCTCAAGGTCGCCAAGGTCAATGTCGGTGACAACCCGGGCATCCCGGCCAAGTTCGCGGTCCGGGGCATCCCGACCCTCTTGCTGTTCAAGAACGGGGCGGTCGCGGCGCAGAAGGTGGGGGCGTTGTCCAAGAGTCAGCTGTATTCCTTCCTCGACAGCCGTCTGTAAGTCAACCGTCGTCTCCTTGAGCTCGATGCGGCGACCGGCTCATATGGCCCTACTCGATGTTTCTCGACGCGGTCCGGCTTGCGCTTCCCATAGCGGCGGCCAGGCAGCTGCCCCGGTCATCCAGAAGGGCGATTCAGCCGTGAAGCACCCGCGTGGCGGTACTGCCCAGCGGGACGATGCTTCGGGAAAGCAGAATTCCCTCGCCGCGAGAGGCTGCGGGCGAGAAGCATGGTGGGATGGCTGCGTTCCTGTATGACCGGCTTCTCCGGGGCGACGAGTACCGCCAGCGCATCCGGCAGCACCGACCGAGCTCCCCTGCTTCCGCTGATCGCCGCGGCGGGTGCGCGGTACGGGCGGCCGGACCGGGAACGAGCGTGGCGGGGCGGTCCTATCCGCAAGGACACGCCATGGGCCGGCAGGCGCCGCCCGCGTCCCGGTGACCCACGGCGCGGAGTTCAACCGCAGCGCCGCGATCGAACGGGACCTGCGTCTGCCCAGCGATGGCCTGTGCGCTCGCGGCCGCCAAGAGCCTCTGACACCGGGCCGCTGCGGCGAGCCGAGCCTCCACGGCAAGGCCTTGCTGCAGCTCGACTGGGTGCGGCACGCCCTGTGGGCGTCGCCTCGTCAGAAGAGAGCGCCCTGGCGAACGGCGGCGACGATGCTGGTGCCGATGATCCGGCCCGGTGAGACGTCGATGTCCCGATCGTCCCGCATCTTCTTCAGCAGCGGTATGACCTGGGTGGGTCGGTAGACGGTCTCCAGGAGGGCGTACTTCTTGAGCTGGTCGACACTACGCGCGGCTGATACGTCGCGCAGGTGCTTGAGCAGGATGCGGCGCAGCGGTGCGGTGTCCGGTTCGAGGACCAGGTCGAGGGCCTGCTGGTTGGGGTCCTTGGGGTCGCGGTAACGGACGCCCGAGGTGGTGTCGACGACCCACATGGCCTCCTTCATCTTCTCGACGCCCCGCTCGTGCCGGGTGCCGAAGATCAGGTAGAGCAAGTGGTTGGACTCGTCGACCATTTCGAAGACCAGGGTGTGCTGGAACCCGGCCCGTCTGAGGGACTCGCGGTAGCGATCGCGCAGGTATGCGGCCTTCATGGACGACGGTTGCTGGAAAACACCGTGCCAGTCGTCGCCGCCGAAGAAGGTGTCCCCGGCCGCTCGGTGGTGCTCGTCCTTGCCGGCGAAGCGCATGAGGAAGGCGGGCTGGAAGGTGACCATCACCTCGCTGCTGCGATGCCGCGCGGCGACCTGTTCCAGGAGCCGGAAAGGTACTTCGGGCCCACCGAAGCCGTCGAGCAGGACGAACATGGGGTGGCGCAGACTGCCGGCCAGGGCGAGCTGCTGTAGGAGGTCCGGGTGACACCTGCCCTGGGCGATCCGTACGTCCAGCCGGTCCATCGGAGAGTGCGACGTGTTGGTGGCTGCGGCGATGCGGCGTTCCAGCTCGGCCTTGCGCCGGGCGCTCTCCTCGACCAGCACCATCTTCACCCGCCGAGGGCTGCGTCGGAGTGCGCCGGCGAGTACCTGGTGGGCGATGACGGGGGAGCCGGGCTCATCGCCCACGTAGACGCCGGGGCCGGCGAACCCTTCGGCGTAGGTGATGACTTCGTTGTGGCTGAGCATGATCGGAGCCCAGGCTTGGAGGTAGCGCCGCAGCAGGGCGTGCTTGGCGGCGGTGTGTGGGTCGCGGGGCCAGATGACGTCCTTCGGTGCCGGCATGTGTCTCCCCCGATGCGGTGGGCCATCGCTGCGGAAGGAAGGATCACATAATCGTCACGGCGCGGCCAGAGGGCGTACACGGCGCATCGGATCAAGGCACGGCGAGCTGGTGGCGCCCCGGCATTTCGTCCCAGGTCCGGCCGTTCAGGTCGCGGCCACGGGCTTTGGGGTTGTACCCGCCCCACTGCTTGAAGAAGAACGGCACACCGGCTGCCTGGCAGGCGTCGCGGATCTCGACGACCCACGCGGGATCCATGGGGCGATGCCGGGGCCCGGACTCGCCGCCGGCGATCACCCAGCCGATGCCGTCGAGTTCCAGTCCCGGCAGCGGCCCGAGCAGCGGCTCCAGCGAGAGGAACCGGACCGCTGCCGGCACACCCAGCAGATCGTTGATACGGCCCAACTCGCTGGCCTCCTCGACAGAGACCCCCATCCATAGATTGGTCGGCCACTCCAACCGGTCGGCGACGCGGCGCAGGCGCACGGACCGCTTCGTCAGCACCTGGTAGGTGTGTTGTGGGGTATCGCCGATCACCTGGAAGACATCCCGGACGAACGACAGCGGCACCCTGGCATGGAAGAGGTCGCTCATGGAGTTCACGAACACCATCCGGGAGCCGCGCCACCGCTTCGGCACGTCCAGGGCATCCCGGTGCAGCGCAACGCCGAACCCGGGACCGGAGGTTCGCGGGTCTCCGTCCGTCTGGTACTTGGCAGCACCCATGGCCTTCAGGCGCTTCGCCAGAGTCAGGGCGTAGCAGTTGTCGCAGCCGGCCGAGACGCGGTCGCATCCGGTGGTCGGATTCCAGGTCGCTTCTGTCCACTCGATGCCGCTGCGATCACTCACTGCCGCTCCTCACCCGCTGCGTAGGGCGCCGCGCACCATCTTCTGGCGGACGCCACCGCGCCCTACCATCCTCCGCCAGTACCGTCGGTGTCGAACCGGCAGGCTAGCCGCCCTCACTGACACTCGGGATCAGCGTCGAGGGCCGGTGGGAGCAGCGCCCTGAGCGGCGGGCACTGTCGGCACAGTCACGCCGCCTGCCGGAGATCACCGCCAGCAGCAGGCTCGGCCTGCCGGACCGACCGAGTATCCGCGCGGTCGAGGGCAGCGGAGAGTGCCTGGACGGCTTCGTCGGCGGAGTCCTTGAGGAGGTGGCCGTAGAGGTTGATGGTGATGGCGAGCGCGGAATGGCGCAGGGTCTTGGAGACGATGGCGAGGGGGATGCCGGCGGCGATCATGATGCTGGCGGCGGTGTGCCTCAGATCATGAAGGCCAATCTTGGGGAGGCCGAGTTCGGCAGTCCGCTTGCGGAGCTGGTCGAGGACCCACTGGGGCCGAAGGGGCTCGCCGTCCGGGCGGGCGAAGACGAGGCCTTCGAGCCGACCGTCGGGGTGGGCAGCCATCTGGAGGGCGGCCTGGCGGTGAAGGGCGGCCGTGACTCTGGGGGAGAGGCTGAGCCATGCGCGGCTGGCTTCGGTCTTGGGTTCGCCGAGGTGGATCCTCCCGTTGTTCACGGCGGTCAGGGTCCAGCGGACGTAGAGCTTGTGGTCCATGAGGTGCACGTCGGACCAGTGCAGGGCGAGGATCTCGCCGCGGCGCATGCCGGTGCCGAGCATGACCTCGAACAGGTCGGTGAGCCGGTCGGCGTAGTGCTCGGCTCCGTGGCGCAGGAAGGTGGCAGCCT
>NZ_JBEXKB010000007.1:153953-202940 GCF_040609455.1 Kitasatospora sp. NPDC004669
GTCCAGCAGACGCGCACGGCGGCGCGGGGCTTGGCGGGTACGGAGTGCTTGGCCGGGTTGTAGCGCAGCCGCCACGTCCGCACCGCGTGGTTCAGGGCGTTGCGAAGCATCGCCACCGCGTGGTGCACGGTGGTGCTCCCGCGGCCTGACGCGAGCTGCGCGCTCACCCAGGCGTCAATGTGCTTGGGCCGCAGGTCGACAAGCAGCATGCCGCCGAACGCCGGCACCAGGTCACGCTCGATGCACGCCCGATAGCCCGCCCAGGAGTTCGGGGCCAGCGCCGGCCGCTTCGCCTCCAGCCACTTGTACAGGAACAGCCCGACGCGCAGCGTCCGGTCCTCGTACACACCCCGGTACTCGGCATCCAGCACCCGCGCCATCTCCCGCGCCGCCTCCGCCCGACTGGCGAACCCACCCCGCCGCCGAGTCCGACGCTTGCCCTCCTCCCGGGCCAGGAGTGGTGGGTGTGGCGGCAGAGCGCGCAGGGCGGGGCGTGGAGCACAGGCAAGATCGACTGGCGGGGACACGCGCTGGCGGGTGGTGGAAGGTCTCGGTCCCGGTCTGGTGTAGGCGGACGTTTTGTGCCGCCCATAGGGTTCTGAACTCATCACTGCGGGTGGACAGTTCGCCGATGAGGCGCGGTCCGCGCGGTGCGGGCGGCGTGCTGGTGGTGACGGCGACAGGCCCCGCGATGGCGATCGCGGGGTTCGCGCTGCTCGGCATCGGGATCGCCGTGGTGGTGCCGCTCGCCGACGCAGCGGCCGGCCGCGCCGGGCCGAACCCCAGCCGGGCGATCGCCGGGTGGCCACCGTTACCTACACCTCCGGGCTGGTGGCGCCGGCGATCGTGGGCGGCATCGCCCAGGGCAGCTCGCTGCGGGCCTCGTTCATGCTGGTCACGGCGCTGGTCTGTCGGCGGGGGCGCTGCGGTCGGCCACGGTGGCGGTGGGCGCCGCCGCGAGCCAGGCCCAGGAGCGGGCGGGGGCTGAGGTGGGCGGAGCCGTTCGAGTGGCGTTCGACGTTCGGGCACTGCGGTGCCGCCGGGCTCGGGGCGGAATCCTGGGGCGCGTCGCTATGAGCGAGGCTGTGTCCCGGGTGCGAGGGGCGTGGGGCGGCGGGATGATGACGGATGGTCGGCTCGGCGTGCAGCCTGGCGTGGATGTTCCGCAGTCCCCGCGTGTTCGGGCGGCCGAGCAGCGGGCGAGTGGCCCGTCGGCGGAGGTGGTGCCGTCGGGCCGCTCGGGTTCGGTCAGGCGAGGGCGAGGAAGAGCTTCTCCAGTTCGGCCTCGGACATCGGCGGCGTGTCGCCGTCCGCGGTGGCCAGGCACTGGCGCATGCCGCTGGCCACGATCTTGAAGCCGGCCCGGTCGAGGGCGCGGGAGACGGCGGCGAGCTGGGTGACGATGTCCTTGCAGTCGCGGCCGGCTTCGATCATGGCGATGACGCCGGCGAGCTGCCCCTGGGCGCGGCGCAGCCGGTTGAGGACCGCGCTCGTCGCTTCTTCTTCCACCTTCACCGGTTTCCTCCTGGCTCGTGCCGACTGCTTCCTTCAGGATACCCCAGTGGGTATCTGTGGCAGTCAGTGGCGGTTGGCGGGTTCCGGGCTGGGCGCCACCACCCCTGCTGCGGGTGGGTTTTCGGTGCGGCGTGCGCGTCTGCGCTGGAGCAGCGGCCAGGCCGCGATCGCGGGGAAGGCTGCCAGGGCGGCCGGGCCGGTCTGGCGGCTGAGGACGAAGAGGCCCATGGCGATGACGAACCAGCCGAAGCCGGTGCGCAGGGTGTGCTGGGGGATGCGTCCGGCGTAGCGGCCGCCGATGAGGCTGCCGAGGACGGCGGCGGCGGTGACGGCGAGGGCGAGGTTCCAGTCGAGGTGGGCGCCGGAGATGTGTCCGGCCAGTCCGGCGAAGGAGTTCATGGCGATGACCAGCAGCGAGGTGCCCACCGCGATGCCCATCGGCAGGCCGGCCAGCAGGGCCAGCGCGGGCACGATGAGGAAGCCGCCGCCGGCGCCGAGGATGCCGGTGACCGCACCCACGACGAGGCCTTGCAGGAGCAGGCGGTGGAGCGGGGGTTCGCCCTGTGGCTGCGTCGCGGTCTTGGCCGGGCCGCGGAGCATCGCGGCCGCGGTGGCGAGCATCATGAGGGCGAACGCGACGAGCAGGACGGTGTCGGGGATGTAGGCGGCGACTCGTCCGCCGGCGTAGGCGCCGGCCATGCCCGTCAGGCCGAACAGTGTCCCGGTGCGCCAGCGCACCCGGCCCGCGCGGGCGTGGGAGATCAGGCCGGCGATGCTGGTGATGCCGACGACGAACAGGGAGGTGGTGATGGCCTGCTTGGTGTCCTGACCGGCGAGGTAGACCAGGATCGGGACGGTGAGCATGGATCCGCCGCCGCCCAGGATTCCGAGGAGGATGCCGATCAGGAGCGAGGCCGCGATGGCGAGGGTGATCACGGCCGGCTCCTCAGGGTGGCGATCACCGTGTTGATGTCGGTGCGCGGGCCGCGGTTGTAGGGGAGCTTGGCGAGCATCATGCCCATCGCGCAGGTGTTGGTGACCGCGGCGAAGGTGAGGCCGGCTCCGACGGCGGTGCCGATCAGGTGCAGGCCGGGTATCGCGAGGCCGGCCAGTCCGGAGACGAGCACGATCGAACCGGCGATCAGGCGGACCTGGCGTTCCAGTTCCCAGCGTGCCGCTCCGCGGGTCGCCGGGCCGCCGGCCGTCTCCCAGGCGACCATGCCGCCGTGCAGGACGCGCAGGTTGGGCAGTCCGGCGTCGGCGAGGGCCTGCTCGGCCTGGGCGGCGCGGGCGCCGGAGCGGCAGATCAGGACGGTGTCCTCGTCGAGGTGGTGGAGCAGTTCGGCGCGGTGCTTGCGCAGCGTGTCCAGGGGCACGTTGTAGGCGCCGGGGATGTGGACGGTGTGGAACTCGCCGGGAGTGCGCACGTCCAGCAGGCGCGGGCCGCTGCCGTCCTTGGTGAGTTCCCTCAGGGCGGCGGTGTCGATGCCGGCGGGGGTGCGGGTGGGGGTGGTCATGGGGTCTCCGTAAGGTGTTAGTCGGCCCAGGAGGGCCGGATGTGGCTTATGGGGTCTTGCCTTCAGTGGCTCCCAAGGAGTGGCCGTCCGGCTCTCCGGGGCGCCCTGGCTGCTGATTGAGATGTGCGCGCCATGTGCGGTCGCTGTTTACGGAGACGACGGCGGGGTGTTCCTCGGGCCAATGGGATGCTGGCGAGATCGAGGAGGGGCGAGTGAGCGAGCGAAGTTCCCATGCATGGGCGGGGGTTGACGCCGGCAAGGGGCATCACTGGGCGGCCGTGGTCGACGAGACCGGCGCGACGCTGTGGTCGAAGAAGATCGACAACGACGAGACGGCGATCCTGACCGCGCTCGGCGAGATCCTCGACCTGGCAGACAAGGTCCACTGGGCAGTGGACATCTCCGGCACAGCCTCCGCTCTGCTGCTGGCCCTGCTCGCAGCCCACGGCCAGCAGGCCGTCTACGTGCCCGGACGGACCGTCAACCGCATGTCCGGCGCCTACCGGGGCGAGGCGAAGACCGATGCCCGCGACGCTTACGTCATCGCGGAAACCGCCCGCCACCGCCGCGATTTCACCGTGATCGAGGTGCCCGCCCAGCTCGCGGCCGACCTCGCGCTGCTGACCGCGCACCGCGCCGACCTGGTCGCCGACCGGGTCCGGATGATCAACCGGCTCCGCGACGTACTGACCGGCATCTTCCCTGCCCTGGAGCGGGCCTTCGACTACTCCGCCCACAAGGGCGCCCTGGTCCTGCTGACCGGCTACCAGACCCCGGCCGCGATCCGCCACCGCGGCCGGGCCCGGCTGACGGCCTGGCTCGCCAACCGAAGCGTCCGCGGCGCCGACGCGGTGGCCGCCACCGCCCTGGAGGCCGCCGACGCCCAGCACGCCGTGCTGCCCGGCGAGGATGTCGCGGCCGCGATCGTCGCGGACCTGGCCGCGCAGATCCTGGCCCTGGACGACCGGCTGAAGAGGATCGACAAGCAGATCCGCGACACCTTCCACGCTCACCCGCAGGCCGAGATCATCGAGTCCCTGCCCGGGATCGGACCGATACTCGGCGCCGAGCTCATCGTGGCCGCCGGCGACCTGACGGCCTACGCGGACGCCGGCCACCTCGCCTCGGCGGCCGGGCTGGTGCCCGTCCCGCGTGACTCCGGCCGGCGGACCGGCAACCTGCATCGGCCCAAGCGCTACAGTCGCCGCTTGCGCCGGGTGTTCTACCTGTCCGCGCAGACCAGCATCATCAAGGACGGCCCCAACCGGGACTTCTACCTCAAGAAGCGCGCCGAGGGCTGCAAGCACGTCCAAGCGATCATTGCCCTGGCCCGCCGCAGGGTCAGTGTCCTGTGGGCACTCCTGCGCGACAACCGGATCTTCACCCCCGCACCGGTCGCGCAGGCGGTTTGACTCAGTCATTGAGACTCCATGGTTCTGCCAGGTGGGCTAAATACCCACCCGGGTATATGTCGAGGTATGGCTCGGCGCGGGTGTCTGGCGGGGGCGATGGGGGTGGTCTCGCGTCGGACACCGTTGGTTCGGGGGCCAGGGCCTGGCTTGGGGGCCGGGTCCGGGGTGGAGGGCTGATGACGGTCGGCCTCCGTGCCGGATCCCGGCGTCTGAGGGGGCCGGTCAGGCGGTTTCGGTGAGCAGTGCCCAGGCGCCGTAGCCGCCGAGGATGTCGGAGACGTCCTCGACGCCGTGGTGGCGCAGCAGGCTGGCGGCGATGGAGGAGCGGTGGCCGCCGGCGCAGTGCAGGACCAGGGGGCGGTCGGTGGGGATCTCGTCGAGGCGGTGGGGCAGTTCGCCCAGTGCGATGTGGAGTGAGCCGTCGATGTGGCCGCCGGCGCGTTCGGAGCAGTTGCGGACGTCCAGGACTACCGGGGGCTGGTCGCCGGCGAGGGCGGTGCGCAGTTGGTCGGCGGTCAGGCGGCTGGCGGGGGTGACCTGGTCGGGCATGGCGGCGAGGGCGTCGTCGGGGCCCCGCAGGTAGCCGGCCACGTGGTCGAAGCCGATGCGGGCGAGGCGGGTGGTGATCTCCTCCTCGCGGTTCTGGGGTGCGATGACCAGGATGCGGCTGTCGGGGGTCAGGACGGTGCCGGCCTGTTCGGCGAAGCGGCCGTCGGCGGGGATGTTGATCGCGCCGCGCAGGTGGCCGGTGCCGAACTCCTGCGGGCTGCGGGTGTCCACCACGACCGCTCCGGTGGCGTGTTCGGCGCGGAAGTCCTCCAGGGACAGTGGCCGGGGTGTGGCGGTGGGGTCGAACAGGTCGCGTTCCTGGCGGTTGAGGGTGGCGTCGTAGGCGAAGTAGCCGGGTGCGGTGGACTGTCCGGCGGTGACGATGGCGACGAAGTCGTCCTCGCTCATGGGCCGGCAGGCGTAGTTGGTGGCGCGCTGGGCGCCGATGGTGGATTGCTTCTCGGTGGAGAGGTTCTTGCCGCAGGCCGAGCCGGCGCCGTGGGCGGGGAAGACCCGCACGTCGTCGGGCAGGCGCATCAGCTTGTGCTGGACGCTGTGGTGGAGCATCCGGCCGAGTTCCTCGGCGGTGACGCCGGCCGAGGCGAGCAGGTCGGGGCGGCCGACGTCGCCGATGAACAGCGCGTCTCCGGTCAGCACGCCGTAGGGGACCTGGTCGGCGGCGTGTTCGTAGACCAGGACGCTGATCGACTCCGGGGTGTGGCCGGGGGTCTCCATGATCTGCAGGGTCACCTCGCCGAGGCTGATCCGCTCGCCGTCGGCGAGGTGGCGGATCGGGTACTCGGTCTCGGCCCGCTGCCCGTAGCCGATCCACGCGCCGGTGCGGGCGGCCATCTCCAGGTGGCCGGCGACGAAGTCGGCGTGGAAGTGGGTGTTGATGACGGCCTCGACGGTGAAGCCGCGTGCCTGGGCGTCGGCCAGGTACTCGGAGATGTCCCGGCGCGGGTCGACGACCACCGCCCTGCCGGTGGACTCGTCGGCGATCATGTACGACGCCTGGGAGAGGCAGTCAAGGTAGTACTGGGCGAAGAACACGGGGATCAACCTTCCGATCGTGGGCCCACGCGGGGCCTGATATACCGGGTGGGGTATGGAAACGGGTAGGGCGAGGCTGCGGCCGGTCGGCGACGGGCCGCGGCTTCAGGTGAACCAAGGGGCGAAAGTGCGCCGGGCGGTGCGGGGGCGGGTCAGTGCGGGTGCGGGCCGGTGGCGAGGGGGTGTCCGGCGCGGGCCCAGCCGCGGGTGCCGCCGGCGACCGAGCGGGCGTCGACACCGCGGGCGTGCATCAAGTCGGCGGCGATCAGGCTGCGGTTGCCGCTCGCGCAGATCACGTACACCGGCCGGTCCGTCGGGGCGTCGGCCCAGGTGGGCAGCTTCGCGAGCGGGACGGGCAGTGCGCCGGGCACGTGTCCCACGTGGTACTCGTCCGGCTCGCGCACGTCCAGGACGAGGCCGCCATCGGCCCAGGCCGAGACGAAGGCGTCGAGGTCGATCTCTCGGGTCACGTCTGTCCTCCATATACCCCCCGGGGCATCTTGATTTCGAAGGTAACTCCACCACGGCACCCCCGTCAAATACCTATGGGGGTATCCAAGGGGGGTGCGATGGCGCGCTTTCGTCCAGCGGCATCGGAACGGCAGGGGCCGGATTCGCCGACTGATCAGAGTCGGCGGACCCGGCGCCTGGGCGCGGGACGGCGCGTGGCCGCTACGAGGACTGGGCCTCCACCTGGCGCCGCACCTCGTCCGTGTCCACCTCGCGCGCCGTGGCGACCAACTCCTCCAGGGCGGGCTCGGGCAGCGCCCCGGCCTGCGCGTGCAGCACAAGACCGTCGCGCACCACCATCAGCGTGGGGATAGAGGCGATCCCGAAGGCCGCAAGGGCAGCCCGCAGCCGCGCCGGACCGGGTTCACCCCTGTGGGCGGGTCTCGTACATACGCAGTGCGACGACGAGACCGGCGGTGGCGGTGAGGGCGGCGACGGCCCAGATCGCGGTGGTCAGGCCGTAGGCGTCGGCGAGGGTTCCGGCGAGCAGGGCTCCGACGGCGAAGCCGCCGTCGCGCCACAGCCGGTAGACCCCGACCGCGCGGGCCCGCCAGGCGGGGTGGGCCACGTCGCCGATCACGGCGAGCAGGGTCGGGTAGACCATCGCGGTGCCGGCGCCCAGCAGGACCTGGGCGAGCGCCCAGACGGGGAAGGTGGTGCCGAGGGCGACCAGGGCGATCGCGACGCCCTGCAGCAGCATGCCGGCGGTGATGAGGTGCTTTCGGCCGATGCGGTCGGACCACCAGCCGGTCAGGATCTGGCCCAGCCCCCAGACGGCGGGGTAGAGGGCGGCGAGCAGGCCGATCTGCCCGATCGGCAGGCCGTGGGCGGCGTAGAGCAGGGGGAAGATGCCCCAGGCGAGGGCGTCGTTGAGGTTGTTGACCATCCCGGCCCAGCTCGCCGATGACAGCGCCTTGTCGGTGAGGCTGACGGCGCGGGCGATCTGCCCGGTGGTCAGCTCGCCGTGGTGGTCCGGGTTCGCGGGCGCGGGGTGGAGGGCTGCCTCGGCGCGGGCGTGTTCCCGGGTCTCGCGTACCGCGAGGACGGACAGGCCCAGGCCGAGGGCGGCGTAGGCGATGCCGAGGAAGAACGGCTGCGGGCGCAGGCCCCAGTGGGCGGCGATGGCGCCGGTGGCCATGGCGGTGGCGGCGAGCGCACCGTAGCCGGCGGCCTCGTTGAGACCCATCGCAAGGCCACGGCGCCCCGGCCCGACCAGGTCGATCTTCATGATGACGGTGGTCGACCAGGCCAGGCCCTGGTTGACGCCGAGCAGTACGTTCGCGAAGACGACCCAGCCCCAGGACGGTGCCCAGATCAGCAGCAGCGGCACCGGCAGCGCGAACAACCACCCCGCGACCAGGACGGGCTTGCGGCCGTACCGGTCGGAGAGGGTCCCGGCGAAGAAGTTGGTGATCGCCTTGGTCGCGCCGAACGCGACGATGTAGGTCAGCGCGGCGGTGTAGGCGGACAGGTGGAAGGTGCGGTCGGCGAGCAGTGGCAGGACGGTACGTTCCTGGCCGAGCATGCCGCCGACCAGGGCGTTGACGGCGACGAGGAGGGCGAACTGGGCGAGGTTGGCGCGCAGGCCCAGGCGTATGCCGGTGGGCGGGGTCGCGGTGGTGGCGGGGGCGGTGGTGGTCATGCTCCGTACTCCAGGTCACGGCCGGTGGCGGCGGCCCAGTCGGCGGGCCCTCCGTCGAGGACGGCCAGGTGGCGCTGCCCGGCCCGGGCCAGCAGGCTGGCGGCGGTCATGGCGCGTTCGCTGTGCCCGCAGGCGAGCACCGCTCCTGCCGGGACTTCGTCCGCGCGAGCGGTCAGGGTGCCGAGTTCGATGTGGCGGGCGCCGGCGATGTGTCCGGCGGTGTGCTCCATGGTCTGGCGGATATCCACCACCGGGCGGTCGGCCACCTCGCGGGGGCTGATCAGGTCGATGGTCTCCAGTTGTCCGCCCGCGGCCGTCCAGGCGTCGATGCCGCCGGCCAGGTGTCCGGCCAGGCGGTCGTAGCCGATCTTCCGGGCCTGCCAGGTGAGTTCGGCGAGGTCCTGTCCGGGGCTGTGGACGAAGACCAGCGGGGTGTCGTCGGGCAGGAGCCAGCCGAGCCAGGTGGCGAAGGCGTCGCGCAGCGCGATGGAGATCGCGCCGGGGAGGTGGCCGGCGGCGAACTCGGCGGTGGAACGGACGTCCACGACGCGGGCGCCGTCGGCGATCAGCGAGCGGACCCGCGCCGCGGTCAGGGCCGGCAGCACCGGCTCGCCCGGGATCAGGCCGGGGCCCTGGCGGTTGAGCTCACCCAGCCGGGCGAAGTAGGCGGGGTAGGAGCCGAGCGATCCCAGCAGGCGGGCGACGAAGGCGTCCTCGTCGGGAGCGGCGAGCAGCTCGTTGGCGCGCTTCTGGGCGCCGATGGTGGTGGTGCGCTCGGCTCCGGGCGGGGCGGAGCAGAAGGACCCGGCGCCGTGGGTCGGCCACACCGCCGTCTCATCGGGCAGCGTGGCCAGGCGGCGCAGGGAGCGGTACTGGGCGTGGGCCAGCTCTTCGGCCCGGTCGGCGCCGAGGAGGTCGGGGCGGGCCGCGGAGCCGACGATCAGCGAGCCGCCGGTGAACACCCCCAGTTCGCGCGAGCCGTCCAGGAGCAGGAACGACAGGTGCTCGTCGGTGTGGCCGGGGGTGGCCAGGGCCCGCAGGGTCAGTCCGCCGAGGTCGACCTCGTCGCCGTCGGCGAGCGGGGTGTGCGGGAAAGCGCGGTGCCCGGTGGCGGAGGCCAGCACGGTGGCGCCGTCGTCGTGGGCGAGCTGCAGCGCACCGCTCAGGAAGTCGGCGTGCAGGTGGGTGTCGGCGGCGAACGCCACCCTCAGGCCCCGCGCCGAGGCGGCCTGGCGCAGGGCCCGCAGGTCGCGGGAGGCGTCCACGGCCAGGGCCCGGCCGTCGCCGAGGTCGACCAGGTAGGCACTGTTGCCCAGCCCGGGATCGACCAGGGGTGTCAGGTGCTCGTCGGCGAAACTCACGGTGTCCTCCACGATGGTGCGGGCCGGGTGGCCTCTCCATCCGACTCGTATTACGATAATCCATGGATTCTTGGAGGAAGCAAATGGGAGACCCGACCCGCAAGGCCGCACTGTTCGACGCCCTCGCCCGCACGGGCAAGGCACTGTCCAACGGCAAGCGCCTGGAACTGCTCGACCTGCTCGCCCAGGGCGAGCGCAGCGTCGACGCCCTCGCCAAAGCGGCCGGACTCGGCCTGACCACCGCCTCCTCCCACCTGCAGGCCCTCAAACAGGCCGGACTCGTCGCCACCCGCCGCGAAGGGGTGCGCATCCACTACCGCCTCGCCGGGGACGACGTCGCCGCCCTCTACGCGCTGCTGCAGCAGGTCGCTCGCACCCACCAGGCCGCCGCCGAGCACGCCCGCACCCACTACCTCGGCCCCGACGACACCGACCACCTCACCCGCGAGGAACTGCTGGCACGGGTGAAGTCCGGCACGGCCACCGTCATCGACGTCCGCCCCGCCGAGGAGTACGCCGCCGGCCACATCCCCGGCGCCCTGTCCATCCCCCTCGACCAGCTCGAAGCCCGCCTGGCCGAACTCCCCGCCGACGCCGAGGTCGTCGCCTATTGCCGCGGCACCAACTGCGTGCTGTCCCACGACGCCGTCCGCCTGCTCGCCACCCGGGGGCGCCGCGCCGCCCGTCTCGTCGACGGCATGCTCGAATGGCGCCTGAACGACCTCCCCGTCGAAGCCGGCGCCGCGTGAGCGCGACGCACCGCCCCGGGGCGAACCGCTCGTGGTCGACGGCACCGGCATGCTCCGCGCGGCCCTGCCGTTGCACCTGCGCGGGCATATCTCCCACGCTCCGCCGGGCACCGTCATCCACCTCGCGACCGCCGACCCGACCGCACCATTGGACCTCGCGGCCTGGTGTCACCTGATCCCGCGTCACGCTGACAGCGCGCCGGGCGGCATCGGCCGGCTACCGGGGCAGCTTCGCGGTGCGCTCCGGGTAGGCCGCGCCGACGTACCGCATGGCGGTCACGTCGGTGATCCCGAAGAGTCGCATGAGCTTGAGCGGGTCGCCGGTGGCGAAGGCTTCGTCGAGGATGCGGTCCTGGCGCAGCTTTTCCAGGGTCAGTCCGTCGGGCAGGCCGATGCGCAGGGAGTTCCTGTTGACGGCCGGGAGGTCCGGGTCGAGTGCGGTCTTCTGGCTGACCAGCAGGTGGGGGTTGAGGGAGGCGGGCCAGCGGCGGTGGCGGTAGGTGAGCCAGTCGGCGGCGAGACGGTGGGTGAGCTCCTCCAGGTAGAGGGTGTGCCGCAGCAGGCCGCGGCGCAGTTCGAGGGTTCCGCGGGCGAGGTTCAGGTCGACGGTGAGCGCGTCGCGGATCTCGGTGACGGGGACGGCGTGGACGGCGGCCAGAGCGACGGTGAGCCGCGCGAACAGGGTCGCGGCGTGGTCGAGCAGGCCGGCCAGCAGGTCGGACGGCCCCGCTCCGACCGACCATCGACGCCGGCAGCGGTTGCTCTGGCTCGACCAGCTCGGCCTCGAACAGCCACTCCTGATCACGCATACCGGGATCATCTCGCATGAATGATCACGATCCGCACGCAGGTCACCCGCTCCGGGGACGAGAAGCACCCCCGCTGGGCCGTAGCCGAGCGAGGGTGCAATGGTTCAGCAGATGAGGGGGACGGCCACTGCGGACGGGCGTTCACGAGTGGCGGTGAGCAGGGCGGGTTGGCAGCCGGCTGGAGATCGTTTCCGTGTGTCACGAATGCAGGAGGAATGTTATGTAGGTAGACATCTCTGATTGCAATGCTGCGTGGGAGATGAAGGTTGTGGCCCTTCGGAGTCGCCCTGCGGGGGGAGGCTCCAAACCGCCTCGTGCTGCGTTGGCTGAAGACCGTCGTGGTGAGCGATCGAGGAAAAGGCGTCTTCGAGACGTCAGGTGGGGATCGAAAAGGCGAGCGCAAGCGAATCGCCGCTGACGTGTCGAAAATCAGTAGATGACATCGAAACCGGGGTGTGGAAACAATTCCGGGATGAGCCTGGCGGGTGCCCGTCTATTGGCCAGGTGGTGTCCGGCATGGAGGCGACGCGAGTCCGGTCTGCTGCTCCTGCGTGGAACGTGAGAAGGCGTGCCCCGACACCGACCGCCCTTGTGGCGGCGAGAGGGAGTGCCCGAGTCAGGTGTGCCCTGTAGGGCTTGAGTACCGTCGCGGGGTGCGCTGGCGGACCGGTTCGTAGTAGCTGTGAGGCTCCTGTAACGGGGGGCGGAGCGAAGGGGCCGGGTCATCCGTGGCTGTTGTTCGGTCGGTCAACCGGAATGTCCGGGAGGAGCTGGGTGGACGAGCTGAAAGCGCAAGGCAAGCCGTTCGATATTTCGAAGTGGGAGGTTTGGGAGTCCTGGCGTGCAGTGAAGGCGAATAAGGGTGCATCTGGGGTGGATGGGCAGTCGATCGCCGACTTCGAGGCCGATCTGCAGGGGAACCTGTACAAGATCTGGAATCGAATGTCGTCGGGGGCTTACTTCCCGCCTCCGGTGCGTGCGGTGGAGATTCCGAAGCAGCACGGCGGCGGCACGAGAATTCTAGGAATTCCGACTGTCGCTGACCGGGTTGCCCAGACCGTGGTGGCCAGGCATCTGGGCATTCGCGTGGACCCTGTGTTCCACGAGGACTCCTACGGCTACCGGCCTGGAAAATCGGCCCTGGATGCGGTGGAACGCTGCCGGCAGCGCTGCTGGAAGAAGGACTGGGTGATCGATCTCGACATCCAGAAGTTCTTCGACAGCGTCCGGTGGGACCTCGTCGTCAAGGCCGTGGACGCTCACACTGACGCCGTCTGGGTGAAGTTGTACGTTCAGCGGTGGCTCCAAGCGCCTCTTCAACTGCCCGACGGAACTCTGCAGTTGCGAGACCGAGGAACCCCACAGGGCTCAGCGGTCTCACCTGTGCTGGCGAACCTGTTCATGCACTACGCGTTCGATGCCTGGCTGACCCGGAACTACCCAGGCGTGCAGTTCGAACGCTACGCAGACGACGCGGTCGTGCACTGCGTCAGCGAGCACCAGGCCCGCGAGGTCCTGGCGGCGCTCGGGGACAGGATGGAGGAGGTCGGGCTGCGGCTGCATCCCGACAAGACCCGGATCGTGTACTGCAAGGACCGTTCGCGGCACGGCTCGTACGAGCACGTCGCGTTCACGTTCCTGGGGTTCACGTTCCAGCCGCGTAGGGCGCAGGACAAGAACGGGAGGCGGTTCCTCTCCTTCCTGCCTGCGATCAGCAACGATGCCCTCAAGAGGATCGGCGCGGTCGTCCGTAGTTGGCGGCTGCACCAGAGGGTCAACCTCACCGAGAAGGAGCTCGCCAGGGAGATCAACCCGATCGTGGCGGGCTGGATGCAGTACTACGGCCGGTTCTACCAGTCGAAGCTGTATCGGCTCCTGACGCGCATCAACGCCTACCTGATGCGCTGGGTCCGCTCGAAGTACAAGCGGCTGCGGGCAAGGAAGAAAGCCCACCAGGCGTGGCTGAGGGTCACCAAGCAGTTCCCGAGGCTGTTCGCGCACTGGAAGTGGACCATCACCATGCCCGCTGTCTGGTGACCAGGATGACAAGAGCCGTATAAACCGAGAGGTTTACGTACGGATCTGTGGGGGCCGGGAGGTGAGACTCCTCCCGGCTACCCGACCGAAACAGCGGGTGCCGGGGTGCCGCCTGTCACGGCGTGGGCAAGCACTGCCCCTGTCCGCAGTACCGGCACCGGCCACGGCGTCGCAGGTGGTACGAGTAGGTCGCGATGCCCAGGGCCGCTCCCCAGAGCAGCCAGAACATGCCCGGTCCGTTGGTGCCCGGCATCGCGGCATCGTAGCCTCGGATGTTCATCAGCCCGCCGGGGATGAGGACGACCGACACGATCGAGGCTGGAACGATCGCGGTGGCCGGGTGGATCTTCTTGCCCCTCTTGACGGGCACCCAGCGCGGCCACACCTCACCCCACCGGCTGACCAGACCGTGTGTCAGGAGACTGCCCAATGTGGAGACGATCCCCAGCCCCAGGCCGATCTCCAGCATGGGCGGCGTGTCCCGCATGTTCTTCAGGAACGCGTCGTTGATCCCCAACGGCCAGCCGAAGTACCAGGCGAGCCGGGTGATGTCGTAGGGAAGGGTCGAGATCACCGCCGTCCACACCGCCCAGCGCCCCCAGCGCAGCGCGGTGGCCGCCTCGGTCCACGCCGCGGCAGCCCCGGCGCCGCGCCCGCACCGTACGCACTGCCCGCTGGTGCGCCGTTGGTACGCCAGCGTCATCGCGCCCCACAGTAGACCGCCAGCGAAGACGATAACCAGGTTCTCGCGGTGCCAGTACAGGATGTCGCCCATGGTCTGGTGCCCCGGCACCCCGGTGAAGGCGAACACCAGGAGCAGCGGCGAGAACGCCAGCAGACCGAGCAGTGAGTAGTCGGGAATCAGGAAGGTCAGCAGGCAGGCGGAGAGCCATCCGTAGGCCAGCAGTGCCTTGCGCTGCCGGGCGGTTCCCCGGCCCCGCACCATGAGGACCCCGACGAGGACGCCGACCGCGCAGAACACCGCGATCACGGGCGCGACCACGGAGGCGCTGCTGGGCTCGAGGAGCGACGCCGAGGCACGGTCGTCGACCGTCTTTCGGAAGGGGTACCCGGCACCTCCCACGGCCCAGTACAGGCTGGCCAGCCCGTAGAGCAGAGACCACGCCACCGCCAGGTACGAGGACCACTCGGGCCACCTGGACCACCAGCGACGGGAAACGGCCGGCGCGGACGCCGCCGGACTTTCCCCCTGGTGCGTTTCAACGACTGGTCCGGCCATCGCGGGCGTCCTCTCCCTCACCGCCCTGGGCGGGAGTCGTCTCGTGGGTCAAAGGCTGCCGTCGAGCGCGTACCGGTCCGGAGAAGTCGATCGGGAGACCGTACGGCCGAGCGGTGGGGCACATCCGAACGGATGCGGTGCCGGCTCCAGCCTCGTCCAACGGCCGGGAGGGGACCATGTGCCGATCGGCATACCGTCGGAGTCCGCGGGCACCCGGGCCGTGCCGTTCGGCATGGTGTCCGCAGTCTCCCAAGCCATGGCCCCATCGGCCGGTGTCCATCAGGGTGAGCGGCAGGGCCCGCACCCGCCACCGGCACACAGGACCGGACAGACGCCCGGTAACCGGCGATCACACTCGCTCGATCAACTGCCTGTTACTGACCCACGCTCCTAGTACTGCAATCACAGTTATGGGGTGTGGCCTCGGCGTTTGTAGTGGCTGAGGCGGGCCCGGGTCTGGCTGAGGCGTCTCCACCATGACCAGCGCAGATGATGCGCGGGAGTGAGGTAATGGGGCTGGAGGACCAGGCCGATGAGGCGGCGGATCTCTGCGACGGACAGGGGTATCAGGGTGGTTTGTCCTAATCGGCAGCCCCCTTTTCCAGTTCCTCGGCACGGATCGCGGTCAGCGCGGCGAGAGCGGCCATGGACAGGGTGATGTGCCGGTACCAGGCGTCGTAGCGGCGGACCTGATAGTGGTCCAGGCCGCACTCGTTCTTCGCGACCTGGAACGACTCCTCGATCGCCCACCTGGCCGCGGCGACCTTGACCAGGTCCTTCAGGCGGGTGGTGACGGGGCCGTAGCACACGTAGTGGGCGATCTCGGTCGGGTCGCTGACCGAACGGCGGGCCAGCACCCAGTGCCCGACGCCGTCCTCCCACACAGGGCGGATCGCCACCCGGGCCCAGTCGTAGATCCGCTCGCCGTGGGAGCCCTTGCCGCCGGACAGGCGCTTCCAGGCCTGCCTCGGCAGATCGGCGACCAGCTCGTCGACCCGGACCTCACGCCACCCGGTCGTGATCACCGTGTCGTTGACCCTGGTGGCCAGCACATACCCGACGCCGCGTTGCTCCAGCCACACACGCAGGTGCTTGACCTGGCCATACGCCTCGTCCGCCGTCACCCATGCGAACGGCACCCCGGCGTCGATCGCACGCTGCAGCATCCACCGGAAGTGCTCGTTCTTCGTCGCGAACGGCACCTCATTAGGCACACCAGCCGCCCGGCAGCGCTCACGGTCGTCCGTCCACGAGGCCGGCAGATACAACTCCCGGTCGATCAACGCGCGGCCCTTGGCCGAGGCGTAAGCCAGGAACGTGCCGATCTGGGAGTTCTCCGTCCTGCCCGCCGTCCCGGTGTACTGCCGCTGCACACCCGCCGACCGCGAGCCCTTCTTCAGGAAACCGGTGTCGTCGCCGATCAGGATGCCGTCCTTGGCGCCGATCGTCTCCACGACGAAGTCCCGCACGTCGTCGCGGACACCGTCCGCATCCCAGTCCGCCTCGCCCAGCAGGCGCTGCATCCCGATCGGATGCCCCTCGCCCGCTCGCTCCGCCAGTGTCCACCCGTTCTTCCGCTCCAGTGGCGCAATCAACCCCGCCATATACGTCAGGGCCCGCGCACGCGGCTCCGACCTGGAAAAACGCCTAGCGAACCGCTCATGCAGCCCAGACAGCGTCTCCTGCCAGGCCCCGATCTGTCCCACCCCGAGATCCACAGACACGACAGAACACAACCACAGTCACCGGCAGACCTCGCAACTACCCCACCAGTAACTGTGATTGCAGTACTAGGGCGCGTATCGAGTCGTGATCAATCCGCGGTTTCGACCCCGCGACGCCGAGCCGCTGCAGGGCGCCTGAGAGCTATATCGCTGGACTCCACCTACGAGCGTCGATGATCTGGTCAAAGACCTCACGCTAAACGGCCCCGCCCACGGGCAGACATGCGACCTCATCGGGGGCTAATGCCTCACCCGCCGAACCGGTGCCAACGGAAACCGTGTTCGAGCAGCGGTGTCAGGGTCCCGCGGTGAAGCGCGCTGAAGCCCACGATTGCCTCGTCCTCGTCCTCGTCCTCGTCCTCGTCGCCGCTGACGCGGGCGAGAAGTCCCGGCGCCGCGAAAAACCGCTCGGCCGCGTAGGTCGGCATGAAGGGACTGAGGGGTACGGGGCGCAGCAGCTTCCACAGCGCGTCAAGGCGCGCGGTCGGCATGCAGTAGGTGCGAGCGCCGTAGGGGGCGACACTCATGGCTCCGTTGAGGGTGAACTGCAGGAGGAAGCGGCTCAGCGGTTCCTCTTCAAGGGTCGTCTCCGGGTTCGGATCATCGGGGTCTTCGGTGAACCACACACGTGGATCGGGCTCGTCCGGCTTATTCAGCGGCCAGGGGATGGACCAGTCCCTGCTGGCCCCGTTCCACATCGCGAAGATCAGTCGGTCGCCCAGTGGCCCGGATGCACGCCTGGGCTTCTTCAGTACTGGGTCGATGAATCTGTGGATGGCCGGTCGGAGGCGGGCCAGGCGGTGGAAGGCGGCCAACGCCTCTGGCAGGTTGTCCAGTTCGTTTGCCGTGGTCTCGTCGTCAGCCGACTCCGCTTCGGGAAACCAGCCGAGGACGAACGACTCCAAGGCCCGGCTCGGATCTGATTCCACGAGGTCGATCCAGTCCACGTCTGGCACCGGCCCAGGTGACGGGACTGGCCGGACCGCATCCAGCATCTCGCGGGTCAGCGGTTGGCTGAGCCTCAGTTCGGCACGGTCGAAGTAAGCCGGTGCCGACGGCATCGCCCTGCACTGGGCGGTGCCGAGCGGGAGGCAGCCCTCTTCCAGTCGCGCGAAGACGTGAATGGGCAAGGCACCTCGGAACTCGAACCTGGAGTGGAGTTCTGGAATCCGATCCCCGCGCAGAAGTACCCAGAGGGAGTCCTGGACGCCGCTGACCTTCGGATTGTCCCCGGACTCGACGATGACGACGGTTGCGTCAGCTCCCGCCCCGATCAAGGCCGGCCCCATTGCGTACCGAAGGAGGCCGGCTCCAGCGACAGACAGGGCCGCCTTCTCGGTGATCAGGGACGGAAGCGTTCGCAACATGCCGGTCAGCCTATCCGTGAGGACAGACAGGGCAGATTGATCGGGACTCGATACAGGCCCTAGCTAGTGCTGTGACCGCATAGGTTCACCGGCTTGCGCTCATAGCACTTGGGCGCTGTCCGCACGGTGGGAGGTCAGTGTGCCAGGCTCGCCCGCAGACCGCCCAGGATGAGGTCAAGGCCGGCGGTGAAGGACTGCTCGCTGTCAGACGGCTTCTCGGCCGTCCATCGCGCCAGGTTGGGGTGGTGCTCCGTGGTGATCTCGGGCATCGGGGCTGCCATGGGCGGTGCGGCCTGCTCCTGGAGGACGAAGCCGGTCACATAGCAGGCCACGGTATGCCCGAAGTGAGCTGCTCGGGCGAGTGGCAGGCCGGTGGCGCGCAGCAGGGCCAGGCCTGCCTCGGTCGCTTCCAGGGAATCCGGGGTGAGCGGGAGATGGCCCGCGACCACCCGGGCGCCGTCGCGGTGGGCGAGCATGGCTCGGCGGGTGCGGTGCGCGAACGCGGCGGTCTGCTCCGCCCAATCACCCTGCCGTTGATGCGGATCGGTGAACGCTGGCCGCATGATCTCGGCCGCGATCGCGCCCAGCAGCTCGGCCTTGCTCCGCACGTGCCAGTAGAGCGCACCGGGGGCCACACCGAGCCGGGTGGTCAGGGCGCGCGTGGTCAGCCGATCCAGCCCGACCTCGTCGAGGAGGTCGACCGCGTTGCGAATGACGTCTTCCCGGTTGAGTCGCACAGGACTTGAGCTTAGCTCAAGTGTCTTGTGTAGGCTGTACCTGAGCAAAGCTCAAGTGGTCACCGAGAAAGGGCGCGGGGCATGGGGGAGTACCTGACGGTCAACGGTCTGCGGACCTACTGCGAGGTGCTCGGCGAGGGCGATCCCGTCGTGCTGCTGCACGGCGGCGGGGTGACCGCCGACAGCTGGTTCGGCCAACTCGCCGCACTGGCTGAGCGGTACCGGGTCTACGCGCCCGAACGGCGCGGGCATGGGCGGACCCACGACCTGCCGGGGCCGGTCAGCAGCGAGCTGATGGCCGAGGACACCGAGGCCCTGCTGGCGGCCCTGGGCGCCGGGCCGGTGCATCTGGTCGGCTGGAGCGCCGGCGGCACGGTCGCTCTGCGGCTCGCTCTGCGCCGCCCGGACCTGGTCCGCAAGCTGGTGCTGATCAGCACCGGAGTCTGCCGCGACGGCGGGACCGAGGCGGACCTGGCGATGCTCGACGAGGCCAACACAGGGCTGCTGGAGTCGATGTTCCGCCCGCAGTACGAGCCGCTCTCGCCGGACGGGCCCGGGCACTTCCCGGTGGTCTTCGGGAAGTGGCTGCAGATGTGGCGCGAGGAGCCCGACATCGGGCTCGACGCCCTGGCCGGGCTGCCCATGCCGGTGCTGGTGATGCAGGGTGACGACGACGGTGTGCGGATTGAGCACAGCGCCGCCATGGTCAAGGCGCTGCCCGACGCCCAACTCGCGGTGCTGCCCGGCACTTCGCACGCGGCGCCGATCGAGAAGCCTGAGCTGGTCAGCAGGTTGCTGCTGGACTTCTTCGCCGAGGAGCGGTCGGCCCGGTACCTGCCGCTTGGCGCTCTGAAGGCCTGACAGGGGCCGGTGCTGTGACCGCATGGGTTTCGCCGGGTTGCTTGATCACGCGGCGAGGGCAGGTCTGCCGCCCCAGCGGAGTCCTTTCTCGCTGCGGATGCGGGCGCGCTCCTTGCGTTGGGCGGCGAGGACGTCGGGGTGGCGGGCGTTGGCGTTGCGCCAGCGCAGGCCGGTTCCTCGGCGCTCATCGGCCGGCCATTGTGCCGGGGCCCGGCGTCGGGGGCGGGGATCGGCGGCCAGGGCGGCGTAGGGTCGGCGCGAGGCGCGGTACTGGCCTTGCGACCGGCCCGTTCGCGCTCGCGGCGCGCCGGCACTGCGCCGCCCGGGCAAGCGGTACGACTCGCCCTCCGGAACCGACCCTTGACGAGAAGGTACGCCTTGGCAACCGACTACGACGCCCCGCGCAACACTGGCGACGACGCCGGCGACGACAGCATCGAGGAACTGAAAAGCCGGCGTGATGACAAGCAGGGCTCCGCGGTCGACGTCGACACGGAGGCCGCTGAAGGCCTCGAGCTTCCAGGGGCCGACCTGTCCGGCGAGGAACTCACCGTCCAAGTCGTGCCCCTTCAGCACGACGAGTTCACCTGCATGACCTGCTTCCTGGTCCACCACCGCGCCCAACTCGCCGGCGAGGACGGGAACGGCCAGCCCATCTGCCGCGACTGCGCGTCCTGACTGCGAAGAGAGGCGGAGCCGACCGCATCCTGAACGGCGCGCAGCCCAGACGCCGCGCTCCTGGACGCCCTGCAGGCCGCGCGTGAGGCCCATGCGAAGCGCGGCCGCCGTGCTGGACGTGCAAGGGACCGCTCGGCGGCCGTCCGGGCTCCGAGCCGGAGTTGCGTGAGGGAGGCAACGGCCGGGGCCGCCGAGTGCCCGGACTGCGACGCGGAGCGCGCCGGCGCGTGCGGCGGGCCGCTGATGCTGCCACTGCCCACCGACCGTGGGCGTCCAGTGTGGGCTGGCCCGGCGGCCCGGTGCGGGAAACCGATTTCGTGTTGGCACGGTCATCGCTTAGGGTGATCTCACCGACGCGGGGTGGAGCAGCTCGGTAGCTCGCTGGGCTCATAACCCAGAGGTCGCAGGTTCAAATCCTGTCCCCGCTACCACCAGGGCCGGGGCCGGCGCATGATTGCGCGGGCCCCGGCCCTGTTCGTTGGCCAGCGGTGGGGTGCGCCGCGCGGCACGAGACGTGGCGGCTGGAGGGCGCGGCCGGGGCCGCGATGCGGTGGCCGATGAGCAGCGGTCGGGGTGGCGACGGGGTGGCGGCGATGAGGTACGGGCAGCAGGCGCCGACGTAGACGTGCGAGGCGTCCATCACCTGGTCGGCCCGGGCCCTCGGCCGACGGCTGCTGGTGGGATGCCTGTGTCCGGTCCCGACGTGGCAGTACGCGTCATCACCCATCCAGGATGCCGATCGACGCCGACCGCAGGCGGCCCTGAAACGCCCGATTGCCGAGCCGTCGAGTCATGCGTTCGGTGACGGCTCGGCATATACCAGTGGCCAGGCACAACATGAGGACCTGGAAGCACGCCGGTCCCTGTGGATGTGATAGGTGCTGGGGAGGGGTCGCAGGTTCAAATCCTGTCGTCCCGACCGCGAGTTTTCGCAGGTCGGAGGGCGCTTCCATCGGAATGATGGAAGCGCCTTTTTTGTGCGTGTCGCGGGGTGGTGATCGCATGGTGGTCGCGCCCTGATCGGCCTGGGAACGCTGCCCGAGGGCGGGCTGGAGTGGTCAACTCGCCGTAAATGGGTTGGAGTTGGGGCCGGATAGTCAACCGGGATTCTCCATGGCTGCAGCGGCTCGACTCTCCCGAATGGGTGAAGTGCCAGTGTCGGGTTGGCACTTGCTATGCGTGATCTTCTGCAGCTGGGGCCAGTTCGCGCTGATTTATCCTGGTTTCTGGGGCCGGATTCTCGTTTGCCTGCCTCTCCAGCGATCGTCTCGACGCGACCACCATGCGATCACCAGCGACTGGGTACGCTCGCTGAGCTGCGGCGGCACCTTCAGGGCCTGGACCGGCGTGCCGTCCACCGCAGCCTCGTCCCGTATCGCGGTGAGCGACACCCGATTGAGCCGTATGAGGCCATACGGGAACTCGGAGCAGGGGCCGTGGGGCTGGGCCGCAGGCTGCGGCTTCTCACCCGAGAGGGCGGCGTGGTCGTCCTGATCTGGCGACCTTCTTCAGGACGCGATCCAAGCGCGGGGCGCGGGCAGGCGAGTCGCTCGCACCTGCCACGGTCGACGAAGCCACACCCGGGCACCTCACGCTTCGGCGATCCATTGGGCGAGGGAGATCAGGGTGGTTTCGACGCTGTTCGTCATGTAGTCGCGGAGTGCGTCGAGGTCGCCGCGGGTGGTGCCCAGCACCGGGTCGAGGCGCAGGAGTTGCCAGGACTGCTCGACGACGGTTCCGCGTCCCTGGGGGCGGAAGGTCCAGCTCCACTGCACGATGCCGTCTTCGGCGCCGCCGACCACGAAGGTGAAGGCGGCGCCGGGGTCGGCTCGTACGATCTGGGAGCGGGTGGTCCATTGCCTGCCGTCTTTCTGATTGCGGCCGCTGAACCAGGCGCCGACCCGGGGCCCGGCACCTTGGTCGAACGTGACGTCGGTCGCGTTGGGGCTCCAGAGGCCGATCGCGGACACGTCACTGACCAGGTCATAGACACGGTCGGGTGCGGCATCGACCCATGCGCGTCTGGTGAAGGCGAAACCTGACGCGTCCAGAGTCTCGAAGAGGTCGTGTTCGCTGGTGGTGGTGCTCAAGGCGTCCTCCTGGGTGCGTGCGCAGTGGTGCCGGTTCGGCGACGCCCACGTCATCACCGCTCCTGCCGGGGAGCCAGACCCGCTGGTGCCTATCCCCGCCAGGGTCAGGCTGCGTGTTGCGGCTCGGCCCATACTCGGATCCATGAACGGAAAAGTGCAGCTCGGGGACTTCCTGCAGACGCGGCGCTCCCAGCTGCGTCCGGGGGATCTCGGGGTACCCACCTACGGGGAGCGGCGGCGCGTGCCGGGCCTTCGGCGCGAGGAGCTGGCGCTGCTGGCGGGTGTGAGCGTCTCCTACTACACCCGGCTGGAACAGGGGCAGTCGCTGAACGCCTCGCCGGAGGTGCTGGACGCGATCGCCCGGGCTCTGCGGCTGGACGAGGCCGAGCGTCTGCACCTGCACAATCTGGCCCGGTCGACCAAGGGCCCCGGCCGGGGCCGGCGGTCCGCGCCGGAGCGGGTGACGGAGGCGACCGGTCAGTTGCTGGAGGTACTGGCGGATGTCCCGGCGATCGTGCTCGGCCGCCGCAGTGACGTCCTGGCGTGGAACCGGCTGGGCCATGCACTGTTCGCCGCGCACCTGGATCCCGGTGCCCCGGGCCGGTCGGCGGAGCGTCCCAACATGGCCCGACTGGTGTTCCTCGACGCCCATACCCGTGAGCTGTACGCGGACTGGCCGAGCAAGGCCAGGGCGGTGGTGGGGAATCTGCGCCTGGTGGCGGGCCAGTACCCGGACGACACCGCGCTGCACGCGCTGGTGGGTGAACTGAGTGCGAGGAGCACGGACTTCGCCTCGATGTGGGCTGACCACCGTGTCAAGGCCTTCACTGTCGCGGCCTACGAGATGCGGCATCCGCTGGTCGGCCCGCTGACGGTCACGCAGCAGACCTGGAGCCAGGGGCCGGGTCAGAACATCGTGGTCGTCACCACGGAGGCGGACTCGCCCGCGCGGACCACGCTGGCCCTGCTCGCCCAGATCACCGCTCAGGGCGACCTGGTGCGACCGGGGGCCCTGGCCGAGGCCGGCTGACCCGAGACACCACCGGGCACTGGGCGACATCTGCGAGCGCCCGTCCACCCAGGCACGCCGACAACCGGCCGCTGCCCGAAGCAGCCCCCGGCGCATGGCGCCCCGGGCAGAAGCCATCCACCCATTTTTGTGCGTCGGCGTACCGCTTACCGCTGCCGCATGCCCGAAAACAGTGAAGGCATCATGGTCAAGAAGCTGTCCAAGACCGCCGCTGCGGCTGCCGTCCTGTCCGCGGCCGTGATCGCGACGACCGGTCCGGCTCCGGCATCGGCCCTCTCCGCGCCGCTGAGCAACGCACGGATCGCCCTGCATTTCGACCACGCCAAGGGCCAGACGCCGGAGAACATCGCCCTGGCCCCCGACGGCAGTGCGTACGTCACCTTCGCCGAGGCCCGCCAGGTCGCCCGGATCTCTCCCAGGGGCACCATCCGCATCCTGGCCACCCTGCCGCTGCCCGCCGACGGCGGCATCCACACGCCGGTCCTGGGCTCCCCCCTGACCGTCGGCATCGTCCGCGCCCACGACGGCACCTTGTACTTCCTGTACGCGACCGGCACCGCCGACCTGACCGGCGTGTGGCGCCTGCGCCCCGGCGGCGTGCCGCAGCGCATCGCCGCGCTGCCCGCGACCGGCCTGCCCAACGGCCTGGCCCTGGATCCGCGGAGCGGGACCCTCTATGTCACCGACTCCGTCCTTGGCACCGTCTGGAGCGTGCCCACCAGCGGCGGTGCCCCCACCGCGTGGTCCACCGCCCCCGAACTGGCCTCCACCGGATTCCTCGGCGCCAATGGTTTGAAGATCCACGACGGGGCGGTATGGGCCACCAACCTCGACAAGGGCACCGTCCTGCGCATCCCCATCCTCCCCGGCGGATGCGCAGGATCGGTCCAGACCGAGGCCGCCGGTCTGTCGGGGATCGACGACTTCGCCTTCACCGGCCACGGCGACCAGATCCTGGCTGCTCTCAACGGTCCCAGCGAAGTCGCCCTCATCCAGGCCGACGGCACCCACTCCATCGTGCTGACCCCGGCCGACGGCCTCCAGAACCCCACCTCGATCGCCCTGCGCGGCGACACCGTCTACGTGATGAGCGCCGCCTACGTCACCGCCACGGACCCCAACCTGATCCTCGCCCACCTGAACGAATAACACCGTGCCAGCCCCCGGTCCCCCGAAGAATCCCGCACGTCAGGAGAACACCATGCAGAACATGCACGAGCTCAAACTCGGCGATGTCACCATCACCCGCATCGAGGAGATGCACGGTCCGATCATGCCCGCGGACCAGTTCTTCCCCGACCTGCCCGAGCATGCCTGGCAGGAACAGCGCGACATACTGGTGCCCGACCACCTGGGTGCCGACGACGCCATGGTCCATGTCGCGATGCAGACCTGGCTGCTGCGCAGCGAGGGCAGGACCATCCTCATCGACACCGGTGTCGGCAACGACAAGGCCCGCCCCGCCGTCGCCGGGTGGGACCACCTGCGGCTGGACTATCTCGGCAACCTCGCGCGCGCCGGTGTGCGGCCCGAGGATGTCGACCTGGTGGTCAACACCCACCTGCACGTCGACCACGTCGGTTGGAACACCCGCCTGATCGACGGCGCCTGGGTACCGACGTTCCCGAACGCCACCTACCTGATGCCCAAGGCCGACTTCGAGTTCTGGAACCCGGCGAACAACCCGGACATCGTCGGCGGCGTCAACGAGAACGTCTTCGAGGACAGCGTCGCGCCCGTGCACGCCGCGGGCCAGGTGCAGCTGTGGGAGGCAGGCCACGCCATCGACGGCAGCCTGCGTCTGGAAGCAGCCCCGGGCCACACGCCCGGATCCAGCGTCGTCAAGCTGACCTCCGGCAGCGACCGGGCCCTGTTCGCCGGCGACCTGATGCACACCCCCCTGCAGGTCATGCACCCCGACCACAACAGCTGCTTCTGCCAGGACCCGGCCCAGGCCCGCACAACCCGCCGCAGGCTGCTCGGCTGGGCCGCCGACGTCAACGCCCTCGTCCTGCCAGCCCACTTCTGCGGCCACAGCGCCCTCGAAGTCCAGGACCAGGGCAGCGGATTCGTGATCAAGAAGTGGGCGCCGATCACCCGGTACTGAGCCCGGCTCCATCCCGCCGCCGCTCCGGCCACCCTGGAGCGGCGGCATCCACATGAGCAACCAGCAGCCAGGAGATCCGAGATGGCACCCGCCGATCCCGCCAGCGTCACCACCACGTGCGGCCCGATCCGCGGTCGCCGCCACGGCCCCGGGACCGTCTTCCTCGACGTCCCCTACTCCGCGCCGCCCGTCGGACGCGGACGTTTCGCCGCGCCGAGCCCGCACGAACGGTGGACCGGGATCCGGGACGCGACGCGGCCGGGACCGACCGCGCCCCAGCCCACCCGGGACTCCTTCGGCACCCTCGACATGTCGCCCTACTTCGGCCCGGGCTGGCAGCGCGGCGACGACTACCTCACCGTGAACATCTGGGCTCCGCAACCGGACGGACCGACCCGGCCGGTCATGGTGTTCGTGCACGGCGGAGGGTTCGTCGCGGGCTCCAGCCGTGCACCGCTCTACGACGGAACGGCCTTCGCCCGCGACGGCGTCGTCCTGATCACCGTCAACTACCGCCTGGGCATCCCCGGCTTCCTGCACCTGCCCGACGCCCCGGACAACCGCGGAATGCTCGACGTCCTGGCCGCCCTGCGCTGGATCCGGGAGAACGTCGCCCGCTTCGGCGGCGACCCCGACAACGTCACGCTCTTCGGCCAGTCCGCCGGAGCCATCATCGTCGGCGGCGTCCTCGCCGACCCGGCCTCGGCCGGCCTCGTCCGCCGAGCGATCATCCAGAGCGGCACCGGTACCGGCGCCTTCACCCCCGACCAGGCCGGCATCGTCACCGCGGCGATTGAACGCGAGCTGGACCTCGAACCCACCGTCAAAGCCCTGGCCGACATCCCCGACGAGCGCCTCGTCGCCGTCACGGCCGGCCTGACCGGCCTGGACCTGCGCACCTCCACCCACCACGACCCGCTCGGCGGCATCACCTCCTTCAGCCTGGTCAGCGAGCACCAGCCGGCCACCGCGGTCGCCGCCGGCCGGGGAGGCGAGGTCGACTTGCTGATCGGCTCCAATCTCGACGAGGGCAGTCTCTACCTGGCCCCGTTGGGACTCCTGGCGAGCACCACCGATGCCGATGTCCGGGACACCGCGGCAAGGTTCCACCCCGACCCCGACGAAGCCATCCGTGCCTACCGGGCACAGCACCCGTCCGCCCCAGCCGCCGACCTGCGCACCGCCATCCTCGGTGACGGGCTCTTCACAGCCGGCACTCGGCAGATGGCCGCCGCACACGCGAGCGCCGCGGCCGGGCGGACGTACTGCTACGAATTCGTCTGGCGCTCCGACGCGATCGACGGGCGACTGGGCGCCAGCCATGTCATGGAGTTGCCGTTCGTGTTCGACCGCCTGTCCCTGCCATCGCTGCGCGGCCCACGAGGGCTCCTCGGCAACGCCGAACCGCCCGCCCCACTCGCCGCCCGGATCCACCGATCGTGGATACGGTTCGCCGAGACCGGCAATCCCGGCTGGCCCGTCCACGAACCGACTGAAGGCCACGTCCAGCACATCGGCGTCGCCTGACCGCCAAGCGCGAGCAATGGCGCCGCGCGTCGGCGTCGAGGTCACCTTCGCCGAGGCCCGCGACCTGCTCGGCGCCGGCCAGGCCCACAACCACGCCCGCCCGATGAGCTGATTGGCGGGCTTGGTCCTCGCCGTGGCCGTGTCTGGGCCGGGCCAGCGGTGGTGGTGCTGGTCGATGACGTAGTCGTGGCCGTGCAGCCAGCCGCCGGTGGCGGGGTCGGCGTCGGTGAGGTGGGGGTGGTCGGCGGGCAGCTCGGCGTGGACGTGGTCGAGTCGCGCCGGGTCGCGAGCGGGCCAGATGACGGTGGCGGCCGTGGTGGCGATCAGTGCGATGACGCCGAGGACTGCGGCGGTGACCGGGAGGCCGGCTCCTGCCGCGAGCCAGCCGGCGAGGGGGTAGGTGAGCAGCCAGCAGCTGTGGGAGTGGGAGAACTGGGCGGCGAAGGCGGCGGGCAGGTCGGCGTCGCTCGCGGAGCGGCGCACGACGCGGCCGGGGGGTCAGCCGGCGGTTGTGGCCGCCACCGAGTGGGCGACATCGCGATGGGCCTCGTGCTCGGCGAGCCGGCCGGTGAGGGCGGCGCGGACGTCTTCGTAGGTATCGGGGCCGAGTGGGAGGCGGAGGGGAGTTACGCCGGAGTCGACGAGGTCGAGCATCGCGTCCGCGATCTTCTCCGCGCTGTTGGGCACCGGGAAGTGCCCGCTCAGGAATGCCTGCCGGGTCTCGGCTGCGGGGGTGTTCTCGTACTCGGGCAGCGGCGGTGCGATGTCGAGCGAGCTGCCGAAGCGGGTGGGGGTCGCGCCGGGCTCGATGATGGTCAGGCTCACGCCGAGCGGAGCGATCTCGCGGGCGACGGTCTCGCAGAACCCCTCGATGCCCCACTTGGAGGCGTGGTAGTAGCCGAGGCTCGGATAGGTCGTCTGACCGCCAGCGGTGGACACCTGCAGGATGCGGCCCCGTCCCTGGGCGCGCAGGTGCGGGAGGGCGGCGCGGATGACATGGATCGAGCCGAGCAGGTTGGTGTCGATGACGCGCCGGATCTGCTCGTCGGATGCCTCCTCGGCGGAGGCGAGGAGGCCGTAGCCGGCATTGTTCGCGACGACGTCGATCGTGCCGAGGGCCTCGAACGCCTCGTTGACGACACGACGCGCTCGCTCGGTGTCGGTGACGTCGAGCTGGGCGGTCCAGAGCCGGTCGCCGTGCTCGGCGCGGAGGCCGTCGAGAGCCTCGGGCCGGCGGAGCGTGGCGGCGACACGGTTGCCACGAGCCAGGAGGTGTTCGGTGAGCAGTCGCCCGAAGCCTGCGGAGGTTCCGGTAATGAACCAGGTGGTGGGCATGGTGGTTCCTTCGCTGTGTCGTGCGCGTGGCTACGATTTCGAGTCGGCTTGAAGCCGCACGCAGGCCGGGTGGTCGGCCGCGGTATTGCTGATGCCGGCAGGTCGATATGACGGCCTGGGCCGGAGCCCGGGCATGAGTCGGCCGAGCTGCTCGCGCTGCCGTGAGGCAACTCGGCCGGACTCGGAGGCGCGTCGTCGTCAGCGGGTACCTGTCTCGGCGCGCGCGTAGAACGCGGCGAGCTCGTGGGGGTTCTTCGTGTAGACGTCGATCCTGCGCACCGTGCCGTCCTCGACGCGGTGGATCTCGACCATGGTCAGCGGGAACTCCTCACCGGTGGTGTGGGCCGTGAGCGTTCCGGTGAGTGTTCCGATGACGCCTGCCGGGCCCTCGAACACCTCGGCATCGGTGATGGTGATGTCGGCGTAGCCCAACATCGCGCCCAGGACCGACTGCACGAACGCCTCGCGGCCCCGGTGCACGCCGCCGTAGGGGAGTTGGTTCGGCTCGTCGACGATGACCTCGGGGTCGAGCCTGGCCAGGACACCAGGCACATCGCCCCTGCCCAATGCGTCGTACAGCCCCCGCACGACATCCGAAGGGCTCTCCGCCACCGTCTCGATCTGGCTGCTCATCACGTGTGCCCCTTCTGTTGGTCAGGTACTCGAGCCCTCATGTGGGACTCGGTACGCACCATGCAACGGCAGGCGGCCGTGACGGGGGAGTCTCTGCTGTGAGGGGTACTGGCAGGGTCCCCCACCCGCCGCCTCCGGCAGCGGGCGGTGCGGCCGACGGTGCGGCCGAGCGTGGCGCGGATCGTCGAGGGGATGCCGGGGCTGCCGGCCTACGTGATGAACAACCGCCTCGACACGCTGGCCGCCAACCCGCTGGGCAGGGCCCTGTATTCGGAGATGTTTGCCGACTCGGCCTGCGGGGCGAACGTCGCCCGGTTCGCGTTCTTCAGCCCCGCGGCCAGGCGGTTCTACGCCGACTGGGAGCACATGGCCCGTTTCGCCGTGGGCGCGCTGCGCATCGAGGCGGGGAGAAGCCCGTACGACCGGGAGTTGTCGAGCCTGATCGGTGAACTGTCGACCAGGAGCGACGCGTTCCGCGTGATGTGGGGATCCCGCGACGTGTATGTCTTCCGCGAGAGCACGAAACGCCTCAATCATCCGCTCGTCGGCGACCTGGAACTCGATCAGGAGACCATGAGCCTGCCGGACGAAAGCGGCCTGAGCGTGGTCGTCTACAGCGCGTCTCCCGGAACCGCCGCCGAGGACGGCCTGAAGCTGCTCGGCGGCTGGTCCGCCACGACCGGGCAGGAGCAGGACGTGCCTCTCACGGATCGGCTGCCATGAGGCGGTATCAGGCGTCATGCGGGGTGGACGAGTAGGCCCTGAAGCTGGACGGTGCCCAGCTCCACCACCTCAAGCCGCGTTGCCTGGCACTGGCAGGGGCAGGCACAAGCCGCTGCCCGTGTCCATACTCAAGTCCATGAAGAGCAAGTCGCACTTGGGATGGTTCCTGAGGACGCGTCGGGCGCAACTGCAGCCGTCGGACGTCGGGTTGCCGGAGTTCGACGAGCGGCGGCGGGTGCCGGGCCTTCGACGGGACGAACTCGCCCAGTTGGCCGGGGTGAGTGAGTCGTACTACACGCGGCTGGAGCAGGGGCTGTCGCGGGGCGCGTCGACGGAGGTACTGGATGCACTCGCCAGGGCACTGCGCCTGGACGAGACCGAACACCGTCACCTGCACGACCTCGCCGGCGCAGGGCGCAAAGGCGGCAACGACCGAACCCGCAAGCCGCCGGCACCAGAGCGCATCACCGAGACGACCCGGCAGCTGATCGACGCCTTCGGGGACACCCCGGTCATTGTGCTCGGGCGCCGCAGCGACGTACTGGCGTGGAACCGCACCGGGCACGCGCTCTTCGCCGGACACCTCGATCCGAGGAGCCCGGAGCACCCGGCCGAGCGTCCGAACACCGCGCGGCTGGTCTTCCGGGACGCCCACACCCGCGAGCTGTACGAGGACTGGCCGAAGAAGGCCAGGGACGCGGTGGGCAGACTGCGCCTCGCCGTCGGCCGGTACCCCGACGATCCGCTGCTCGCCGCGTTGATCGGTGAACTGGTCATGCACAGCCCGGAGTTCACCGAGCTGTGGTCCGAGCACCGGGTCCGCGCCTGGGACACCGCGGCCTACCGGATGCGGCATCCGCTCGTCGGACCGATGGATGTCACCCAGCAGGCCATGCCGGTCCCGAACGAGCGGGGACAGCGACTCGTCGCGGTCACCGCCGCGGCGGGTTCGGCCTCGCAGGCCGCGCTGACCCTGCTCGCCCAGGCCACTACCCCGGACGGACGCACTCGTCCGGCAACCGACAACCCGTCCACCCTTTCCGCATACCTGTGAATGGAGACACCATGTCCACGCTCTACACCACCGAGGCGATCTCGACCGGCGACGGCCGCAACGGAGAGGTCCGCACCGCCGACGGGGTGCTCGACGAACTCCTCGCGGTCCCCAAGGAGATGGGCGGCCCCGGCGGCGACCGGACCAACCCCGAGCAGCTCTTCGCCGCCGGCTACGCCGCCTGCTTCCACAACGGGATGCGCCTGATAGCGGGTCAGCAGAAGGTGAAGCTGGGCGAGTCGACCGTCAGGTCCACGGTGAGCCTGATCACCCTCGACAACGGAGGCTTCTCGCTGAAGGTCGCCCTGTCGGCGCACCTGCCCGGCCTGGACCAGGCCACCGCCGACCAGCTCGTGGAGGCCACCCACCAGGTCTGCCCGTACTCCAACGCCACCCGAGGGAACATCGAGGTCACCCTCGAAGCGACCGTCTGAACCGCGGGCTGAACACCTCGCGGGAGACCGGCGGGCTACCCGCGAGGAGGCAGTCCGCTGGAGGGCACTCACCGACTGCACGAAAAGGTCCGCACGCCCCTCATGGCCGGGGGGCACGGCTGAGAGCGGAGAAGCCCGATTGCCTGCCGATGAAGCGAAAGCGGTTCAATTCTCCTGGCTGGCGATCTTCTACCCCTGGCACAGCCCGCGCACAATTCGAGCTTTGTGAACCCGCCGGATCCGCCTCGTTCTCGACCCGCGCCGGAAGTTGAACGCCGCGTTCCACGGGCAACGCCGGTGCTGCCACGCATATCCCCGGACCTGGAAGCGGCTCCCTGTCTCACCCTGCTCGATTCCGACCGAAAAGCAACAGGAGTGTTGAAAAGCATGAATAGGCCAGGGTTGATCAGAAGAAAACGTTTTGGGAGTGGTCTCCTCATTGCGCTCTTCCTCTCACTGGCGCTGACGGTGACCGGTACCGCCCTGCCGAACGTGAGCCAACAGGCCGCCGCCGCGGTGGATACCACCGGCTGCTCCATGCAGGCCACGTCCTTCGACGAGAAGCCGCTCGACCGCAACGGCGCCGGGGTCCGCGTGGGCTGCGCGAAGGACTCCGGGGCCCTTCGCTCACTGGCCGGCAGCGACAACGACGTTGTGGCGACCATCGACTTCGCCCTCACGGACCACCCTGATCAGCTGCAGCAGAAGATGCAGGAAGTGGTCGACACCACCCACGCAGATCAGGCCCATGGGCTTTCTCTGGCCCAGTCCTTCGTTCAGCGGGCCGAGCAGGTCGATGTGGGGATCTACCCGCTGAAGACCGACGACAGCATTGACTACGACGGAACCATACGATTCGTCGGCCACAGCCTCGTGATCGTGGTGCCGTCGCACGAGATCGGCACTGCGGACTGGGCGCACTGGTGGTCAGGCTTCTGGAAGAAGTTCGTCACCGGCCTCTCCGTCGTCCTGATAGCAACGGTCGTCGGAGCGGCGTGCCTGGCCTTCTTCAACGTGGGAGCTCCTGCCGCCGCACCGGTCTGCGGAGCCGTGGCCGGGGGATTTTCAGCGGGCATCGGCGAATTGATCAGCGCTTCCCTCGACAAGAAGCCGATCGACGCGGAAGCCTGGGGGGCCGCGCTGGGCAGCGCGATCTGGGGTGCGGTCGCGGGAGGGTTCGGCGGAGCGCTCGTGCAATTCGCCTCCGCCCAGTCTGCCAGCGTGATAGCCAACGTCCAGACCACGCTGCGACGCTGGGCGACGACGTACAAGTTCTGGGAGACCCCGCTCACGTACATGGCCAATCTTTTCAGCAACGCCATGTCCGCCGGCTTGGTCTCACGGCTCCAAGCACTCCAGCGGGGCGTGGGCGGTCAAGGGGGCGGCTCCCTTCCGAGCGGGACGCTCAAGGTCATGGTGGTGGGCGATTCGATGAGCCAGGGTCGCGAGGGCGACTGGACCTGGCGCTATCGCTTGTGCCAGTGGTTCCTCAACCAGGGTGTCTCCGTCGACTTCGTCGGCCCCTACAAGGGCACCCGGGAGCCCGACGCCCCGACGCCCCCCACCCCGCCCCTTCTGCAGGGGGAAGTTTCCGCCTCGTCGGGCGAAGTCCGCGCCAGCGGCTCGTACGCCGAGGGGCAGTTGCCTTTCAACAGCAACCACTTCTCGGTCTGGGGCCGACAGGCGGCCCAGGACAAGAACCTGATAAAGGATCAGGTGCAGCAGTACCAGCCCGACCTTCTCCTGGTCGGGCTCGGGTTCAACGACATGGGCTGGTTCGTCAGCGACTCCGCGGGGACCCTCGACAGCATGCACGCGCTGGTCAACGAGGCCCGCGCCGCCAAACCCGACATCAACATCGCCCTGGCCAACGTTCCCCAGCGCACCCACATCGGCGGCCGCGACGACCTGCCCGTCAAGACCGCCGCGTACAACGACATGCTGAAGGCCGCGATCCCGTCGTGGAGCACCGCCACGTCCCCCGTGAAGCTGGTCGACTGGGCCGGCAACTACAGCTGCGGGGTTGACAGCTGCCCGGCCGGCTACGACGGTCTGCACCCCAACGCACTGGGCGAGTACCAGATCGCCCAGGCCTACGAGCGCACCCTGCACGACGGCTGGGGCATCGGATCCTTCGTGCCCGATGTCCCCGCGAACGTCCCGGCCCGACGGACCCCCGTGCCCAGCAACGTCAAAGCCGAGGCCAACCCGTCCGGGATCACGGTGACCTGGGACAAGGTCTACGGCGCCCGCGGCTACACCGTCCGGTCCAGGGTCGTGGGCTTCGCCTGGACCGAGTCCACGCCGCCGGCGAACCGCATCGACACCTCGTTCACCGCCGACGGCTGGCAGTGGGAATACCAGGTCCGCACCCTCAACGCCACTGACGGGGAGTCCGACTGGTCTCCGATCGTCACCGCGGTCGCGCACCCGCGAACCGCCCCACCGCCCGGCGGAATCGTCGCCCACGCCACCGCCACCGGCCTCGACGCCACGTGGAGCGCGGCGACAGGCCCCTACACCGACACGATCGACCGCTACCAGATCATCATCTGGGACAGGGACACCCCCGGCGCATACATCGAGGGCACCGCGGTCAAGGGGCTGTCGGTGCACATCGACGGGCTGGTGCGCAGCCACCGCTACCAAGTCTGGCTGGTGACCTGGAACGCCGTCGGCCAAGGCTTCCCAGGATACGGCGGGACCGTCACCATCGGCGCCTGAACACCCCCGGCACCGACCGGCCTCCAGGTCACCTCCACCGACGGCACCACCGTCAAGCTCACCTGGAACGCCTCAAACGGGGCAGCCGGACACCGGATCTGGGTCCGCAACATCAACGACGGCAGCGTGTCCACGGCGGACGAGCACTCGTCAACCATGGACACCAGCACCGGGGCCGCCTACCTGTTCCCCGGCGTGTGGAACTACGAGTTCTGCGTCACCGCGATCAACGGAGCGGCCGAATCCGGCAAATCCAACTGCGCGGTCGCACCAAAACCTCCAGGCTCCTGACCACCACACCCTGACTGACCCGACCCACCGACGATCAGAGCCCCGGAACCCCTACCCTTGGGCGCCGGGGCTCTGCCCGTCGGGATCCCCGGCGCCCCGGCGCCGCCTCGGGCCGCCGCCGGTGATCCTGACCGCGATCGCCGGCGCGATGTTTGGAACAACGATGGGTGCGGATCCTGGCTCATCCGAGACGGCCAAGATCCTCGAAGGCAGCGCCGAGCGCCTACTGTCCGCCGACATCCCCGACTTCGGCGACGCCCAGCCCTGAGCCCCCGCCCGTGAGAACAAGGACACCGGGCCCGAGGCCCACACGACGGCGAAAGCTTGTCGGGCTACTCGTGCCTGGTGAACATGTCGATCAAGCCATGGGGTGCGTTGTCGTCGGAACAGCAGAGGCGGAAGATGTCGGCGGCCTCGGTGGCGGCCGCGGCGCTGCGGGGGAACAGGGCCCGCTCGTACTCACTCAGCGCGGCCTCGACGTCATCGGGGTGTGAGGCGATGGCCTTGCCGAGTTCGGCGCCGTCGTACATGGCCAGGTTGGCGCCTTCGCCGGACGGGGGCATGAGGTGGGCGGCGTCGCCGAGCAGGGTCACGCCCGGCACGCGCTCCCATCGATGCCTGAGGGGCAGGGTGTGGATGGGGCGCAGGACCGGTGTGGTCTCACCGTCGGTGATCAGCGCCGTGAGCTCCGGTGCCCAGCCGTCGAACTCCTCCGTGATCCGCGCGGTGGCCGCGGCGGAATCGGTGAAATCGATAGCGGCGAACCAGTCCTGCGGCTTGTTGAGCGTGACGTAGGTGTGGAGGGTCCGCCGCTCTCCCGGTGAGCCGAGATCCCCTTCCCCGGCGCGAGCGCGAACAGCGCCCCGCCGCCGACCGCTTTCGCGCTGGCGAGGTGCCGGGTGTCGCCGTCGAACAGGTAGGTCTCGACGAAGGACGTGCCGACGTACTCGGGTTCGGCGTCGGAGAGCAGCGGCCGGACCTGTGACCACGCGCCGTCCGCGCCGACCAGCAGGCTCGTGACGACGGTGGTGCCGTCGGCGAAGGTCACCTCGTGCCGGCTGTCGCCGAGCGTACGGACACTGCTGACCTTGTGGCCCCACCGGACGGTGCCGACGGGGAGTGAGTCGAGCAGGAGCCGCCGCAGCTCACCGCGTTGCACCTCGGGGCGTCCATCCGTGCCGTCGTCGGGTTCGTCGAGCAGAACGGTCCCATCCGGGGCGAGGACCCGCGTCGCCTCGCGGCCCTCCAGGACGAGGCCGCGGAACTCGTCGAGCAGGCCGGCCGCCTGGAGGGCCGGTTGGCCGTTGTGGTCGTGGATGTCGAGCATGCCGCCCTGCGTGCGCGCAGTTAGGGAGGGCTCCGCCTCGTAGACCGTGGCCGGGATTCCGTGGACGTGCAGGACGCGGGCGAGGGTCAGGCCGCCGAGGCCGGCGCGATGATCGTGATGTCAGTGGTCATGGTGCCCACCGTCTGACCCCCGTTCGCGCGGCGGTCGCACTTCCGGACAAGGACAGCTGACAGCCCCGCCCGTTTCCGACGTACCTGAAAAGGAGAGAACCCACCATACGCATGAGTACCTTCGTCGCCGGCCAGGAGGCATACGGCGACCTGTCTCCCATTACCACCGCGACCCACCGGCCGGTGGCGTCATGCGCGTTCTGGCTCGTAAGTTTCCTCGACGGCCGCGGTCCGGGTGCGACGGCGGCCCAGCAGGGCGCTTCCCGCAATCACCAGTCCGACGGCGGCGACCTTGGCGGCCTGGTAGTAGCCGGTCGCGAGATTCTCTGGGGTGCCGGGCAGCCGGAAGAAGACCCACGCTGCTACGAGCCCCCCAAAGACGATCAGTGCGACAGCGCCCACTGTCCCGAGCTCCATCCACCAGGGCCCCAGCCCGTAACCCTGCTCGTCGGTCTGCTCAACGTCCTTGTCGCTCACGGTCTGTTCTCCTGTGCGAGTGGTAGGCGGTCGCGAGGGAAGACGCGGGACTGGTACAGGCGGTTCACCGCGCCGAACGTTCCCTTCTGAAGGGCCGACGTCCCGCCGGTCGGCAAAGTACTCACACTCGCCCGCCATCTTCGAGCGGGGATGGGACGACTCCCGCCGGGGTCGTGCCGGCAGGACAAGCATCAGCAGTGCCACCAGCGGGACCGCTACGTCCGCGCAGCCCTCACCTGGTTCTTCGGTATCGACCTCACTCGGGCGTGAGGGCCACGAACCCACGCACCCTCAGCAGAAGGACGCCCCTACACCAGCGGGTTCACCACGCCAATGCCGAACCCGCTGGTTTTCACCCACCCGTGGCGCTGCGCCCCCGACGACTGGCGGTCGGCCTCACCGCGCACCTGCCCGGCCTGGACCAGGCCACGGCCGACCAGCTCATGCGGGACACGCACCGGGTCTGCCCGTACTCGAACTCCACCCGCGGCAACATCGAGGTGACCCTTCTCCCGGACCCGTGGTGCTCGAGCCTTTATCGGGAGGCTGGCGGCTTCGGCCAGCCGGTGTCATCTGCGGCAGCGTTGAGGATGTCTCCGAGGCGGAGCCAGGCGTTGGGGCCGGAGTGGCTGATCGGGCTTTCGGTGAGTCGGCGCCAGGCCTGGCGGTCGTCGCCGAGCACGTCGGCCACGAGAGCGAGCACGGTGGGGTGTGTGCGGCCGTTGTGGCTTCCCCGTGATTTGAGCGCTGTCCAGGCGGGCAGCGCGAGGATGGTCTCGCTGCGGCAGCCGGGCAGGGCAAGGATGTGCTGCGCCCAGGCTTCCCGGTTGGCGGGGTTGCCGCCGAGCCTGCGGCGCAGCTCATGGGTGAGGGTGTGTACGGCCTGCTGCGGGTTCGAGTGGCGCGCGAGGACATCGGTGAAGGACGGGTCGTGCTGGTAGCTGCTGCGCCAGGCGAAGGACAGCAGGGCCTTCTCCACGATCTGGTCGTCGCCGGTGTGCCGGTCCAGGTACTCATCGAGGACCTCCGGGGTGACGCCGGACAGGCTCCGGGGCGTCACCTGCGCGGGATCGCCGAGGGCTGCGCGCCGGGTGGCGGGTGCTTGTGGGAGGGGATCGGCGACGATCCGGCTGATCGCGTCAAGCAGTCCGGTGAACTGCCGGTGGTCCTCCTGAGCCCGGTAGTCGTAGGATCGGGGACGAGCTTGGCCTCGTCGGGCGTCGCGGATCATGATCTGCACCGTCTTCCTGACGGCAGGTGTCACCTCGGGCAGGTGAATCAACATGGCATGCACCCAGCGGAGGTCGGCCGCCTTGCTGATCCCATAGGAGTCCTTCGGCTGCCAGGTCTGGAGCGCCTTGACGGCGGTTTCGGCGAAGCGCAGCCCCAGATCGGCAAGTTCCTCTGCCGGCATCAGCCAGGTGTAGGGGTCGCCGTACGAGGGCTTGGCCTCGGCGGGGTTGAGCACGAGGCGCCATGGCCCGTCCGCTGCGTGGCGTACCCAGAAGGTTGCGGTGTCGGTGCCCCACTTGGCTTCGAGGACGTCGTCCTCCAGGTACAGGTCGACCTCCCGCCGGCCGCTGTCGTCGAGATCGGCGAGCTCGGCGGCGAAGTGCTGTCGGGTCTCTTCCTTCGACCCCCCGTCAAGGAGGAAGCGGCAGACCCGCGTGACGAGCATGGCCGCGCCGAACCGGGAGAGATCGTCCAGCGCGATCCGACGGAGCAGCCCCGGTTCGACCATCCATGGCAGGCTGCCGAGCAGTTGGTCCCGGATGACGTGGTTCGCCGCTGTGCCGACGGCCGTCTCCACAAGCCGGACGTGGTGGTCGGGGTGTCGCTCCAGCACGATCTTCCACATTCGCTCCCACGCGCTGAATGTGGCCTTGGTTTGGTCGGACCAGCTGTCGTAGTCCTCGCCCTCAAGACGCGTACGGTCCGGTGCATCGGGCAGGAGGGCGACGGCCGCGTCGAACACGTCGTCGTGGAGGCGCTCCGTCCGCAGGACCAGCTGAGCGGGCGTCGGCTCCTTGATCAGGTCGGGTGTCATGCGGCAGCGCTGCGGTACCCGCCTGCACAGCTCCGCGGCGACGGCGCCGGTCAACACCGCCGGCCGGCCGGCGGTGCCGAGAGTACCGAGCAGACTGTCAGGGCAGCGCAGCAGGGCTTCGGTCCGCATACTCTCGCCGCAATCGGGGTGAGCGAGGGCGAGCGCCACGAGCTCGGCCGTTGTCCCGAGCAGATACTCGGACTCCGCTGCCTGCCGCAGCCCGTTCGTGACTGCGGTCTCCAGCAGCCAGGCGGGGGCCTTCTCCTGGTACGGCTTCCTGAGAAGCGCTTCGAGGAGTTGTCCGTACTGCCGGCCGTGGGCCTCAGCCATGCCGTGTACCTGTTCAGCGGTCACTGTTGCCGCAGCGGACTCGGGCTCGGCGTCGGCCGCGACGGCGAGCAGGAACTCCATAGGCAGTCGGGGGCCGTCGGTGGCCATGGCGTGCCTCCCTCCCCGGAGATGAGTTGTCACTCCCATCCTGCTCCATGGCTCCGACACCCGAGGCCGCAGGGCCAGGGCGGACGAACCGAAAGCGTAAATCGGTGCTACCGATTGGTGCAGGGCAGCCCGCTCGCCGGTCGCGCGCTCGGTGGTCTGGCCGGCGGCCGACCGGAGATTCCGTACCCGCCGATCATGCCGCCAGGACGGCGGCGTGCGCCGGTCGGCCCCGCGTTCGCGGGGGTTGCTCAGACCCTCCGATGTGGCGCCCTGGTGCTGGTCCTCAACAGCGGTACCGTCCCGGGCTGGGCGGCACAGGACCTGCTTGGCCTCCTCCAACTGGACACCGACGAGGAAGAACCCGAGGGCATGAACGCCGGTGGACTGGAAGCGTCTGATCAATAACCGAGCACGAAGGCCCGAGGAGAGAAGTACCGGCCCGATCACGCCGCCTTCTCGAAGCCGTGATCGACAGGGGAACCCGCCTGGCCAACGACCTCGGCGTCCGCTCGGTCGAGAGCGGCGGCCAGGGCGACGACGGCGTCGTCTGCGGAGTCCTTGAGGAGGTGGCCGTACAGGTTGACAGTGATGGCGAGGGCGGAGTGACGCAGGGTCTTGGACACGACAGCCAGAGGGATACCGGCAGCGATCATGATGCTGGCGGCGGTGTGGCGCAGGTCGTGCAGGCCGATTTTCGGCAGGTTGAATTCGGCGGTCCGCTTGCGGAGCTGGTCGAGGACCCATTGCGGGCGCAGAGGTTCGCAGTCGGGGCGGGCGAAGACCAGGCCTTCGAGGCGGCCGTCGGGGTGAGCGGCCATCTGGAGGGCCGCCTGGCGGTGGAGGGCGGCCACGACTCTGGGGGAGAGGCTGATCCATGCGCGGCTTGACTCGGTCTTGGGTTCACCGAGGTGGATCTTCCCGTTATTCACGGCGGTCAGGGTCCAGCGGACATAGAGCTGGCGGTCCATGAGGTGCACGTCCGACCAGTGCAGGGCGAGGACTTCACCTCGACGCATGCCGGTGCCGAGCATGACCTCGAACAGGTCGGTCAGCCGGTCGGCGTAGTGCTCCGCGTTGTGCCGCAGGAAGGCTGCGGCCTCATCGGGGGTCCAGCAGACGCGTACGGCGGCGCGGGGCTTGGCGGGTACGGAGTGCTTGGCTGGGTTGTAGCGCAGCCGCCACGTCCGCACCGCATGGTTCAGCGCGTTGCGCAGCATCGCGACCGCGTGGTGAACCGTGGTGCGCCCGCGGCCGGCGGCGAGCTCACCCAGGCATCGATGTGCTTGGGCCGCAAGTCGACCAGCAGCATGCCGCCGAACGCCGGGACAAGGTCACGCTCGATGCACGCCCGGTAACCCGCCCAGGTGTTCGGGGCCAGCGCCGGCCGCCTCGACTCCAGCCACTCGTACAGGAACAGCCCGACGCGCAGCGTGCGGTCCTCGTACACGCCCCGGTACTCGGCATCCAGCACCCGCGCCATCTCTCGGGCCGCCTCCGCCCGGCTCGCGAACCCGCCCCGTCGCCGAGTACGGCGCTTGCCGTCCTCCCGGGCCAGGTCCACCGCGTACGTCCATCGGCCATGCGCGGGGTCGGCGGCCAACCGCGGACACCATGAACCCAACTGCTTCCCGCTGTTGCCGTCCTTGCACCCGCACCGCCGGTACACCCTGCCCCGCTTGGGACGCTGCGCCATGGGCTCCTCCTTGAATCAAGTGGTGATGGCGTGTTCAGAGTTGCGGGTGTGGTGGGTGTGGCGGCAGAGCGCGCGGGGCGGGGCGTGGAGCACGGCGAGATCGACTGGCCGGGACACGCGCTGGCGACACGCCGCGAGGGTGATCACGGGGCACGTTCGGTGGGTAGGCAGCTTGATCGCGCAACGTCGGCCGGCACGGGCTCGCTGCTCGGAAGAGTGGCCGCGGACGGGGAGAAGGCTGTCTGCCGGTCGGCCGTGGGTTGTTGGGCTCGTACAACCCGGAGCACGCGCGGTGCGGTGGCGGCGAGCCTAGGATCGGTCTTCGGAATGCGCCACGGCGAGCACCGATAATTTCCGTGAGCCCGTATGGAATGGGGGATGCCGGGATTTATGATGGTTATTCTCTGGCTGACCTTCGGCCGGGTCGGATTGATTTCTCTCGGCGGTGACGGACTCTCTGTCCAGTGACTTTCTGGGCGATCCGCGGGAATCGCTGGATTTGCGGTCGGAGTGGCGCTACCCTGGAGACATGAACGCTACTCGGACCCTCCGTCAAGCCCCTGACCTGGGGACCAGCTGGGGACCACACGTCATGCGCGCTGCCGCACGAGGTGCGCGAAACGCGTTCATCTGCACGCGCACGACGTGTGTGCGAGCGCATTTCAGGCAGGAAAAGGGGAACCCTTCCTGACTGGGGGTCAAGGGGTCGCAGGTTCAAATCCTGTCGTTCCGACTGTGAAGTCGATTGTGAGAGCGAGTACTTGGGAAACCAGGTATCCGCTCTCACTCGTTTCCGGAGGGCGCGTGGTCGCAGGGTGGTCGCGCCCGGCGCTCTGACCTGGAGGTTTGCGGGTGGGGTGGGCGCGAGGTGATCGCGCAGCATGATGGTTCGTCAGTTGATCTCGCGGGGAAGGTCCGCGTGGTCGAGTGCGTCGGCGAGGGCGGTGACGGCTTCGCGGGCGGCCTGGGGGAGCAGGTGACCGTAGATGTTGACGGTGGTGGCCAGGGTGGAGTGCCGCAGGGTCTTGGAGACGACGGCGAGTGGCACCTGAGAGCTGATCATGATGGTGGCGGCGGTGTGCCGCAAGTCGTGAAGGCCGATCTTGGGCAGGCCGATCTCGGCCGAGCGCCGGCGCAGAGTGTGCAGGAGGCGCTCGGGGTTGACGGGTTTGCCGTCGGGGCGGGTGAAGACCATGCCCTGGAGGCGGGGTTGGTCGGGGTGGGCGCTGCGATGGCGGGCGGCTTGGCGGCGTAGCGCGGCTGCGACGCGCGGGGAGAGGCTGACCCAGTTGCGACTGGCGCGGGTCTTGGGTGCCTGCAGGCGCAGGCGGGCATTGTTCACCGAGGCCAGGGTCCAGCGTACGAACAGGACGCGTCGCTGGAAGTGGATGTCGGGCCAGTGCAGGCCCAGGACCTCGCCGCGACGCATGCCGGTGCCGGGGATGACCTCGAAGATGTCGGCGTAGACGTCGTTGTAGGTCTCGACGTTGTGGTGCAGGAAGGCGGAGGCCTGCTGTGGTGTCCAGCACAGGCGCTCGGGTGCGGCGGGTCGCTTCAGTGCGGCGTTGCGGGCGGGGTTGCGGGCCAGCAGGTCGGCGCTGACGGCGGCGTTCATGGCGCTGGAGAGGATGGCGCAGCAGCGGTGGACGGTGGGGCGTCCTCGGCCGGCGGCCAGTTGCCGGCGGGACCAGGTGGTGACGTGCCGGTCGCGCAGGCCGGTCAGGGGGAGTGGGCCGAAGGCCGGTATGAGGTCGTGGTGGACGTGTCGGTGGTAGCCGGCGTACGTGGTGGCCTTGAGGACCTCCCGTTTGGAGAGCAGCCACTCCCTCAGGTAGTCGGCGACGGTCAGGGTCTCGTCCGTCGCGATGCCGGTGCGCTCGGACAGCAGGAAGTTCTGCAGGGCGGTGAGGGCGGCGTTCTGGTCGGGGAAGCCGCCGCGGCGCCGGGTCTCACGCTTGCCGGAGGTGGAGGGAAGGTCCACAGCGTAGGCCCAGCTGCCATGGTCTGGTTGGGTGTTCAGTTTCGGACAACGGGCTCCGTACTGGCGGCCGTCGGTGTCGCGGCAGCCGCAGCGACGGTAGACGCGTCCGCGCTGAGGATCGGTCAGGTTCACGGGAATCGACTCCTTGTGTGATCGGGCTGAGCCCAGCTTCACGGCGGAGCGGCCTGGCGCGGCAGGGGGCGGATCATGGCGCGGGGGAGGCGAACCGGGCGACCACCTGGGCCTGTGAACTGCGGCGATCCCCTTGGAAAGTGGACAAGGGGCGGTAGCGCCCATTCTGCGGTGATTATCGAAGGTGCGGGGAGTCGGATCCCGGGGCGGCGAAGAATGACGGCGACGGGCCGGAATGCGGGGGCCTGAAGCCCTATTTTCATCTGCCCTGAGGCAGTACGGCCGGAGAGGCCCGAAGCGGCGGCTGGAGTTGTCGAGTGCTGCACGCCACAGTTCGGAATGAGACCGCCGACTGTCACCGACGGTGACTTCGGGACCGGGGGTTCTCCGCCGAGGTGGGGATACCAGGCCTGTAGCGGCCCGCTGAGGAGGTGCTGCCTGTGTCCGTCCTGGGGGGAAGCAGGCTACGAGCGCTGTCGGGGCCGGGCAACGGCCCTTGGCCGGCCGGGCGGTGAGCGACGTATGAGGCCAGGGTGGACAGGGGTGGACAAAGGGGCTCGAGCGCTGCACGTCCTGCGGGTAGACCCAGTGGCGGAGGGCTTTACACCAGCCGGTCGCGGCTGTGCGCGGCGATGGTGCGGACGGTCGTGGCGAACTGCGCGCGGCTGCGGTGTTGGTGCCGTTCGGCTGCCTCCTCGTCGTCCTGTTCCTCGTCCTCGTCGTCGAGTCCGGCGTACTCGTCGTGGAGGAGCCAGCAGCCGTGCGACGCCGCCGGGTGCCCGGCCCGCGCCGGGAGGAGGTCGCCGAACTCGTTGGCCTCAGCGCCGACTACTACGTGCGCCCGGGGCAGGGACGGGCCGACCGTCCCTCGGACGAGGTGCTCGACGCCCTCAGCCGGGCGCTGCGGCTGGGTCCCGCCGAGCGCGCGCACCTGTACGACCTGGCCCGACCGCGCCGCCCGTCCACTGCACTCGGCCCGCTCCGGGGCGAGGCCGTGCACGCCAGGCTACGGCGGGTGGTCGAGGCCATCCCGACGACGCCAGCCGTGATCATGAACGAGCGCAATGACGTGCCGGCCTGGAACCCGCTTGCCGCCGCCGTCATCGCCGATTTCCCCCAACCTCCCGCCCCGGGAGCGGAACATGGCCCGCCAGTTCCTGGACTCGGCCGCGCCCGACGTCCACCTCGACTGGGAGCTGGCCGCCCGCAACACGGCGGGAATGCTCCGGATGGCGGCCGGGCGGCATCCCCACGACCCGGAGCTCGTCCGCCTCATCGGCGAACTGTCTCTGGGCAGCACGACCTTCCGCAAGCTCTGGGCCGGCCACCACGTCCATGAGAAGAGAGCTTCCACCATCCCGTGATCGGCGACCTGACCCTCCACTACGAGACCTTCCGGGCCCCCGGCCCAGCACGCCACTTGCTCGTGATCTACACCGCTCCGCTGGGAAGCCCCAGCGAGGAGGCGCTGAACTTCCTAGGCATCCTCGCGGCGGAGGAACGCGAAGCAGCTCAGAAGCCGAGGTAGTGCCGGGTAAACCGCGATCGCGTCTGGGCGTGGAACGTACAATCGCCGGACGAGTAGGAAGTCGCGCTGGTAGGCAGGATGGGCACCCCTGCGCACATCAGGCGTGTGTCTCCCGTCGCCATCGAGTCGCAGCGCTCCGTGATCGCGTCTTGGTTCTCCCCGTCCTGGGCCGCAGTGCTTCCCGGGGGCGAGTTCGCGGCACTTCCGGGCCGGTCTGCGGCGGGCGGAGGGTGTGGTGGCGTGGTCGGCTAGAGTCCCGATCATGTCTGACGGTATGCCATACGGCGGTCCGGGCGTCGAACCCGTCACGGTGGACGAACGGTTGACCGACCCCGGGTTCCTGGTGGGCGCCGCTGCGGAAGAGGTCGGTGGACTGTTGGATCGTGCGTCGGGTTCCCGCGCACTGTCGGCGGCTGCGGTGTACCGGGCCTCGGCGCACCTGCACAGCGATGCCACCGCGGACGTGCGCCGGCAGCTGCTGGCCCTGGATGCCGCCCGCTTCGGCGACCGGGACCTGTCCGCGCGGATCATCGCAACACCGGTGGCAGGGGCGCCCGCGGCGCGGTGGCGGGTGGATTGGGCCACCGGCTCCCAGATCGACCACCGGTCCGGACGCGCGATGACCGGCCACGCCGACTCGGTGCGGTCGGTGGCGACGGCGGTGGTGGACGGCTGTACCCTCGCCGTCACCAGTGGCGACGACGGGACCGTGCGGGTGTGGGACATGGTCACCGGCGAGCAGGTCGGCGAACCCCTCATCGGGCCCGGCAGTCGGGTGCGCGCGGTGGCGACGGCGGTGGTGGACGGCCGCACCCTCGCGGTCAGCGGCGGTGACGACGGAACGGTGCGGCGGTGGGACCTGGCCGCCGGGCAGCAGGTTGGCGACGCGCTCATGGGGTACGGGGAGGGGCTGCTTGCGGTGACGACGACGGTGGTCGACGGCCGCCCCCTCGTGCTCGGCTCCACCACCTATCGGGTGTGGGTGTGGGATCTGGTCACGGGTGAGCAGGTCGGCGAGCCCTGGTGGACGGAGCGCGACGACGGGAACGGGTGGGTGTGGTCGATGACGACGGCGGTGCTGGACGGCCGTCCTGTCGCCGTCACCGGCAGCGACGACGGGACCGTGCGGGTGTGGGACGTGGCCACCGGCGAGCAGGTCGGCGAGCTCCTCTTCGGGGCCGAGCTGGACGGGTGCGAGTTGGGGGAGTCGGGGGTGGCGACGGCGGTGGTGGACGGCCGCACCCTCGCGGTCAGCAGCGGCGACGACTGGGCGGTGCGCGTGTGGGACGTGGGCGCCGGTGAGCGGGTCGGCGAGCCGCTCACCGGCCACGGCGCCAGGGTCTGGGCGGGGGCGGCCATGGTGATGGACGGCCGAACGCTGGCAGTCACCGGCAGTGAGGACGGGACGGTGCGACTGTGGGACCTGGCGGTGCGTGAGCAGGTCGGTTCGCCGTTGGTGTTCCCGTCGCCGGTACGCGCGTTGGCGGTGGCGCCGGGCGGGCAGCTGGTGGTGGGCTTCGGCTCGGAGGTCGCGGCGCTGTCCTGGCGATGACCGGTTTCGGGTGTGGGACAGACCTCTCGACTTTCGACGTTCTGACAGGTCTGGGTGATCACGCCGCCGTGTCGAGGCTGGATGCTGTCCCGCCAGCTGGACTCCCAGTCATGGGATCAGGTGCGCGTCAACCCCGCGCCGCTGAGTATCCCGGTCATCGTGCACCTGTCAGTTTGCGCGGCCGGATGACGCCCCATCACCCACCCGGGCAACCACCACGACGATCAACAAAAGCCGTCGGACGTCGAGCTCAAGGGCCCCGCCGACACACCGGCGCACCGGCCGCCGCGGGGGCGGTTCGGTGCGCCGTGGCCCGGGTGGGTTAGCGCCGCAGGCCGCGGACGCCGTGGGGGGTGCCGAGGCCGGTGGGTCCGTCGTAGCCGGGGAGCGCGGTGCAGAGGTAGGAGCCGCCGCAGGAGCCGTTGGAACCGGTGACGATGTCGTTGAACGCGCGGGGGCGGGCGTAGGGGTAGGAGGCGGCGAAGTCGTTGACGCCGGGGGTGCCCGCCACCGCGTACATGCCGGAGATCAGCGGCGCGGAGACGCTGGTGCCGCCGATCACGTGCCAGCCGGCCCCGTCGGTGGGGTCGGTGAAGTAGACCGCGACGCCGGTTCCGGGGTCGGCGACAGCGGAGATGTCGGCGATGGTGCGGTTGGCGCAGCCGGGGTCGTGCTGCCAGGACGGTTTCGGGTCGTAGAGTGAGCAGCCGGAGCCGGAGCCGACCCAGGCGCTCTCGGACCAGCCCGGGCGGCGGGTGAACGACAGCAGAGGGCGCCGCTCCCGGTGGAGGCTGGTGCCGCCGGCGGCGGTGACGTACTGGGAGGCTGCGGGCCAGGTCGGGTTGGGGTAGCCGTTGTCACCGCTGCTGGCCACGAAGGCGATGCCGCGGTGGTTGAAGAACGCGTCGATGATGGTCTGGTTGGCGAATTCCGGTGCGCCGAAGCTCATCGAGATGAACGTGGCGCCCTGTTGGAAGGCCTGGCCGACCGCGTGGATCTCGTTGCGGAGCAGGTCGTCGTCGGCTTCGACCAGCAGGAGGTGGCAGCCCGGGCAGGTGGCGCTGACGGAGGCGAGGTCGGTGGCGGTCTCCGCCACCCAGCCGGGGTCGGTGGTCGGGGGCGGGGTGGTGCCGCCGTTCTGGTTGATCTTGCGGAAGCAGCCGTTGGCGGTGGTGCACGGCGGCAGGTGGAACTGCTCCCGGTAGACGGCGAGGTCGCTCTCGGCGGTGCGGTCGTCAAACGCCACCACGATGGCGACCGTCCGGTCCCCGCCGCCGTTGCGGGGCAGGTCGTAGGCGGACTGGAGGTCGCGCGGTCCGAAGCCGGGCGGCTCGGCTCCCGGGTGCAGGCCTCGCAGCCGGGGCAGGTCGGTGCGGATCAGCGCGAAGCAGGGGCCCCGCAGGTCGGCCGGCACGGCGGCCGTCTCGCCGGACGGGGCGGTGATCGTCACGGTCGGCGCGCCTGGCGCCGAGGGCGGGGCCGGCGCACAGGCGCGTTCGGCCGTCACGGCAGCCGGGTCGGACGGCTGCACGCCGCCGCCGGCCGGGGTCAGGGCCTGCGCGGGCGCGGCGATGCCCGCCAGGGCCAGCAGCAGGGGAAGGACGAGCAGGGAACGCATCAGTGGGGTGGGCCTCATGGGACTCCTCAGTTCCGCCGGCCGGGGCGCGAAACCCGTCGAGGCGTCACCCGACCTGAGCCGAATTCCGGTTGGACTCGCGGCCCCACACAGGCAGACCGCTCGATGTGGTCGCCATCATCACCGCCGACGGTCCACGGCACGCCGACGGCCGACACCGCATTACATCGGACACCGCAGCGCGGTCACCCCGACGGCGCAACCGCTCCCGCACCCGCCCGGTTCCGCCAGCCGGCCACCGGCGCCCACGGGCGCACCCACGCCACCGGCCCACCGGTAGATCGGTCCATCACGAGAGCCCTCGACGTTCGACGGTTCGTTGATCGTCGTGGTGGTCGCTCGGCCGGGTGATGGGTCGTCATCTGGCCGAGCGGGCCGAAGACAGCGGAGAAGCATCGGCGGTGCTTGCGTCGCCTGCCGTGAGGGGACCCGCCGATGCTTCCGGATCCGCCCGTACCCGCCTCCCTGCTCGCCGGGTTGGAGTTCGTGCGGGGCTGCTTCACCGCGCCGACGTTCCGCACCTTCACCGCCCTGGCCACCGGGCTGATCGCGAGGACCGGCAGGCGCATGGTGACCGCGATACTCACCGGCGCCCGGGTACTCGCCGAGATCGGCGACGACCGATCCCGCTTCGCCGACGCCAGGTCCCTGAAGGCATACGCAGGCGCAGCTCCTATCACCAGGGCCTCCGGCAAGACAGTCAGCGTCCAGGCCCGCCGGGTCAAGAACCAGCGCTTGGCCTCCGCCGGCTACTTGTGGGCCTTCTCCGCCCTGACCGCCTCACCGGGCGCCAAGGCCCACTACGACCGACGCCGCGACGACGGCGATCACCGCACCGCAGCTCAGCGCAACCTCTTCAACCGGATGATCGGCTGCCTTCACCACTGCCTCACCAACCACACCCGCTACGACGAGAGCACCGCCTTCCCCGGCACTGCGATGCGCCTGAACACAGCCACCGCTTGACAGATCAACTGCATCGGATGTCTTCTTCTCCCGCGCACCCTGGAAGCCGGACCTCCTGGGCATCGCCCTGTCCCACCTGATCGTGCGCCGCCTGCTGCCCAAAGACGCGGCGCTGACCGTCGCAGTGGACGACGCGCTGTTCAAGCGGCGCTGGAAGAAGGTCTTCGGAGCGGCCTGGCAGCACGACGGCGCGGCCAAGGGTACCCGGCCCATCGGGCGCGGCACCTGCTTCGTCGTCGTCGGCATCGTGGTCCAACTCCCCTTCCTAGCCCGGCCGGTGTGCCTGCCCGTCATGGCCCGGCTGTGGCGCCCCAAGCAAGAGCAGTCCAAGGTCGACCTCGCCGCCGCCATGCTCTGTCTCCTGGCCGCGTGCCACCACGATCGGCGCATCCACGTCGTCGCGGACGCCGCCTACCACGGGCGGGCCCTGCGTACCCTGCCCGCCACCTGCACCTTCACCACCCACTTGCCCGCCTCCGCGATCCTTTACGACCTCGCCCCGCCGCGCACCGGCAAGCGCGGTCGGCCTGCGCTCAAGGGCGCCCGCCGGGGCACCGCGAAGGACCTGGCCGCCACGCTCGCCTTCACACCCTTCGAGGTCACGCGCTACCAGCGCACCGAGACCGTGTTCCTGGCCAAGCTCACCTGCCTGTGGTACGGCTCGTTCCACACCCGCACCGTGCGGGTCGTGCTCCTGTGCGACGAGGACACCGACACCGGCTACGACCTGGCGCTGGTCACCACCGACCTGACCACCCCCGCGGCCGACCTGATCACCCGGTATGCGTGGCGCTGGTCAATCGAGGTCACCTTCGCCGAGACCCGCGACCTCCTCGGCGCCGGCCAGGCTCAAAGCCGCACCCGCCACGCGGTCGAGCGCACCGTCCCGTTCAGCCTGTACTGCTACACCATCACCGTCGCCTGGTACGCGCTGCACGGCCACCACCCCGCCGACACCGCCGACCACCGCGAACGCGCCCCTGGTACACCACGAAGACCGACCCGTCCGCCTCCGACATGGTCGCCAAGCTTCGCCGGGTGATCATCGCCGCCCGTTTTCTGCCCACCCGCCCGGACCGGCCCACCGATCAGGAAATCCGCGCCGTCCAGCAGGCCTGGGCCGCAGCCAGCGCCGCGTGATCACCCAGACCTGCCAGAACGTCGAAAGTCGAGAGACCTGCTTACCTCGGTTTCCCACTCCTTGCGCGCTGGCCTGCGACGAGTTGCCACAGAGGAACGGCCTGGCCACTTCTCGGTGGACCCTGCCGGGGATGACTAGTAGGGCTTGGTCAGGTCTGTTTTCGTGTGGGTATGTCTCGATGACAGGTGGGGCAGGCACCGGCCCAGGTCGCCAGAAGGATCTGGAGCTC
>NZ_JBEXKB010000008.1:0-201544 GCF_040609455.1 Kitasatospora sp. NPDC004669
GTCGCGGGTGGTGACCGGGTCGGTGGAGCCGGCGATCTCCCGGCGGATCGACGAGCAGGATCGGGACCATGCTGAGCGCCATCATCACCACGCCGACGAAGAAGCGGGTGGACAGCGGGCTCTTGAGCCTGAGCGCCCCGTAACGCCGCGGCGGCGCTCGCGGTGCTGCTGCCGCGCGAGGAGCGCGAGCGGCTGGAGGCCCGGTTGGAGCGGCACCGCGCGGAGTCGGCCGCCGTGCGGCACGAGCTCGCGCTGCCCGAACTGGCCGAGGCCGCGGCCCGTCCGCCGGTCGACCTGTCCGCCGCCGCTGCCGCGCTCGGCGCCGCCACCGACCGGCTCGGCCGGGCGCATGCCGCCCGGTCGGCCGCCCGCGAGCGCTGCGGTGCGCTGGCCGTGATCGGGCGGCAGCTGACCGAACTGGCCGGGGACCTCGCCCCGGCGCTGGAGCGGTACGGGCGGATCAATCGGCTCGCCGCGCTGGCCGCCGGCACCTCCACCGAGAACCGGCTGCGGATGCGCCTGGAGTCGTACGTCCTGGCGGCCCGGCTGGAGCAGGTCGCGGCGGCGGCCAGCGACCGGCTGGTCCGGATGTCCGGCGGCCGCTACACCCTGGTGCACAGCGACGACCGGGGCACCGGCAACAAGCGCTCCGGCCTGGCCCTGCGGGTGGTCGACGCCTGGACGGGCACCGAGCGGGACACCGCCACCCTCTCCGGCGGCGAGAGCTTCTTCGCCTCGCTCTCCCTCGCCCTCGGCCTGGCCGACGTGGTCACCGACGAGGCGGGCGGCATGCCGCTGGACACCCTGTTCATCGACGAGGGCTTCGGCACCCTGGACGAACAGTCCCTGGAGGAGGTGATGGACGTCCTCGACGGCCTGCGCGAGCGGGACCGCGCGGTCGGCATCGTCAGCCACGTCGCCGACCTGCGCAGCCGCATCCCCGCCCAGCTCATGGTCCGCAAGGGCCGCCACGGCTCCACCCTCGCCCTGGCCACCCGGGAGGACGCCTAGGAACGGCCTGTCAGCCCGAACACGCCACCCGTTGCGCCTGCTGCCAGGCGCACACCGGGCACAGGGTGCCGCCCGGCTGATCGGCCGGCAGCTCGGTCGGCTCCCCGCACAGCACGCAGTCGGCCCGCGGCCCGGTCGCCCCCGGGTCGTGCCGCAGCGCGGCCCCCGCCGAGCCGTCCGGCGCGAGCTCACACACCGCCGCGCCCTCGGTCACCACCGCATCGTCCGTCGCGCTGTCGTTCATGCCGCCTTCCTACTCCCCGCCCCCGCCCTGCGGCAAGACGCCCCCGCGAAGACCCCCGGCACGGGCCCGGGCCGCCTCGATCATCGCCCCGACCCCGTCGAGCATCGGCCCCAGCCCGAACGCGAACAGCGAGTCCAGGTCCAGGTCGTAGCCGTCCCCGACGCTCCCGACGGTCCGCGCGAACACCGGGTGCCGCTCCCCCGCGACCAGCGCCGCCAGTGCCGGGCCCTGGCGGTCCATCCACTGGTCCTCGGTCAGGCCGGTACCGGCCTCGGCCTGGACCTCCCGTTCCAGGTGGACGGCGACGCCCTGGACGTAGCAGTAGAGCAGGACGTGCAGGTCGAGCATGGTCGCGGCGTCCAGACCGTGGCCGTCCAGGGCGGCGAGCGCCCACTCGGCATGGTCCATCAGCGCGGGCAGCATCAGCGGCCGGGTGAGCGCGCCGACCTGCGCGAGCCACGGGTGGCGGCGGTAGGTCCGCCACAGGGTGTGCGCGCCGAGCTCCAGGCGTGCCCGCCAGTCCCCCGTCGGCTCGGCCGGGTACGTCTCCTCGCCGAAGGCCGCGTCCGCCATCAGCAGCACCAGGTCGTCCTTGCTCGGCACGTACCGGTACGGGGACATCGCCGCCACGCCCAGTCGGGCGGCGACGCTGCGCATGGAGAGCGCGCCGAGGCCCTCACGGTCGGCGATCTCCAGGGCGGCCCGGACGATCGTCTCCCGGCTCAGCTCGACGGCCGCTCCCGAGGCCGCCGAAACGGCGGTCTGCGAAGCCTCTGCCGAAGGAGCGCTCGGACGACGCCGGGGTGCCCGGCGGGCCGCCACCACCGTGCCCACCCGGGGCAGGGTCTCGACCAGGCCTTCCAGCCGCAGGGTGGTGAGCGCCTTGGTGGCCGTGGCGAGGGCGACGTTCCACTCCCGGGCGATCCGCCGCGTCGAGGGCACCCGCTCGCCCGGTGCGAGCGTGCCGTCCGTGATCCGCCGGGCGATCTGGTCGACGATGCGTCGGTAGGGCGGGACGGGCTCGGGCGTGGAGACCATGCGGCCGGCTCCCTCACGTGATGCGGATCTCTTTCCGCGATGACCAGTGCTGTACTAGCTCAGACCCTACCAGCGACGCTCCCTCGAATCCGCCGACTGCACTAGCTCAGCAGCCAGGAAACGGCCCTTGGCGGCCCTGTACGTACGCCGTACATTCAGGACGCGTACACCGTACGAGCGCCATCGGCGCACCAACGGCAGGGAGCTGTCAATGAAGTCCGTGCTCATCTCCGGCGGCGGCATCGCAGGCCTCGCGCTCGCCCTCTCGCTGAGCCGTCGGGGCTTCGCCCCCACGGTCGTGGAGCGGGCCGACGGGCTGCGCGGCGGCGGGCAGGCGGTGGACGTCCGCGGGGTCGCGCTGAAGGTGGTCGATCGGCTCGGGATGCTGGAGGAGATCCGCGCCCACCGCACCCGGATGCGGGGCATGTCCGTACTGGACGGCGACGGCCGGGAGATCCACCGCTCCACCGAGAGCACCTTCAGCAGCGGGCGACTCGACAGCGGGGACATCGAGCTGCTGCGTGAGGACCTCGTCCGCGTGCTGCACGACCGGGCGGCGGCGGAGGGCGTCGAGTTGGTCTTCGGGGACACCGTCACCGCGCTCGACCGGGCCGAGGACGAGGCCGGCACCCTCATCCGCTTCGAGCGCGCCGAGCCTCGGCGCTTCGACCTGGCCGTGGGGGCCGACGGCCTGCACTCGACCGTGCGCCGGCTGGCCTTCGGGCCCGAGGAGCGCTTCACCCGCCACCTCGGCATGCACCTGGCGATCTTCAGCGCGAACAACTTCCTCGCCCTGGAGGACTGGCAGCTCTGGCTGCGCGAGGGCGAGGCGGGCTACGGCGTCTACCCGGTGCGCGGCAACTCCGAGCTGCGGATCGGCTTCGGCTTCGCGGGCGAGCCGCTGCCGGCCGGACGGCGCGGTCCCGAGGCGCAGAAGGCCCTCGTCGCCGAACGGATGACCGCGTTGCGCTGGGAGACCCCGAGGCTGCTGAAGGCCCTGGCCGAAGCGCCGGACTTCTACTGCGACTCCATGGCGCAGATTCACCTGGACCGCTGGTCACGGGGCCGGGTCACCCTGCTCGGGGACGCGGGTTACTGCGCCTCCCCGCTGTCGGGCCAGGGCACCAGCCTCGCCCTGGTCGGCGCGTACGTGCTGGCAGACGCGCTCACCGGCTCCGGCGGGGAGCACCGCGCCGCCTACGCCGAGTACGAGCGGCGGCTGCGCCCGTTCGTCCGGCTCAATCAGGCGCTGGCCACCGACAACCCGGGCGGGCCGGCTTCCGAGGAGTCGGTGGAGCGGGCGAAGAACGCGATCGCACTGGACGGATGACGACTGACGATGCCGACCGACATCCGAACCACCCCACCCACGGAGCGCCACCGCCCCCCGACTACCGTGGCCGACATGGTCGCCGATCTCCACCGACGTCTGCATGCCGCCCGGGCCACCGCCCCCACCTACGCCGAGGTCGGGGCCACCCGGGGCGGTCGGCTGCCGGACGGGTACGCGCATCTACGGCGGCGGATCCACCTGGGGCAAGGGCCGGAGGCGCTGGAGTGGGCCGGACGGTATGTGCGCGGTTGGGGCAGCCAGTTGGGGACGGGCTTCGCGGTGTGGCCGGGTGAGCCGGCCCGGGAGGGGGCCACCGTGCTACTGCGGCTGAACCTGCCGGGCACCCGGTGGCCGCGCCTGGTGATCCCCTGCCGAGTGGTGTGGACGGTGGCGGAGCCGGACCGGATCGGCTTCGCGTACGGAACGCTTCCCGGGCACCCGGAGTGCGGCGAGGAGTCGTTCCTGGTGTCGATGGACGCCGACGGCGAGGTGTGGTTCGAGGTCGCCGCGTTCTCCCGGCTCTCCGCCTGGTACGCCCGGCTGGGCCGTCCGGTCGCGCTGCTCTGCCAGCACCTGGCGATCGAGCGCTACCTGACCGCCGTGGCCGAGCACGTCGCCGACGCCACCCGGGCCCGCTGATCGCCCGGGCCCGGCAAGATCCGCCAGGCAGGCCCTCGCCGCAATGCCAGGCCCTAGCCGCGATGCCACTGACTTTGCGGCCTTCAGAGCTTTCCGGCCCCGTCATCACCGCAGTTCAAGGACCCGCGGGCGCTGTCGAGCCACCGGCATTGGCCCTAGCCCCAATGCTGGTGACTTAACAGCGATCGCGAGCCGCTGACCTGTGGCGATGCTTCGAGCAGAGGGCCGCGGCAGAACGCAAAGTCACCGGCATTGGCCCTAGCCCAGGAACGACAGCCGGACGGTGCGGCGCGGGTTGTCCCCGTTGGTGTCGATCAGCACCACGGACTGCCAGACGCCGAGCGCCAGCTGCCCGCCGATCACCGGCAGGGTGGCGTGCGGGGCGACCAGGCCGGGCACCACGTGGTCGCGCCCGTGGCCGGGGCTGCCGTGCCGGTGGCGCCAGCGGTCGTCGGCCGGGAGCAGGTCGCGCAGGGTCGCGAGGAAGTCGTCGTCGCTGCCCGAGCCGGTCTCCAGGACGGCGATCCCGGCGGTGGCGTGCGGGACGAACACGTTGAGCAGGCCGTCGCGCCCGGCGGCCCGCTCGTTGAGGAACACGGCGCAGCGGTCCGTGATGTCGAGCGCGACCTCGCGGCTGCCGGTGGTGATCTCCAGGGTGGTGGTCTGGAACGAGCCGGTTGAGCCGGTCGACGTGGAGTGGTTGTTGTCCGCCATGGCGCCATCCTGACCCAGGTCAGCGAGCCGGGCGTACTGCCTCGCCGTCTGCCCTTGCCGGGGAGGCAAACTCGCATAGGGTGAGAGGTTCAGACCAAATCGACGGGTGGATCCACTGTGCGACGGGCCTGCCTGCCGGCAGACTTCCGGATACGACGAAGACCCGACGGACCGATTGGTCCGTCGGGTCGAGTCGGGCCCGGGTCGGCCGCGACCGGGAGGCCGCTAGCCGCGTCCGCCGAAGAGGCTGCGCCGCAGCCGGCGCAGCGGCGCCAGCAACGAGACCCGGGTGTGGCGACGACGGGCCGCCGCCGGGGCGTCGGCGCCGCGCGGCGTCAGCTCCCTTATCAGCCCGAGCGCCTCGGCGGTGTCCACCGCCGAGAGTGCGGGCGCGCCGAGCACGGCCAGGTGTCGGTCGATCCGCCGGCCGGTCGCACCGACACCGCATTGGATCGCCGGCACACGGGGCCGAGTCCGCACTTTCATGTGTTCCATCAGTTTTCCCACCCCTACGAGGCGCCAGGGCCGTGAGGCGAAGACTATCCGTGACAGACGGCCTTCGCGCAACCGTCCTTGGTGTTGTGCCACCGTATCGTGCAGCGTCAACTGACGATGCACCAGGGGCCACCCGTCCGATCACGACTAGGCATCAATGATGGTGCACGACCCGCGGGCCGTCAGCAGAGCCAGGAGGCATTGGCCCGGCACCCGTTCGCGCGGTATGCGCCGGGCGCACGGGGGCGTCCGGGCGGTCTCGCGGCCATGTCGACGAGTCGCCCCCATATAGGGGACAGCCGCAAGGTCGACAAAACGATCACCGGGCGGGGCGATCGGTGCCAGCGGGATGATTCATGAAGTGAACACATTCGAGGGATTGACTCGCGTCGATCCTCCAAGCAATATCTTTTGCACGTGTCAGGTGCCCGCACCGCACCCAGGCGCGCGTTCGAGTGATGAAATGACTCGATCAAACTCCGGCTCCCGCGAGCCACTGCCCGGTCACCTCGACGCTGCGGTGGCCAGGCTCGCAGGGTGCCCGGACCGGCGGCCGGCCGTAGAGGGTCGGCCGGGCCGCCACCAGACTGCCGGTGCCGCCCCGCTCGGGGCCCGGCACCGGCGGTTCCGGGCCCGGCCCCCGCCGCCCACCACCGACCGGACGTCCCAGCAGGTCGCGCCCGGTGGATCGGTAGACTCGGCCAGCGTGTCCCTCCTCCTCAGCATCGTGCTTCCGGTCCACGGCGTGGAGCGGTACCTGCCGCGCTGCCTCGACTCCATCCTCGGCGAAACCCGTGCCACGGAGACCCGCTTCGAGGTGATCGCGGTCGACGACCTCTCCCCCGACGGCTCCGGCGCGATCCTGGACGCCTACGCGGCCCGCGACCCCCGCCTGCGAGTGCTGCACCTCACCGAGAACCAGGGCCTCGGCGGCGCCCGGGCGGCCGCCCTGCCGCTGGTGCGCGGCGAGTACGTCTGGTTCGTGGACAGCGACGACTGGGTGCCCGAGCGGACCGTCGGCGTGATCCTGGACGAGCTGGAGCAGGAACGCCGCCTGGAGACCCCCGCCGACGTGCTGCTCACCGACTTCACCCACGTCTACCCGGACGGCGGGACGGAGCCCAACCCCTGGCGGCACGTGCTGGTCGGCTCCCCGTTGGTCGAGGGCTGCACGCTGGCCGAGCACCCCGCGCTGTTCCAGACCGTGATGTCGGTGTGGAACAAGGTCTTCCGCCGCGCCTTCCTGGAGGGCCTGGGCGTCACCTTCGGCCGCGGCTACTACGAGGACATCTCGGTCACCTACCCCGCGCTGCTGGCCGCCGAACGGCTGCGCTACCTCGACCGCCCCTGCTACTTCTACCGGCGCGGCCGGGACGGCGCGATCACCGCGACCGCCTCCCCCAAGCACGCCGACGTCTTCGCCCAGTACGACGCGATCTTCGCCTTCATGGACCGATGGGGCGGCCCGGACAACCCGGACCACCCCGGTCGGCCCGTCCCGGAATCGCTGCGCACCCTGGTCTTCGACCGGACCGTCCGCCAGGCGCTGAACGTCTACGACACCCCCGGGCTCGTCCCCGCCGACCGGCGCAAGGAGTTCTTCCGCCGGATCTCCCAGCACTTCGAGCGGCACCGCCCGGCCGACTACCGCTTCCCCGGCGGGGTGCGCGGCGTGCAATACCGGCTGGCCGCGCGCGGCGCCCGGATCGCGTACGCGGAGCTGCGCCGCACCGGCCGGCTGCCGCGCGACCTCAAGCGCGGGGCACGGTCGGTGGCGCCCGCGGTCAAGAAGGGTGTGCGCAGCGGCGCCCGGTTCACCGCGTACAACGCCTTCCGCCGCCTGCCGCTGGACGAGCACCTGGCGGTCTACGCCGCGTACTGGCACCGGGGTTACGCGTGCAGCCCGGCGGCGATCTACGAGAAGGCGAAGGAACTCGCCCCGCAGATCCGAGGCGTGTGGGTGGTGGAGAACCGCACCCAGGCCGCCACCATGCCGCCCGGCGTGCCGTATGTGATCGTCAACACACCCGCCTACCTCAAGGCGATGGCGACCGCCAAGTACTTCGTCAACAACGTCAACTTCCCGCGCACGATGGTGAAACGGCCGGGCACGGTGCACGTCCAGACCCAGCACGGCACCCCGCTCAAGGCGATGGGCATGGACCTGCGCAAGCGCCCGGAGGCGGCCGAGGGGATGGACTTCGACCGGCTCCAGGAGGCCATCGACCGCTGGGACTTCCTGGTCTCCTCCAACCCGCACACCAGCGAGCACTTCACCCGGGCCTTCCCGGGCCGGTACGAGATGCTGGACACCGGTTACCCGCGCAACGACCGGCTGGCCAACACGACCCCGGAGGAAGTCCGGGCGATGCGCGAGCGGTTCGGGCTGCGGCCCGGAACCACGGCCGTGCTGTACGCGCCGACCCACCGCGGCGGCAAGGGCGGCTACCTGCCGCTGCTGGACGTGGAGGAGCTGGCCCGGCGGCTGGGGCCGCGGTTCACGCTGCTGGTGCGCACCCACTACTTCCACGCCGGCGGCCCGGGCGACCTGACGGCGGGTGAGGACGCGGCGGAGATCGTGGACGTGTCGGCGCACCCGACCGTGGAGGACCTCTACCTGGCCGCGGACGCGCTGGTGACGGACTACTCGTCGATGATGTTCGACTACGCGGTGCTGGACCGGCCGGTGGTCGTCTTCGCGCCGGACTGGGAGGAGTACCAGCGCGAGCGCGGCGTGTACTTCGACCTGTTCGAGGAGCCACCGGGCGCGGTCACGACGGACGCCGACGGGCTGGCGCGGGCGCTGCGGGCGGGCGATCCGGAGCCGGCGGCGCGGGCGAGGTTCCGGGAGAAGTTCTGCGTGTGGGACGACGGCGGGGCGGCGGAGCGGGTGGTGCGCCGGGTGTTCCCGGTCGCGCACGGCTGACCCGGCGGGGCCGCGGGCAGGGCCTCGGGGCCTGAGGACGGGGCCGGTGCCGCCGGTACGGCGACCGGCCCCGTCAGCGCGAGTTCAGCCCTGGCGGGCGGCCAGGAACTCCTCGAAGTCCAGGTAGCCCTGGTGACGGGTGTCCATCGCGTGGATCAGCGCCTCGGCCATCGAGATGGTGACGCTGTGGTCGCCCATCTCGTTGGCGGCCAGCGCGTACTCGGCCGCGGTGATCTTGCCGTCGCCGTTCTTGTCGAAACGGTCGAACATCTCCTTGATGGCCTCGACGCTCTCCATCGTTTCCTCCTGGGTACTGCGGGGTCGTGCTCGGTTCGGACGGCCGTACCCTACCCGGCCGTGGTACGCGCCACGGCGGGCGGGAGTGGACGGGCGCGGGGGTGGGTGTCGTAGTCTGCGGATCTGATTGCTGGCCCGGGCACCTCCCGGGCGGTCGTTCGTCCAGGGAGGGAACATGCTCGATCTCGTCACCAGGCTGGTGCTGAAACCCGTGTCACGGGGGATCTGGCGCCCGGTCATCGAGGGTGCCGAGAACGTGCCGCGCAAGGGCGGGGTGATCCTGGCCAGCAACCACCTGTCCTTCATCGACAGCGTGGTGATCCCGCTCACCTCCCCGCGCCGGGTCCACTTCCTCGCCAAGGCCGAGTACTGGACCGCACCGGGCCTCAAGGGCCGCATCTCCAAGGGCTTCTTCGAGTCGATCGGCGCGGTACCGGTCGAGCGCGGCACCTACCGTTCCGCCCAGGCCTCGCTGGAGTCGGCGCTGGAGATCCTGGAGGACGGCAAGGCCTTCGGCATCTACCCCGAAGGCACCAGGTCCCTCGACGGCCGGCTCTACCGGGGCAAGACGGGCGTCGCCTGGCTCGCGCTGACCGCGGGCGTGCCGGTCGTGCCGGTGGCCCTGGAGGGCCCGGAGCAGATCCTGCCGGTGGGCAAGCGCGTCCCGCGGATCAAGAAGGTGACCGTCCGCTTCGGCGAGCCGCTGCACTTCGACGAGCTGCACGGGCAGGCCCGCTCGCTGAAGGCCCGTCGCCAGGTGACCGACGAGGTCATGGCGGCGATCCAGCGGCTGTCCGGCCAGGAGGTCGTGGAGAGCTACAACGAGGTGCCGAAGGCGGCCTGACCGCCCCTCCCCGAAGGCCTTACGCGTGTCCGAGGGCGGTCTCCGGCAGGGAGGCCGCCGCCGCGTCCGGCGCCTCCCTGCGCAGCAGCGCCGCGTACCGGCCGTCCAGCTCCACCAGCTCCTCGTGGGTGCCGAGTTCGACCACCTCACCGCGGTCGAGCACGGCGATCTGGTCGGCGGAGCGGACGGTGGAGAGCCGGTGCGCGATGGTGATGGTGGTGCGGCCGGCGGCCAGGGTGTCCACGGCCTGCTGGACGGCGCGTTCGGTGCGGTTGTCCAGCGCGCTGGTGGCCTCGTCCAGGATCAGCACCGGCGGGTTGCGCAGGATGGTGCGGGCGAGTGCGAGGCGCTGCTTCTCGCCGCCGGAGAAGCGGTAGCCGCGTTCGCCGACGAGGGTGTCGTAGCCGTCCGGGAGGGCGGCGATGGTCTCGTGGACCTGCGCGGCCCGGGCGGCCTCGACCAGTTCGGCGTCGCTGGCCCCGGGCTTGGCGAAGCGCAGGTTCTCGGCGACCGAGGCGTGGAAGAGGTAGGTCTCCTGGGAGACCACGCCGACCGCGCGGGCCAGGGTGTCGAAGGACAGCTCGCGCACGTCCACGCCGTCCAGGGCGACCCGGCCGCCGGTGACGTCGTACAGCCGCGGCACGAGGTAGCTGAGGGTGGTCTTGCCGGAGCCGGTCTCGCCGACCACGGCCAGTGAACTCCCGGCCGGGACCTTGAGTTCGACGCCGGCCAGGGTCGGGCGCTCCTGCTCGGGGTCGTAGCGGAAGTCGACGCCCTCGAAGCGGACCTCGCCGCGGATGTCCGTCAGGCTCACCGGGTGCGCCGGCTCGGCGATCTCCACCGGCAGGTCGAGGTACTCGAAGATGCGCTGGAACAGCGCGAGCGAGGTCTGCACGTCCACACCGGTGGAGAGCAGGCTCACGGTCGGCCGGAACAGGCCCTGCTGGAGGGTGACGAAGGCGACCAGGGTGCCGACCGAGACGATCGGCGCGCCGGCGGCGGAGGTCAGCCCGGCCGCCCAGTAGATCAGCGCGGGCATCGCGGCCATCACGATCTGGATGGTGTTCATCCGCCAGCGCCCGGCCATGCTGGCCCGCACCTCCAGGTCGGCGAGCTGGTCGGACTGTCCGGTGAACTCCCGGGCGAGCGAGTCGGAGCGGCCCATCGTGCGGCCGAGCAGGATTCCACTGACCGAGAGCGACTCCTGGACCGCCGAACTCATCGCTGCCAGCTGCTTCTGCCGCTCGGTGGTGATCTTCTTGCGCTCCTGGCCGACCCGCCGGCTGATCCAGACGAACAGCGGGAGCAGCAGCAGCGAGACGACGGTCAGCCGCCAGTCCAACGCGACCATGGCGACGATCGAGGCGATCACCGCGGTGAGGTTGGAGACCAGGCTGGTCGCGGTGGAGGTCACCGTGGACTGCATGCCGCCGATGTCGTTGGCGATCCGGGACTGCACCTCGCCGGTGCGGGTGCGGGTGAAGAAGGCGAGCGACTGCCGCTGCAGGTGGCTGTAGACGGAGGTGCGCAGGTCGTGCATGACGCGTTGGCCGACGGTGGTGGAGATCAGGGTCTGCAGCACGTTGAAGACGCTGTTCACCACGGCGGTGAGGATCATCCCGAGCGCGAGCAGGCTGAGCAGCCCGGTGCGGCCCTGCGGGATGGCGGTGTCCAGGACGGCCTTGAGCAGGAACGGGGAGACGACGGAGACCACGGCGGACGCGGCCACCAGCAGCCCGACGGTGGCGAGGCGGCCCCGGTACGGGCGGAACAGCGCGAGGATGCGCCTCCACTGGGCCGGCGGGCGCGGATCGCCCTCGGCGTGCTCGGGCGGGGTCCAGTCGATGGCGGCGGGCCTCAAGGACGGGCCTCCCTGGGTCGGGCGCGCGGGGGCGTGGGGCCGGGCGCGGGGGCGGCGGTCGGGTGACTGCCAGCATAGCGAGAGCAGCTCATAGTTAGGCAAGCTAATAGTGAGAGTGACTCTATTCCCTCGCGGCTGCAATCCCCCGACCGACCGCCGGAGCCTCAGTTCGTCCGGTAGGTACGCGCCGCCTTGGAGGACAGGCCGCCGAGCTTGCCGGACGGCAGCATCCGGGCGATGGCCACGGCCGCCTTGTAACGCCTGCCCGGCACCGACAACGACTTGCCGCGCGCCAGGTCGCGCATCGCCTCGTCGACCACCCGCTCGGCCGAGAGCCAGGACCAGGACGGGATGTTGCCGGTGCCCATGCCGGCCCGCTCGTGGAACTCCGTGCGAGTGAAGCCCGGGCACAGCGCCATCATCCGCACGCCCGTACCGCCGAGGTCGCGCAGCACGCCCTGGGTGAAGCTCACCACCCACGCCTTGCTCGCCCCGTACGTGCCGCGCGGCAGGAAGGCCGCGACCGAGGCGACGTTGACGATCGCGCCCCGGCCGCGCTCGCGCATCCCCGGAAGGGCGGCCGTGGTCAGGCGCAGGACCGCCTCGACGTGCACCTTCACCATGTCCAGCTCGGCCTGGAGCGGGACGGCCCCGAAGGCGCCCTTGTTGCCGAAGCCGGCGTTGTTGACCAGCAGGTCCACCGGGCGCTCGGCGTCGCCGAGCCGGGCCTCGACGGCGGCGATGCCCTCATCGGTCGAGAGGTCGGCGCGCAGCACCTCCGCCTCGATGCCGTACTTGGCGTGCAGGTCGGCGCTCGCGCGCTCCAGGCGCTCGGTGTCCCGGGCCACCAGGACGAGCTGGTAGCCGCTGCGGGCGAGCCGGCGGGCGAACGCGGCTCCGATGCCGGCGGTCGCGCCGGTGATCAAGGCTGTGGTCATACCCCCGACCGTACCGACTCGCCGCAGTCGAGCCCACACCCAGGGCGACTCCCCTGCTCAGCGGGCTGCGGATACAGGCGGTCGGTCGTGCTCGTGGTACCGGACAGGATCATCGCCCGACCGGGTGATGAAATCCAGGCGAGGAGGCACATCTGACGCCTGCCCAGCTCGGGGCCGAAACCGCTTCGACGTCAGACAGCGTGACGCCGCCGAGGCTGAGACGCCAGTCGTACCGATTAGACCGCGACGGCCTTGGCGCGGTCGGCGGCGATGTGCACGGCGAGGCCGCCGAGGACGGTGCCCATCGCGTAGCGCTGGACGCGCAGCCAGGCCGGGCGGCGGTTGAGGAAGTTCGCGATGGTGCCCGCGCTCATCGCGATCGAACCGTTGACGGCGACCGCGATCACGATCTGGACCAGGCCCAGCACCAGGCTCTGCAGGGCGACGTGGCCGCGCTCGGGCGCCACGAACTGGGGCAGCAGCGAGATGTACATGATGGCGATCTTGGGGTTGAGCAGGCAGGTCAGGAAGCCCATCGCGAACAGGCGGCGCGGCGGGTCCGGCGGCAGCTGCTGCGGGGCGAAGACCGCCGTGCCGCCCGGCTTGACCGCCTTCCAGGCCAGCCAGAGCAGGTAGCCGGCGCCGGCCAGCTTGATCGCGGTGTAGAGCGCGGGCACCACCGAGAAGACGGCGGCCACCCCGGCGGTCACCGCGACCAGGTAGACCAGGAAGCCGGTCGCGACGCCCGTCAGTGACACCAGCCCGGCGCGGCGGCCCTGCGCGATCGAGCGCGAGACCAGGTAGATCATGTTCGGCCCAGGCGACAGCGCCATGCCCAGCGCCACGGCGGCGATGCCGAGCACGGCGTGGCCGTCCACCGCGGATATCAACGCGTCCAACTCGCTCATGGGAGGAGGCTAGAGTGCGCCGCGAGCTCGATGCAATGACGACTTTGCACTCGGTGCAATGCTGTATCGCTCAGGACTCGGAAGGAGCTGACCGCCGATGGAGGACTACCGCCTGATCGCGGACGGGATCGCCGCCGACATCGCCGACGGACGGCTGCGACCCGGCCAGCAGCTGCCCACCCAGCGCGCCTTCGCCCGCAGCCGGGGCATCGCCGGCTCGACGGCGACCCGGGTCTACCGCGAGCTGGTCCGACGCGGGCTGACCGTCGGGGAGGTCGGGCGGGGCACCTTCGTGCGGGCCGGGCAGGGTACGGACGACGGGCGGGTCGCGCTCACCGAGCCCGCCGCCGTGCCGGTCGACCTGGAACTCAACTACCCGACCGCACCCGGACAGGACGAGCTGCTGGCCGACGGGCTGGCGCCGCTGCTGCGGGCGGACGCGCTGGGCGAGGCGCTGCGGCCGGTCGGTGCGGTCGGGACGGGCGCGGCACGGCGGGCCTTCGCGGGGCTGTTGTCGACGGACGCCTGGCCGGTCGACCCGGAGCACCTGCTGTTCTCGGGCAACGGGCGGCAGTCCATGGCGGGGGCGCTGTCCGCGCTGGTGCCGCCGGGGCAGCGACTGGGGGTGGAGGCGCTGACCTATCCGGTGGTCAAGGCGGTGGCGGAGCGGCTGGGCATCCGGCTGGTGCCGCTGGCGATGGACGAGGACGGGCTGCTGCCCGAGGCCGCGGCAGCGGCCCACCGTGCGGCGCCGCTGCGTGCGGTGTACGTGCAGCCGCGACTGCAGAACCCGACCGGGGCGAGCCTGCCGTACGAGCGGGCGGTCGCGCTGGCCGGGGAGCTGCGCCGGCTGGACCTGCCGGTGGTCGAGGACGCGGTCTGGTCCTTTCTGCGGCCCGGGCTGTCACCGCTCGCCGCGCTGGCGCCCGAGCGGACCGTCCTGGTGGACAGCCTCTCCAAACGGCTCGCCCCGGGGCTGACCACCGGGTTCGCCGTCGTCCCGGACGGGGTGCGCGAGCGGGTGGCGGGCGCGCTGCGGGCGGGCGGATGGGCGCCGAGCGGCTTCGCGCTGGAGGCGGCGGTGCGCTGGATCGGGGACGGGACGCTGGCGGCGGTCGAGGCGGCGAAGCGCGCGGACGCGGCGGCTCGGCAGGCACTGGCGCGGGAGGTGCTGGCGGGGCAGCGGCTGCGGGCGGACCCGTGCTCGTACTACCTGTGGTGGGAGCTGCCGGGGGCCTGGCGGGCGGAGACCTTCGTCGCGGCGGCGGCGCGGGCGGGGATCTCGGTGACGCCTGCGGCGGCGTTCGCCGTCGACCCGCGGAGCACGCCGTCGGCGGTCCGGGTCGGGTTGGCCTCGCCGCCGCTGCCGGCGCTGGCGCGGGCGCTGGGGGTGCTGGTGGGGATCGCGGCGGGCGGCTGACAGCCAAACAGCCGACAACTGACAGATTTCAGATTTCAGATTTCGAAATCTGTCAGTTGTCAGTTGTCAGCCGTGGTCCGTCAGCTGTCGACTGTCAGCCGTCCGCCCCCGCCCGGCTCCCCCGCGCCGCCGTGTCCGCGGCGCCACCGGCCCCGACGGCGCGCAGCCGGGAGGCTGCGGTCGCGGCGAGCTGCGGGGCGATCTTGGCGACGTCTCGGGAGCCAACCACCGCGATCAGGCTCGGCAGCAGCCAGCGCACCGGCTGCATGCCGCGCAGCCAGGCCTGGGCGTACACATGGGGGGACCGGCGGGCGATCCCGGCGACGATCCGGTCCACCGCGGGCTCCAGCGGATACGTCTTGTTGGCCGGCCACGGCAGTCGGCTGCGCATCTGCTTCAGCGCGGCGTCCTGGTCGGCGCCGCGCACCATGTCGGTGTCGGTCCAACTCAGGTACCCCACACCGACCTTGACCCCCTGGTAGGCCACCTCTGCGCGGAGCGAGTGGGCGAAGGCCTCCACTCCGGACTTGCTGGCGCAGTACGCGCTCATCAGCGGCGCGGGCGTCAGCGCGGCGAGCGAGGCGATCTGCAACAGGTAGCCGCGGCTCTCGGTCAGCGCCGGCAGGAAGGCCCGCGCGGTGGCGACGCTGCCGAGCAGGTTGACCTCGATGACCCGGCTGAACGCCCGGTGGTCGCTGTCGGTGAGCGGTCCGCCGATGGCGATGCCGGCGTTGGCGACCACGGCGTCGATCCGCCCGTAGTGCTCCTTGATCCGGCGGGCGGTGTCGCTGAGCACCTCCACGTCGGTGACGTCCACCTCCCAGGAGGTGGCGGCCGCGCCGCACTGCGCCGCAACGGCCTTCAGCTCCTCCGGTTCCAGCCCGAGCAGCGCGACCTCGGCGCCGCGCCGGGCGAGCTTGCGGGCCAGCGAGGCCCCGATGCCACGGGCGGCCCCGGTGACCACCACCACCTGTGCGGACAACGGCGGGATGGCGTTCATGCGATGGTGGTCCTCTCGACGGCGGAAGCAGCGACGGCGTGAACGGCAACGGGGGTTTCGGCGGCCAGGTGCGCGGCGGCCATCCGGTGGATCTCGGCGGCGACCTCCACCGGGCGCTCCAGCGGCGCCATGTGCCCGACCCCGGGTAGCAGCAACAGCCCCTGTGGGTCGGCGAGTTCGGCGACCATCCGGTGGGCGTGCACGGGCGGGGTCAGCCGGTCCGCGGTGCCGACCACCACGGCGGTCGGCGCGGTGATCCGGCCGAGCCCGGCGCGTACGTCCAGCCGGTCGAGCACCCCGGCCCAGTGGGCGCGGACCGCGGTCGGGCAGGCGTGCACGATCCGGGCCGTCGCCTCAACCTGACCGGCGGGCGAACTCGGTCCCATCGTGGCGTACTTGAGCGCGGTGCGGCTGACCGGCGTGACCGGCCCGAGCGGCATCCGGGAGCGCAGCAGCCGCCGGTGCAGGAAGCGCCGCAGACCCGGGGCCCGTACGCCCTCCGGCAGAACGGTGAGTTCGGCGACCAACTCGGCCGGTCCGGTGGAGATCAGCACATTGGCGGCGGTGCGCTCGGCGACCTCGGGGCGACCGCCGGCGGCCATGATGGTCATCCCGCCCATGCTGTGCCCGGCCAGCACCGCCCGCTCCCCCGCCGGAACGGTCCGCGCGAGCACGGCGGCGAGGTCCTCGGCGAGCGCCCGGGTGGAGTAGCGGGCCCGGCTCGGCGGGATCTCGCTGCGCCCGTGGCCGCGCTGATCGTAGGCCACCACCCGGTAACGGTCGGAGAGTTCGCGGATCACCGGGGCCCAGAAAGCGGTCGAGCAGGTCCACCCGTGGGAGAGCACCACGGTGGGCGCGCCCGGCTGGCCGTGCACCTCGACGTGCAGCCGGATGCCGTCGGCCGAGCGGACGCTCGACTCCTCGACGGGCGTGGGCGGCACGTACTCGGCGGGCAACTGGGCGGCGGCACTCATGCGCCCACCTCGCTTCGCTCGGCAGGCGCTTCGCGCAACACGCACCTCTTCATGACTCGCTCGCTCCGCTCACTCATGCGCCCACCCCACTTCGCTCGGCAGGCGCTTCGCGCAACACGCACCTCTTCATGACTCGCTCGCTCCGCTCACTCATGCGGAAACCTCCTGGGCGGTACGGGCGTTGGCGGGTGCGGCGCGCATGATCAGCTCGTACTCGCCGAGGTCGACCTTGCGGGTGGCACGGCGGAAGGACGTCGTGGAGCCGGGCCAGAGCACGGTGTTCCTGCCGCTCGGGTCCAGGTACCAGCTGCGGCAGCCGCCGGTGGTCCAGACGGTGCGGTCCATCCGGTGCTGCAGTTCGAGGTTCCACTGCCGCTGGGCCCGGGCGGTGGGCTGCATCGCGGTGGCGCCGACCGAGCTGAGCGTTGTCAACGCGTCGATCAGGTAGTTCAGTTGGGACTCGATCATGAGGATCATCGAGCTGTTGCCGAGACCGGTGTTGGGGCCGATCACGAAGAAGAGGTTGGGAAAGCCGCGCACGGTCGAGCCGCGCAGCGCCTCCATGCCGCTCTTCCACTCCTCGGCGAGGCTGGTCTCGTTCACACCGAACACCCGGGAGCCGATGGGCATGTCGGTGACATGGAAGCCGGTGCCGAAGACGATGGCGTCCACCTCGCGCTCGCTGCCGTCGGCGGCCACCAGGGTGGAGCCGCGCAGTTCACGCAGGCCGGAGGGGACGACCTCGGTGTTGGCGGCGGCGAGCGCCGGGTAGTAGGTGTTGCTGAGCAGGATGCGCTTGCAGCCGATCCGGTAGTCCGGGGTGAGCCTGGCGCGAAGCGCCGGGTCGGCGACGCCCTGGGCGATGTGGCGTTCGGCGAGCTGCTGGACCACACGCAGCATTCCGGGGCGGCGCACGAAGGCGTCCACCTGGAGCTCGCGCAGGGCGAAGAGGGTGCCGCGGCGGATCTTGGCGGTGACCGGGAGGCGGCCGTGCAGCCACTTCTCCAGCTGGCTGATCTCCCGGTCGCGGCGCGGCAGCACCCAGGCCGGGGTCCGCTGGAAGACGGTGAGCTTGCCGACCCTGGGCTGGATCGCCGGGATGATCTGGGCGGCCGAGGCCCCGGTGCCGACCATCGCGACGCGCTTGCCGGTCAGGTCGAAGTCGTGGTCCCAGCGGGAGGAGTGGAAGACCTTGCCGGGGAAGCCGCTGAGGCCCGGCAGGTCGGGGATCTGCGGGTCGGCGAGCGGTCCGGCGGCGGAGACGATCGCGTCGGCGGTCCACTGCCCGGCCGAGGTGGTGATCCGCCAGCGGGTCTGATCGTTCTCCCAACGGGCTTCCAGCACCTCGGTGTTGAAGCGCAGGTGCGGACGCAGGCCGAAGACGGTGGCGACCTTCTCCAGGTAGGCGCGGATGTCCGACTGGCCGGAGAAGCTACGCGGCCAGTCGGGGTTGGGTGCGAAGGAGAAGGAGTAGAGGTGCGAGGGCACATCGCAGGCACAGCCGGGGTAGCTGTTGTCGCGCCAGGTGCCGCCTACGGAGTCCGCGCGCTCCAGGACGACGAAGTCGGTGATCCCGGCTCGGCGCAGCCGGACCGCGGCGCCGAGGCCGCCGAAGCCGGAGCCGATCACCGCCACCCGGACGTGCGGGACGGTCTCCTGCGCAGCAGTGGTGTCGGTCGCTACGGACGCGCCGGAGCGGGGGCGCTTGCTGCTGGATGCCATGCGGCAACCTCCTGAGGGTGGGGCGGTGATCGTCGCGCTCTCCCGAGGCGTCCCGCCCCGGAACCTCCCGGAGGCTCGCCTCCGGGACCCTGCCAATCGCGCCAGTAATCACTGGCATGGTTGGCAGGGTAGTCCTTGCCGACACCGGATGGAAGAAGCGCGACGGCCCCGATTCACCGGAAGTTCCCGAAGGATCCCGAAGGATCCCCAGTCGACGCCACGGACCTATGCTGATCGCCGTGGACAAGGTCAGAGCTGCTGCGGACGACAAAAAGCGCGAGTACCGGGTGGAGGAACTGGCCGAAGCGGCCGGGATCACCACCCGCACGCTGCGCTTCTACCGCGAGCGCAAACTGCTCCAGCCGCCCCGCAAGGAGGGTCGGATCGCCTGGTACGGCGAGGAGCACCTGTCCCGGCTGCGAATGATCGGCGAACTACTCGAACGCGGCCACACCCTGGGCGGGATCGCCGAACTGATCGGCGCCGGGGAGAGCGGGCGGGACGTCGCCGAGCTGATCGGGCTGGAGGCGGCGATCGTCGCACCCTGGTCGGACGAAACCCCGGTGCGCCTGGGCTGGGAGGAACTGAAGACCGCCTTCGGGGACCAGCTCACCGAGGAGAACACCGCCGAGTCGATCGCCCAGGGCTACATCACGGTCGAGGAGGACGGGATCACCCACGTCAGCCGTCGGCTGATGGACGCCACCACCGAGCTGGTCACGGAGGGCGTGCCGCTCTCCGCGGTGCTGGACGCCAGCCGACGCACCCGGGAGCACGTCGACGCCATCGCCGAGATCTTCATCGAGGTGGTCAGCGCGTACCTGCTCAGCGCGCTCTCCGGCGAGACCCCGCTGGCGCCCGGCGAGGCGGCCCGGCTCACCGAGCGCATCCTGCGGGTCCGGCCGCTCGCCCGTACGGTCGCCGACGCCCAGTTCACGCTGGCGATGGACCGACTGGTGAAGGCCGAGTACGCCGAACTGCTGCGCCAGCGACGGGAGTACGGCTCCGAGGCGTAGCGAGCCCGCCAGGCGGGCAGGGATTCCCGCGCCCCGTCCGCCCGTCGGGAGCGATCCGCCCGTCGGAGCGGCCCGCCCGTTGGAGGAGCCGCCGATGACCCGACCCCTCAGCTGGAGCTGGTCCTGGACCAGATGCGGGGGGATCTGGTGCGACAGCTAACGAATGACAGATGTTGAAATCTGTCATCCGTTAGCTGTCATCTGTTTGCTGTCATCTGTTCGCCCCTACTCGTCGTCGTCCAACGCCCCCGGCGCCAGAGCCGGCGACGGGAAGACGTGCCGTGCCTCGCCGCCCGACCACCAGACGCCCACCGCGAACACGGCCGTCGCCTCCAGCAGCCCGGCCCGGTCCAGGCCGCCGCAGTCCACGGGCGCGCACCCCATCGAGGCCACCAGCTCGGCGGCCACGGCACCCGCCGCCGGATCGTCCGCGCAGTACGGAACACCGAGCGAAGCCCCCTCGAAGTCCGGCCGCGACAGGGTCCAGATGCTCTCGTGGCAGATCCCGAACACCTTGGCCACCCGTGCGGCCGGCGCCGCCGAGGCCAGCCGCCGGGCGATGGAGTCCTCGGCCCCCGCCGTGGTCAGCACCGGCCCGCCCGCACCGGGGGCCATCGGCACCGTGCAGTCCAGCAGGGTCCGACCGGCCAGTTCGCCCACCAGCGACACGACCACCGGAACGGCCGCCTCCGCCGGCACCGCGACCAGCACGGCCTGCCCGAACCGCGCCGCCTCCGCCAACTCACCACCACCCAGCGCACCGACCGAAACGGAGAGTCGCCGAGCCGCCGCCACGTCGCGCCCGCCCACCAGAACCTCGTGTCCGGCCCGCACCCAGGCCCCGCCCAGCGCCGCCGCCATCGCGCCCGTACCGAGAATGCCGATCCGCATGGTCCATCCCTCGCATTCGCACTGCCCGTCACCGGCGGCCGCCCTCCGCGAACCGCCTTGCCCCGGACGCTAGCCGGGCCGACGCACACCGCCCGGTACGCAACGGATCGGGCAGGATGGGAACATGAGGAGCGAGGACCGGGGCGACGCCGAGGACGGGACGGACGAGGACCTGGGCGGCGGCGTGTTCGCCGCGGACTGCCGCGCCCGGCTGGCCTTCGAGGTGATCGCCAACCGCTGGGACAGCGTGGTGGTGTACGTCCTCGGCGAGCGCGGGCCGATGCGCCCCCGAGCCCTGCTGGACCGGATCGGCGGGATCAGCCCCAAGGTGCTCAACGAGACCCTGCGTCGACTGGAGTACAACGGCCTGGTGGAGCACCGCCGTTACGCCGAGGCCCCGCCTCGCGTCGACTACACCCTCACCGTGGCCGGCACCGCCCTGATCGGCCCGATCCGCGCGCTCGGCGCCTGGGCCGCCGTCCACGGCGACGCCGTCCTCGCGGCCCAGGAGCGCCACTCCGGCCCCGGCACGCACTGACGCACTGTCAGTCCCGCGTGCCACCCTCGTCGTGCATATGCGACGACCCGGAGGACGGCCATGGACACGCGACCGGACGAACTGGAAGTCATCACGCTCTTCGTGGCGGACGTCCCCGCCGCGAAGGCCTTCTACCAGGAGATCTTCGGCCTCCCGGTGGTCCACGAGGACGACGCCTCGGCCGTCCTCCGGCTGCGGAACCTGCTGGTCAACCTGCTGGCGGCGGAGCAGGCGCCGGAGCTGGTGGCACCGGCGGCGGTGGCGGCGCCCGCCACGGGGGTGCGGGCGCCGCTCACCGTCCGGGTGCCGGACGTGGACGCGGTCTGCGCCCGACTGACCGAGCGCGGCGTCACATTGCTCAACGGCCCGGTGGACCGGCCGTGGGGTCGGCGGACGGCGGCCTTCGCCGACCCGGCCGGCCATGTGTGGGAGGTGGCCCAGGACCTCGGCTGATCCGGCCCCACCGGAGACACGCGACGGCGGGGACCACGGTGGTCCGCACACCGTCGCCCCCGCCGTCAGCCCGGCCGACAGGCACCCACACGCGGCCGGGCAACTCTGACGCGCCCCGGGCCGGCCCTGCCCAACTCAGGACCGGTCCGGTTCAGGCCCGAGTCAGTTGACGTTGACCGCGGTCCAGGTGGCCGCGACCGCGTTGTACTCCGTGCTGTTCGCGCCGTACAGGTCCGAGGCCGCGCTGAGGGTCGCCGCACGGGCGCCCGCGTAGTCCGTGGTGGACGTGAAGTACGTGGTCAGCGCGCGGTACCAGATCTGCGCGGCCTTGTCCCGGCCGATGCCCGCGAGCGTCGAGCCGTCGGCCGTCGGGCTGTTGTAATTGAACCCGTTGATCGTCTTCGCGCCGCTGCCCTCGGACAGCAGGTAGAAGAAGTGGTTCGCCACACCCGACGAGTAGTGCACGTCCAGGTTGCCGACGTTCGGGTCCCAGTTGTCGGCGGACTGGCCGTCCTTGCTCGGCTGGTCCATGTAGCGCAGCGGGCTGCCGTCACCGCGCAGGTTGATCAGCTCGCCGATCCAGTAGTTCGGCGGGTTCGAGGGCAGGTTGGCGTAGAACTCGACCATCGTGCCCATGATGTCCGAGGTGGCCTCGTTGAGGCCGCCGGACTCGCCCGAGTAGTTGAGCGCGGCCGTCGCGGCGGTGACGCCGTGGGTCATCTCGTGGCCGGCCACGTCGATCTCGGTCAGCGGGGCGGCGTCGCCGTTACCGTCGCCGTACGACATGCAGAAGCAGTCGTCGCTCCAGAACGCGTTCACGTAGTTGGAGCCGTAGTGCACCCGGCTGAGGGCGCCGACACCGTCGTTGCGGATGCCGTTGCGGCTGAAGGTGCTCTTGTAGAAGTCCCAGGTGGTGGCGGCACCGAACTGGGCGTCCACGGCGGCGGATTCGCGGTTGGAGGCGGTGCCGTCACCGAAGCTGTTGTTGGGGTTGGCGAACAACGAGCCGCTGCCCGAGGTCCCGTTGTTCATGTCGGTGGTGGACTGGCCACCGCGCGTGGTGTCCTTGAGCTCGAACTGCGAGCCGTTCTGGTTGGTGGTGAGCTGGACCTGGCCGACGAAGACGCCGTTGCCGGTGCCGGCCGCGGTCTCGATCTTCTCGTGGGTGGAGAGGACCTTGCCGCTCGAAGCGTCGGTGATCAGGATCTGGCTGCTCGGGGTGCCGTCGGCGCGCACGCCCTCGACGGTGGTCCGGTACGCCAGACGCGGGTTGCCGTCGGTGGCCCAGACGACCAGCTCGGGCTTGCCGGTCTGGTGGACGCCGGCGATCGGGGACTCGTCGGAGTCGACGGTGACCCCGACGGTGGACTTGACCGCGCCGGTGGCCTGGTCGGCGGCCTTGTCCGCGGGGATCTGCGGGGTCAGGCTCGGCAACGTGATCTGGGCGGAGACCGCCTTGTTGACCGACTTCACGGCACCGTCGGCCTTCTGGTGCACGACCAGGTCGCCGCCGATCACCGGCAGGCCGGCGTAGGTGCGCTCGTAGCGCAGGTGCCGGGTGCCGTCCTTGTCGACGATGGCGTCCTTGGCCACCAGCTTCTCCTGGTCGCCGAGCGCGAGCGCCTTGGCGATCGGGCCGGACTGGCCCTTCGCCACCGCGACGACGGCGGCGTGCTGCTGAACGGCCTGGGCCTGGAGCGAGGGGGCAGCCGGCGACGCCTGGGCGACGGAGGTGCTCACCTGGATCACACCGGTCAACATGGCCGTGGCCGAGAGAACGGCGACAGCCGCGAGCTTTCGCTTCACGTACGAGTCCTTCCGGGAAACCGCGTGTGGGCGCGGTCGCACCGCGTCCCGGGGGCCGGGGTCGGCACCTGTGGGGCGGGACGGGCGCTGACGTGCTGAAACCCCGTGCGGTCGAGCGGCTCGCCACCAAGGGGTGGGGGTGGGGGCTACCGCTGGGGGATGACCAGAAGCATGACAATCCAATAGGTGAAATGACAGGTCTACCTCAGTTATTGGCCAGGTCCCGCCAGTTGGTAAAGCAGGTCAAGCGGCAGTCAAATCGGGGCAATTCACCTCGCCGAACGGCGGGTTCGGACCCGCACAACGGCCAACCGCCTGCGCCGACACCTGAATGGCCATCAGCCCTCGGCAAAGCGATCAGTTCCGATCATCAATCGATCGGCTTTTACAAGTGTGTAGAGGTTTCCATACACACCCTTGACATGTGGATGGCGAGGTCCCGCCACCGGTCCCCCTTGCCCTGCCGAGCGGGCGTCTGCTAAATACGCCCGCCTCCGGTCCGCCGTCACTGGAACCGCCACTCCTGCGCCGAGTTACCGGGAGTGCAGGTGACCATGGTGATCTCGTTGCCGGGGCCGTTGTCGGTCATGCAGGACTGGTTCTGGTAGTCGCCCAGGGTGTACGAACCCGCAGTGCTGCCGCTGCGGACCGTCCACCGGGTGAGGAAGCTGTACCCGTTGTTCAGCACGACCTTGCCGTCCATGGTCTGGACGAGCATCGGGCCGCCGTTGTTGCACGCGTTGATCAGGGTCCAGTTGCCCGGGTCGATGGAGCGCACCCAGCCGTACTGCGCGGCGCCGCCGAGCACCATCGGGTTGTCGCCGCTCAGGTTGTCGTTGCGCATCCCGATCGGACGGCCGTCCTTGACGCTGACGATGGTGCTCCAGTTGCCACCGCCGCAGGACGCGGGCCGGGAGGGGGTCTGCGGGGCGGGCGGGTTGCCGCCGGTGGTGGTCTGGCTCGGCTGCTGCGGCTTGGGGTCCGGCGGGGCGACCGGTCCTCCCCCGCCACCGCCGCCGGTGGGCTGGCCGGCCTGACCGCCGCCGGATCCACCGGACGCCGTACCGCCACCGCCGGAGCCGGAGTTGGCGCCCCCGCCTCCGCTGGTCCGGCCCGGCTGGGCGCCGCCGCCTCCGCCGCCCACCGCGCCGCCGTTCCCGCCCTGGCCCGGGACCTGGACGGGCACCTGCTGCTGGTTCGGCTGTCCGCCGGGCGGCGGCTGGTCGGCGGCCGGGGTGGCCGACGGGGTGTCGGTCGGCTGTGGGGTGGCGGGCGCGGTCGTGGTGGCCGCGGGAGTGGTGGCGGTCTGGGCCGCCGGAACGGTCACCACCACGGTCGGCTGGGCGGCGGGCGGCACGGCCGCAACGGAGTTGCCGGGACTGCGGTCGATCAGCAGGGCGGTCGCCGTGCCCATCGAGATGACGATCGGGATGACGACCGGTACCAGCAGGGTGCGCCGCGAGCGGCGCTTGCCCGGCTCGGTGTCCGCCTGCGGGTCCACCTTCACCACCGGGTCCGCACCGCCCGTGCCGGCCCCCGCCGCCCGCAGGTCGATCGTCCCGCTGTCCGCCGGCTTCCACGGCGCCGCGGGCGCGCCGATCGCCGCCCGGGCCGCCGCCGCCATCTCGGCGGCGCTCTCGTACCGGTCGTCGGGGTTCTTGGCCAGCGCCCTGGCGACCAGCTCCCGCACCGCCGCCGGGAAGGTCTCCGGCAGCTCCGGCACCGGCTGGTTGACGTGCTTGAGCGCGACCTGTAGCGGCCCCTCGCCCAGGTACGGCACCTGACCGACCAGCAGCTCGTAGCAGACCACGCCGATCGAGTAGAGGTCCGAGGCGGGCCCGGTGCTCGCGGACGCGGCCTGCTCGGGGGACATGTACGCCGCCGTGCCGATGATCGCGTACGGGGCGGTGAGCTTGGTGCTGGCGATCGCCCGGGCGATGCCGAAGTCGGTGATCACCACCCGGTCCTCGGGGCCCACCATCAGGTTGGACGGCTTGATGTCCCGGTGCACGATCCCCCGCCGGTGCGCGGCGTGCAGCGCGTCCAGGGCGTCGGCGAGCATGCCGAGGGCGCGCTCGGCGCTCATCGGACCGCTCTCCTTGAGCACCTGGTTCAGCGGACGGCCCTCGATCAGGTCCATCACGATGTAGGCGCAGCGCTCGTCGCCGTCCCCGCCGCTCTCCCCGTAGTCGTGGACGTCCACGATGCCGGGATGGTCGATCGCGGCCACCAGTTGGGCCTCCCGGCGGAAGCGCTGGACGGCGGTGCCGTCCTCGAACAGGTCCGCGCGCAGGATCTTGATCGCGACCTGCCGGGCCAGTACCTCGTCGTCGGCCCGCCAGACCGCGCCCATGCCCCCGCCGCCGACCCTCTCGACCAGCGTGTACCGCCCGCCGAGCACGGTGCCCGTGCTACTCATCGACCTGTCCCCCCAGGTGTCATGACCCGCCCCGGCGGGTCGTCGGCACACAGTGTGCCAGAGCGTGCCGCGACCCCAGCAGGCGCTGTTCGGACGGACATTGGGAGGATTCGTCAGGCGTTCCGGATGTTTCGGGCATGCTCGGACACCTCCAGGACGGCCGTGATGACGGCGCGCGGCTTGTCGGCGTGGACGGCGTGTCCGGCACCGTTCACCACGATGTGGCCGCCTCGGGCGGCGTTGGCCGCGATCCGGGACTGCAGGGCCGTCCAGCGGGCGCGCATGGCGCGGGGCAGTCCCTCGGTCGCGCTCAGCACGGCCACCGGCACCTCGGGCAGCCGCCCGGCGGCGCGTCGGCGGCGCAGCTCGGGGACGCCGAGGCCGGTCATCCGGTTCTCGCTGAGGACGGTCCGCCGCTGGTGCGGATGGGCGACGACGGCCGCCTCGGCCCGGGCGAGCGCGTCGCCCGCGCCCGGCCCCGCCGTCGGTACCAGCACCGTCCGGAGCAGCCAGAGCCGGATCAGCACCGCCTCGGCGGCGCCGATGGCCGGCGGCCGGAACTCCTCGTGGGCCGGGTCCACCAGCACCAGGCCGGCCACCAGCTCCGGCCGTTGCCAGGCGAGGAGTTGGGCCAGCTGGCCGCCCCAGCTGTGCCCGACCAGGATGGCCGGTCCGGCGTCCAGGTGTCGCAGCAGGGCGGCCAGGTCCCCGGTCTGCGCCTCCAGGGTCAGGCCGAGGGCGCGGTCGGGCTCGCTGGCGCCGAGCCCGGCCCGGTCGTACGCCACGACCCGGCCGTGTTCGGCGAGTTCGGGCAGCACCGGCGCCCAGGTGAGCGAGGAAGTGCCGCTGCCGGCGATCAGCACCACCGGCGCACCGGTGCCCGAGCCGGCCTCCACCCAGCGCAACGCCCGTCCGTCGCGGTCGAGTTCACCCGACCGCACCTCGGCCGGGGCGCGCTCGGCGAGGACCTTGACGATGGCTTCCTGGACGCCCTTCAGGCCCCCCGGCCCGACTCGCGTTTCCCACCCGGTCTGCACGTTCGGTTCCCCCCTGGATCCGTCAGCGTGGGTTCCTGCCCCTGCGCGGCAGGAACCCGACGCTGACTGCCCAGGGGCACCGGCGCCCAAACACCGTCCGGCCGTCCGGCGAACCGAGAACCAACAAACGGGGCGGAGCGTGCCCCGGTGTCGCCGGCAGGCGGGAGTTCGAAGACAGGCCCTACGCGGGCAGGGTGCGCTTCAACAGGGAGAGCAGCGCCTCCCAGTGCCGGGCGTCGGCGGCCGCGTCGTAGCGGGTGGTATCGGCCTGGGTGTAGCCGTGCGGGGCGCCCGAGTAGACCTCCGCCCGGTAGCGCACCCCGGCTGCGGTCAGGGCCTTGTCGAGCCGGGCGATCTGCTCGGGCGGCAGCGACTCGTCCTGGTCGGCGTGGCCGAAGTACAGCTCGGCGGTGATCCGGTGGACGCCCAGGTGGGGGCTGTCCGGGCGGCCGGTGGCGAGGTTGCCGCCGTGGAAGCCCGCGACGACGGCGATCCGGTCCGGATGGCTGGCGGCCGTGCGCAGCGCGAGGACGGCGCCCCGGCAGTAGCCGGTGAGCCCGATCGGGCCGTCCTGGACCAGCGGGGACTCGGCGAACCACCGCAGGAAGGCGTCCGCGTCGCCGGCGGTGGCCTCCGGGGTGAGGGTGGCGAGCAACGGGACGATCTGGTCGAAGATCTCGTCGCACTGCTCGATGTCGATCAGCTCGGGCAGCTCGACCAGCGGCGCGCGGCCGTTGCGGTAGAAGGCGTTGGGGACGAGGACGGTGTACCCGGCTGCGGCGATCCGGTCGGCCATGGCCTTGAGGTGGGGCCGGAGCCCGAAGGCGTCCATGTAGAACAGGACACCGGGGTGGGGCTCGCCGTCGTCGGGGTGGGTGAGATAGGCGTCGGCGGTGCCGTCCGCCGTCGGAATGTCCACGAGGGTTCCGCACACGGTCACGGTAGGGCTCTCCTTACGGTTCGTGGACAGCGTATCCGGTGGGCCCGGGGAGGTCGGCGGCGCCCGCCCGGGAACGCCGTTGCGGTGGCGAGGCGTTGAGCGGACATGGGGTGGATCGTGGGCGTAGGGTGCGCGGTGGCCGTGACGGTCGGGCTGGTGGTGCTGGCGGCCTGCCAGGTGTGGGGCGAGTCCTCACCGCGCCGCCGGCCGCGCGAGCCCGGGGTGGGGGTGGGCGGCGGCGGTGGCCTGGACGAGCTGCACGCGCTGTTCAGCCCGGGCAAGCGGGTGCAGATCGAGCAGCGGCGGGAGCAGCTGGCGCACCGGGACGACGCGGAGGCCGGGGCGCCTCCGCACTTCGGGGTGGACCTGGACCGGGGCGTGGCGGTGCTGCGCCGGCCCGAAGGGGACGGGGACCGGACCGAGGGGGACGGGGACCGGACCGAGGGGGACGGGGGCGGGAACGGCGGCGGGCGGTAGGGCGGCCTCGTGGACGGACCGTCAGAGTCGGCGCAGCCGCTCCTCGTCGCTGGTGCGCGGGCACGTCAGGCAGGCGACGGCCTCCGGCTTGACCGCGTAGTAGAGGCAGCAGCCGAGCCTGGTGCGGGTGTGGTGTTCACGGCCGTCGGAGGTGCGCAGCCGGCGGAAGTCGGCGGCGCCGGGCAGCGGCAGGGTGCCGCCGGGCAGTAGGGCGTCGGCGGCGGCGACGGCGTCCTCCTCCGCGACGGCGAGGGCGGCGTCCTGTGCGCCGAGCATCCGGCCGAGGTACCAGACGGCCGAGGCGAGGTCGTCGGTGACCATGCCCCAGAGGGCGCGGTCGCGGCGCCGGGTCGGTCCGGCGAAGGCGGCGAGCACCGGTTCGAGGTGGGCGACCACGGCGGCCCGCAGTTCGGCGCGCAGTTCGTCATCGCCCGGGAGGTGACCGGGGAGACCGCCGGTGAGGGCCCCGGCGGGAGCGCCGGCGAGGGCGACGTGTCCGCCCGGGCGCAGCGCGAGCCGGCCGGTGGGGGCGTGCAGCCAGAGGTCGGCGGGGTCGACGGCGGGGACCCGTCGGGCGAGGTGCCAGGGGCCGGCGATGAGCAGGCAGGCCGACCAGACGTAGTGGTGGAGTAGCCGGGAGGCGGTGACGTGCGGGCGGGGCGCGCGGCCGTGCTCGGCGGCGATGCGCTCCTCGGCTCCGCCCAGGACGGCGGCCAGCGCCCGTTCGTCGGTGGCGAGTTGGGCGCCGGAGTACCAGCCGTCGGCGGCCGAGGGGTCGGGCTCGACGGGGCCGAGCAGGCGCAGTTCCAGCACCGGGCAGAGCTCGCGCAGCCGCTCGTAGGCGCCGACCAGGGCGGACGGTCGCACCTGGGGGCGTACGGGCAGGGGTGTTCCGGGGACCATGGGCACTCCCGTGATCGATTCCGAATGATCGATTAAGGTGAGCCTCACCTTACAATGCCTCAACGGGCCACCCGACCACCTCGCGCCACGGTCGAGCGGACCACCCGGGCCGCCGGTCGATCTTGACGAACTTAGGCAAACCTAACCTAAGATGTCGACTCGTGTTGAGAACCGACCCGCCCGCCACCACAGCCCCGGCGACGCCTCGTTCCTCGGCGGTACAGCGGCCGTTGCTGCTGGTCGCCGGCGTGTGCGCGCTCGTGCTGTGTGCGTCCCTGAGCCTCGCACTGGGCTCCCGATCCATCCCGCTGTCGACCGTGATCGACGCCCTCACCGGCGCCGCCCACGGCGGTGACGCCGATGTGGTGACGGGCCTTCGCGTCCCGCGCACGCTCATCGGACTGGCCGTCGGAGCCGCGCTCGGCGTCGCCGGGGCGGTCGCCCAGGGCGTCACCCGCAACCCGCTGGCCTCGCCGATCACCCTCGGCATCAACGCCGGCGCGAGCCTCGCCGTGGTCGCCGCGATCTACGCCCTGGACCTCTCCCGCCCGGTCGAGTACGTCTGGTTCGCCTTCGCCGGAGCGGCCGTCGCCGCCGTCGCCGCGTACGCGATGTCCCGGCGCGGCGGGGACCTCGACCCGGTCCGGCTCGCGCTCGGCGGCACCGTGCTCACCGTGGTGCTCACCTCCTGGACCTCCGCGCTGATGCTGGCCAGTCACCGCACCCTGGACGAAGCCCGGTTCTGGCTGGCCGGCTCGATCGCCGGGCGGCACCTGGACACCCTCACCCCCGTGCTGCCGTTCCTGGCGCTCGGCCTGCTCGGCGCCTTCGCCGTCTCGCCCGCGCTCAACGCACTCGCCCTGGGTGACGAGACCGCGCAGTCGCTGGGCGTGCCGGTGGCCCGGATCCGGGTGGTCGGCGGACTGGCCGTCGTACTGCTCGCGGGAAGCGCGGTCGCCGTCGCCGGACCGGTGGCGTTCATCGGACTGGCCGCACCGCACCTGGTCCGCCCGCTGCTCGGCAACGACCACCGCTGGCTGCTGCCCGGCTGCCTGATCGCCGGTCCGCTGCTGCTGCTCACCGCCGATGTGCTCGGCCGGCTCGTCGTGCGCCCCTCGGAGATCGAGGTCGGCATCGTGACCGCCTTCCTCGGCGCCCCGCTGCTCGCGGTGCTGGCCCGGAAGGTGACCAAGTGAGCGAGCGAGGTGGGCGCATGAGCGAGCGAAGCGAGCGAGCCATCGAGAGGTGCGCGTTGCGCGAAGCCTCTGCCGAGCGAAGCGAGGTGGGCGCATGACCGCGCTCGCCGTCCCGTTGGGCGCCATCGCCCGCCGCCGGGCCCGTACCGCCGCCTGGTCGCTGGTGGCCCTCGCCCTGCTGGTGCTGCTGACCGGCATCGCGCTCGGCACCGGCCAGGTGAGCATCTCCTCCTGGGACGCGCTGCGTGCCCTGGTCGGGCAGGGCGAACCCGGGAACGTCCTGGTGGTGCAGCAGTTCCGTGCGCCACGCGTGGTGTCCGCCCTGATCGCGGGCGCCGGGCTGGCGATGGCCGGCTCCATGCTCCAGCGGCTGTTCCGCAACCCACTGGCCGCGCCCGACACCATCGGCATCACCGGCGGCGCCTCCTTCGGCGCCGTGCTGATGCTCGCCACCGGCGCCTCCCAGCAGCTGATCCCGGTGGCCGCGGTCGGCGGCGGGCTGCTGGCGGCGCTGCTGCTCGGCGGCTTCGCCTGGCGCTCGAAGATGGCCGTCACCCGACTGGCACTGGTCGGCCTGGCGGTCCAGCAGGGCTTGGCCGCCGCCGTGAACCTGATGATCGTGCGGTTCCCGGCCGAGCTGGCCTCCTCCGCGATGCAGTGGACCACCGGCTCGCTGTACGGACGCAACTGGACCGAGGTGTGGATCGGCGGCACTGCCATCGCGCTGACCGCCGGGGCCGTGCTGCTCTGCCAGCGGCGGGTCGCCGTCCTCGACCTCGGCGACGACTCGGCCGGCGGGCTCGGCCTCAACCCCGCCCGGGACCGGCTCTGGCTGCTGCTGCTCACCATCACGCTCGCCTCGCTGGCCGCCGCCCTCACCGGGCCGGTCGCCTTCGTCGCGCTCGCCGTCCCGCACCTGGTCCGACTGCTCGCCGGACCGCCCACCCTCGGCACGCTCGGCCTCACTGCGCTCACCGGCGCCGTGCTGCTGCTCTCGGCCGACCTCCTGGTGCTGCACGTGATCCCCGTCCACGGCCTGCCGGTCGGTGCCGTCACCGCCACCCTCGGCGCGCCCTGGCTCCTGGTGCTGATGATCCGCCAGAGCCGGCTTCCCCAGAGGAGCAGCTGATGACCAGCTCGGCCACCAACCAGGTCGCCCCCGATCAAGCCGCCACCGATCAGGTCGGCGCCAACCGGCTCGCCGCCCACGGCCTCGGACTGCGCTACGGCGACCGGACCATCGTCGACGGGCTCGACCTCGAACTGCCCGGCGGCGCCGTCACCGCGATCGTCGGACCGAACGCCTGCGGCAAGTCCACCCTGCTGCGCGGACTGATCCGGCTGCTCGACCCGGCCACCGGCACCGTCACCCTGGACGGCGCCGACATCCATCGGATGCCAGCGCGGACGCTCGCCAAGCGGATGGGCCTGCTGCCCCAGCAGCCGGTCACGCCCGAGGCGGTCACCGTCGAGGCGCTGGTGCGGCTGGGGCGCTACCCGCACCAGCGGATGCTCAGCCCGTGGTCCAAGGCCGACCAGGCGGCGGTCGAAGAGGCGTTGGAGCGCACCGGCACCGCCGAGCTGCGCGACCGGCAGGTCGACCGGCTCTCCGGCGGGCAGCGCCAGCGAGTGTGGATCGCGCTGGCGCTCGCCCAGGAGACCGACCTGCTGCTGCTCGACGAGCCGACCACCTTCCTCGACCTGCGGCACCAGCTCGACGTGCTCGACCTGGTCGCCGACCTGCACGCCGAGGCCGGGCGCACCGTGGTCATGGTGCTGCACGACCTCGGGCAGGCCGCCCGGTACGCCGACCATCTGGTGGTGCTCAAGGACGGACGGCTCGCTGCGGCCGGTCCGCCCGCCGAGGTGCTGACGGCCGAGCTGGTGGAGTCCGTGTTCGGCGTGCCGTGCCGGGTGGTGCCCGACCCGGAGACCGGAACCCCGCTGGTCGTGCCCAGGGCGCGCAGCCGGGCCGCCACCGCCACCGCCACCGCCACCGCCACCGCCTGAACTCCCCCCGTGTTCGACCCGACCCAAGGAACCCCCATGAACCGCCGACTTCCCGTCGCCGTCCTCGCCGTCACGCTCTCCGCCACGCTCCTCGCCGCCTGCGGCAGCAACGGGGACGCCGCCAAGTCCGGCGACTCCGTGTCCGCCGCCTCGGCCGGCACCGCCGCCGGGTTCCCGCGCAGCGTCAAGCACGCCGCCGGGACCGCCGAGATCAAGTCCCAGCCCAAGCGCGTGGTGGTGCTGGACAGCGGCGAGCTGGACGACGTCACGCTGCTCGGCATCACGCCGGTCGGCGCGGTGTCCCCGCACATGAAGACCGAGGGCGGGTTCCCCAACTACCTCAAGGACAAGATCAAGGACACCAAGGACGTCGGCCCGATGAACGAGCCGAACCTCGAACTGATCGCCTCCCTCAAGCCCGATCTGATCCTGTCCTCCAAGGTCCGCCACGCCAAGGTGTACGACCAGCTGAACGCGATCGCGCCGACCGTGTTGGCCGAGACCACCGGGTTCCCGTGGAAGGAGAACCTGGCGCTGTACGCCCAGGCGCTCGGCAAGGAGGACGAGGCGAAGAAGGCGCTGGCCGACTACGAGGAGCGGGCGCACAAGCTGGGCGAGGCGATCAAGGCGAAGTACAACGGGGCGATGCCGACCGCCTCGGTGGTGCGCTTCGTGGCCGGCCCGACCCGCCTGTACGCCAAGGCCTCCTACAGCGGTGTGGTGCTCAAGGACGTGGGCCTGGCCCGTCCGGCCTCTCAGGACGTGGACAAGAACATCATCGAGGTCAGCGCCGAGCAGATCAGCCAGGCCGACGCCGACCTGGTGTTCGTCACCACCGCCGACGACCCCACCAAGACCAAGGAGAGCGAGGTCCAGCAGACCCCGGTCTGGCAGGGCCTGAACGCCGTCAAGAACAGCAAGGTGTTCAACGTTCCGGACGAGACCTGGATGTCCGGCATCGGCGTCCAGGCCGCGGACGCGATGCTCGTCGACATCGCCAAGGCGGCGGGCGTGGACGCGCCCAAGTAACCGATGACAGATGACGGCGAACAGATGACAGCTTTCGAAATCTGTCATCTGTGATCTGTTCGCCGCCCTTCGCCCGTCACCTCGCCCCCAAGGACACCCCCATGCGGCTCTACCTGCTCGCCCTCAACCCCACCGACTCGGTCACCCGCGGCTTCCTGCCCGCCGCCGCCCGGCTCGGTCTCGACGTCACCGTCCTTACCGACCACGTCGAGGACCACCAACGCGCCTACGCCGACGCCGAGTTCACGTACGAGTTGGTGGAGTGCGACGTCCAGGACTTCCGCGAGGTGATCGGGGCGATATCCCAACACCACGCGCCCGACGCGGTGTTCAGCAACAGCGACCACCTGCAGACCCAGACCGCCCTGGTCGCCGACTACTTCGGCCTGCCCGCCAAGGACTGGAAGGCCGCGCTGCGGGCCAAGAACAAGGGCGAGCTGCGCCGCCACCTCGCCGAGACCGGCCTGGACCGGGTCTGGTCCGCCGAGCTGGCGCCCGGGCAGGACCCGGCCGACCTCACCCCGCCCTTCCCGTGCATCCTCAAGCCCCGCGAGGGTGTCGCCAGCGAGGACGTCACGCTGGTCGCCGACGCCGACGAACTCGCCCTGCGCGTCAAGGAGATCCAGCAGCGCCGCACCGGCGCCACGCTGGTGGTCGAGGAATTCCTGGCCGGCGCGCTGTGCACCCTGGAGACCCTCGGCGACGGCCGCGTCCGGCACGTCCTCGGCGGCTTCCGCACCCGGCTCTCCCCGCCGCCGGACTTCATCGAGGAGGTGCTGACCTTCACCCCGGCGCACCCCGAGCCGGTGATCGACCAGGTGCTCGCCCAGCTCGACGCGCTCGGCGTCGGACTCGGCGCCTGCCACACCGAGTTCGTCCTCCAGCCGGACGGCCGCGCCCGCATCATCGAGGTCAACTACCGCGCCATCGGCGACCAGTGCGACCTGATGCTCGCCGAGATCCTCGGCATCCCCTACTTCGAGCTGGTGCTGCGCACCCACCTCGGCGAGACGCTGCCCGTCGACCTCGGCGCACGCACCGACCGGCACGCCCGCCACGAGCGCGTCTGCGCGGACCGGGCCGGCACCCTGACCGCCGCGCCCGAGCCGCTGTTCGAACGGCGGGCCGACGGGGTCACGCTCTCCTACCGCCCGGTGCGCGAACTCGGCGCCAGGCACGAGCTCTACCGCACCAACCGGGACTACCTGGGCGTCGTCTGGGCGGTCGGCCCGGACCAGGGCGCGGTGGACACGGCCGTGGCGGAGTTCATCGCCGCCAACCGCTGGGAGATCGCCTCATGACGCCGACCGGCAGCACGCCCGCCGACAGCCCGGTCGTCGACAGCACGCCCGCCGACGCGACTTCGGCCGACCGGCTGACCCTGCGCGTGCTGTCCGCCCTGCTGCGCGAGGACGTACTCGGCCTGCGCGCGGACGGCGTCCTGGAGCAGCGGGCCGACGGCCCCTGGCTGAGCAACGGGACGCTCGCCCTACCGGTCGCCCCCGAGGGCTTCCAGGGCGACCATGCGGCCCGGCTCCCGGAGTTGGAGGCCGACGGCGTCCGGCTCACCGAGCTGCCCGCCATCCTCGCTCACCTGGCCGAGCGCGCCGATCCGCTGGACCGGCCCGGCCACCTGGCCTTCGCCGAGGAGTGCCGCCAGACCCTGGCCACCATGGAGCTGCACGACCGGGTCCGCCCCGAGGTGCACGCGGTGCTCGCCGAGCGCTACGGCAAGGACCTGGCCGACTGGGCCGGCCCGAGCGCCTCGCTCGGCTTCGAGGCCCTCGCCGCCTTCCTCGACCACCCGGTCTACCCGACCGCCCGCGGCCGCTCCGGCCTGACCGAGCAGCAACTTCGATCCTACGCACCGGAGTTCCACCCGAGTTTCGAGCTCCGCTGGCTCGCAGTCCCGGCCGCGCACCTGACCGTCCGCGGCGACGGCCCGCTGCCCGCCTGGTGGCCGACCGCCGAACAGCTCGGCGTCCCGGGCGGGTTCCTCACCGTCCCGGTCCACCCGCTCACCGCGGGCGAGGACTTCGAGCGGATCGCGCCGGGCGCGGTGCTCGCCCCCGAGCCGTACCTCACCGTGCTGCCGACGCTGTCCATGCGCACCGTCGCCGTCGCCCAGGACCCGGCCTGCCACCTCAAACTCCCGCTGGCCACCGCGACCCTGGGGCTGCGCAACCGGCGCACCATCAAGCCGGTCACCCTGGTCAACGGGGCGGTCGGCCAGCGCCTGGTGGAGGCCGTGGTCGCCCGCGAGCCGCGCTTCGCCGGGCGGGTACTACACGTCGACGAGCAGCGCTACGCCCACGCCGACGACGAGCTGCTGGCCGTGCTGCTGCGCCGCTACCCGGACGGCCTCGACGACGCCGTCACCGTTCCGCTGGCCGCCCTGCTCGCCGAGGCACCCGACGGGCGGCTGGTGATCGACCACCTGGCCGACCGCTTCTACGCCGGTTCCGTCCTCGGGCTGTACGAGGAGCTGCTGCGGCTGCTGGTCGACTGGCAGACCACCCTGTTCGGCTACGGCATCGCCCTGGAGTCGCACCAGCAGAACACCTCGCTCGTCCTGGACGGCACCGGTCTGCGGCTGCTCTACAAGGACAACGACGGGCCGAGGATCAACACCGCCCGGATCGGCGAACTCGCCCAGCTGACCGCCGAGTTCCGCGACCCCAGGATCCTCGGCGAGCAGGACCGCGCGCTCACCGACCTGTTCACCACGATCACCGGCCACCTGTGCGCCGCCTCGCTCGCGTTCGGCCTCGCCGCGCACGACCGGGTACCGCCGGAGCGCGGCCTCGGACTACTCCGCGACATCCTCGGCGAGGCCCTCGACCGCCTGGGCCCGGCCGGACAGCCACTGCGCACGGACCTGCTGGAGGCCGAACGGCTGCCCGTCAAGGCCATGGTGAGTGCCGGCACCCTGCTCAACAAGGAGCGCAGCGGCGCCGCCGACATCAACAAGCACTACACCGACGGCCCCAACTACCTGCTACCGAAGGGCGGTTCACGATGACCGTCGAACCGCTGGCGCGGCCGGTCGGGGCGGCCGGACTGGACCGACGGCAGGTGCACGCCATCGCGGGCTGCTACTTCGTCGCCTCCTTCGCCGCCCTGGGCCTGCCGCCCTACCTCACCGAGATCCTCCCGGGCCTCGGCGACCACGACGGCCGCTGGGCCGGTCTGCTCTACATCGCGCCGACCGTCTTCACCGCCCTCGGCGCACCGCTGTGGGGCCGACTGGCCGACCGCTTCGGCCAGAAGCGGCTGCTGCTGCGCGCCCAACTCGGCCTCGCCGTCTCCTTCCTGCTCGCGGGCGCCGCCGACAGCCTGCCCGCGTTCACCATCGCGCTGGTGCTCCAGGGCTTCCTCGGCGGCACCTTCTCCGCCACCAACGGCTACCTCGCCTCGGCGCTGGACGGATCCCGGCTGTCCAAGGCGCTGACCCTGATGCAGGGCAGCGCCCGGGCCTCCCTGGTCGCGGCGCCGATCCTGGTGGGCGCGCTGTCGCCGTGGATCGACCCGCACCGGCAGTACCTGGTGATGGCGCTGCTGCCGCTGACCGCCGCCGTGCTGCTCAGCTTCCTGCCGGAGCCGATCCGCCCGGCCGCGGCGCCGGTCGACGGCGACGCGGCGCAGGCCGACCCGCCGGGCTCACTGAGGCTGCTCTACACCTTCGAGTTCGCCTTCGTCTTCGCCACCATCATCTCCTTCCCCTACCTGATCACCCTGGTGCAGCAGCGGCTGCCGGGCGTCAACGGCACGGTCGCGGGCTTCCTGTTCGCGCTGCCGCACCTGGTCTACCTGATCGCCGCCGGACGGGTGCACGCCGCCGTCGAGGCGCGGCCCCGCACCGGGCTGGCCCTGGGCTTCGCCCTGGTCGCCCTCGGGCTGGCCGGACACGCCCCGGCCGACTCCCTGCTCACCTTCGTCCTCACCCGGACGGTGCTCGGGCTCGGCATGACCTTCGGCCTGGTCTGCCTCGCCGTCCTCGCCGCCGAAGCCGCCCGGGGCCGCGCGCCGGGCCGGATGTTCGGCACCCGCGAGACCGTCTCCAAGTGCGGTGCCGTCGCCGCCGGACTCGCCGCCGCGCTGGCCAACGGCAGCAGCGGACCGGCCGCCCCCGTCGTCACCGGCACCGCCGCCGCACTGGCCGCCGCCCTGCTCGCCCTCCTGACCCGTAGGAGCCCCCGATGACCGCCCGTACGGCCCACCCGCAGTCGACCACCACCGCGACCGACCTCCCCGACGACCTGTCGACCGACCTGCCGACCGCCGACGAGGCGGTGGCCCACACCCTGCTCAACTGCCTGCTGCGCGAGGTCTCCGCGCCCGAGCACCAGACCGCCGCCGACGAGGGCCACCTGCTGCTGCGCATGCCCCGCCGAGGCACCCTGCTGCGGGTCGCCCTGCGCCGCACCTCGCTGCTCGGCGCGCACCGCTTCACCGGACCGGTCTTCGAGGAAACCGCGGCCGGCTGGCGGGAGTTGGGCTGGCGGGAGCTGGCCGAGTACGCCCAGGACGAACTGGAGCTGCGCACCGGCACGGTGAACGAGGAGTTCCTCGACCAGGTGGCGTCCAGCCACCACGGCGTGAGCCAGGGCCTGGAGGAGCGCCCGGCCGCCGGGGACGACCGCTACCTGGAGTCCGAGCAGGCCCTGCTGTTCGGCCACCGCTTCCACCCGGCCCCCAAGTCCCGCTCCGCCGCCCGCGGCGACTGGAGCCGGTACGCGCCCGAGTCCCGCGCGGCCTTCCCGCTGCGCCACCTCGCCGTCCGCGCCGAGTTGCTGGCCGAGGAGTCCCTGGACGGGAGCGCGAGCGCCCTGCTGGACGGCCTCGGCGAGGTCCCGGCCGGCTACCGGCTACTGCCCGCCCACCCCTGGCAGTACCAGCTCATCGGCGACCACCCGCTGGTACGCGAGGCCATCACGCGCGGCGACATCCTCGACCTCGGCCCGCGCGGCGAGCGCTTCACCGCCACCGCCTCAGTGCGCACCCTGCACGGCGCGGACGCCTTCCTCAAGTTCAGCCTCAACGTCCGCATCACCAACTGCCTGCGCAAAAACGCTGCTTACGAGCTGACCGGTGCCGTGCAACTCACCCGGCTGCTGGCCCCCGCGCTGAGCGACCTCGCCCGGCGCTTCCCCGACGCGGCGATGCTGCGCGAGCCGGCCTTCCGCACCCTCGCCCTGCCCGGCGCCGACGGCCACCCCGACCGGGCCCTGTACGAGGGCTTCGGACTGATCCTGCGCGAGGGCTTCGGCGGCTTGCTGCGGCCCGGTGTCACCCCGCTGCTCGCGGCCGCCGTCGCCGACGAGCACCCGACCAGCTCGGCGCACATCTCCCGGCTGCTGGGTGACGGTTCGGACGGTGCTGCGGCCCTCGACTGGTGGCGTGCCTACCTGCGGCTGCTCCTGCCCCCGGTGCTGGCCGCCTACTTCGACCACGGGGTGGTGCTGGAGCCGCACCTGCAGAACGTGCTGATCGGCGTCGACGCCGACGGCCGTCCGGCCCAGGTGCTCTTCCGCGACCTGGAGGGGACGAAGCTGCTCCCCGAGCACAACGCCGACATCCTGGCCGCCCTCCCGCCCGAGGTGGCCGACCCGATGACGTACGACGCCGAGCGTGGCTGGGACCGGGTGGTCTACTGCCTGCTGGTCAACCACGTCGCCGAACTGCTCGCCGTCCTCGCCGACCGGCACCCCGAGCTGGAGGGCGCGCTCTGGCAGGCCGTCCGGGACACCCTGGAGGAGTACGCCGCCGCACACGGCCGACCGCCCCGGCTGCGGGCCCTGCTGGCCGGCGTCCCGCTGCCCGCCAAGGCCAACCTGCTGACCCGCTGGGAGCGCAAGGCCGACCGCGAGGCCGGGTACGTCCGGCTGCCCTCCCCGCTGGCCGGCTCGGTGCTCGCCGAGGCCGCCCGCATGACCGCCCACCTTCCCGCCGGGAGCGCCCTCCGATGAGCAGCACCGTCCACCGTCACGTCGCTTCCCTCGCGGCCGACGAACTGCCCGCCTACGTCTACGACCTGGCCGCGCTGCGCGAGCACGCCGCCGCCGTCCGGGCCGCCCTGCCCGAGCGGGTCGAGCTGTACTACGCCGCCAAGGCCAACCCCGAGGCACCGCTGCTGGCCGCGCTGCGCGACGCCGTCGACGGCTACGAGGTTTCCAGCGGCGGGGAGTTGGCGCATGTGCGGGCCACGGTGCCGGATGCGCCGCTGGCCTTCGGCGGGCCGGGCAAGACCCCGGCCGAGATCGCCGCCGCCGTCGACGCCGGGGTGCACCGCTGGCACGTCGAGAGCGAGCAGGAGCTGCACCGGCTCGGCGCCGTACTCGCCGACCGGCCGGAGGCGGCGGTGGACGTGCTGCTCCGGGTCAACCTGCCGGTGGTCACCGACGCCCTGGACGCGGTGCCGCTCGCGATGGGCGGACGGCCGACGCCGTTCGGGCTCGACCCGGAGCAGGCCGAGGAGTGCGTCCGGCTGCTCACCTGCGGCGGTCCGCTCGGGCGGCAGCTGCGCCTGCGCGGGGTGCACGCCCACCTGGCCAGCGGGCTGGCGGCGGCGGAGCAGCTGTCGGTGGCCGAGCAGATCGTCACCTGGTCCGCCGGACTGGCCGAGCGCAACGGCTTCCCGCTGGCCGAGGTCAACATCGGCGGCGGGATGGCCGTGGACTACGACGACCCGGCGGAACGCTTCGACTGGACGGCCTTCGGCGAGGGCCTGGCCAAGCTGCTCGACGCCCACCCCGGACTGACCCTGCGGATCGAGCCGGGCCGGGCGCTGACCGCCTACTGCGGCTGGTACGCGACCGAGGTGCTGGACGTGAAGCAGAGCCACGGCGAGGACTTCGCCGTGGTCCGCGGCGGCACCCACCACCTGCGCACCCCTGCCACCCGCGGGCACTCCCAGCCCTTCGAGGTGCTCCCGGTCGACGCCTGGCCGCACCCCTGGCCCCGCCCCGCCGTCACCACCGGCCGGGCCACCCTGGCCGGGCAGCTGTGCACCCCGAAGGACGTGCTGGCGCGGGCGACGGGGGGCGCGGACGGCCTGCGGGCGGCGGACCGCGTGCTGTTCGCGATGGCGGGCGCATACGCGTGGAACATCTCGCACCACGAGTTCCTGATGCACCCGCGCCCGGGGTTCCACTACCTGGGGGCGTGAGGGCGAACGGGTGGTGGCCTTCGGCCGACGACCGACGACCGACGACCGACGGCTGACGGCTGACGGCTGACGGAGTTCAGCCGACAGATAACAGATGACGGATGACGGATTTCAACATCTGTTATCCGTCATCTGTCAGCTGTTCTCCGCCCCCGTCCGCCGCAACCCCCTTCGCGCAAGCGTGCGACAGTGGTAGGCAGCGAAGGGAGCGCGAACGTGCTGATGGACAAGGTGGCGGAGATACTCGCCGAGGCATCGGCCGAGGCGGTGGAGCCGCGCTTCCGGGCACTGGCCGCCGGCGAAGTGATGGAGAAGGCGCCCGGCGAGATCGTGACCGTCGCCGACCGCGAGGCCGAGGCCATCATCTCCCGCCGTCTGCGCGAGCTGCTCCCCGTCCCGGTGGTCGGCGAGGAGGCGGTCTCCGCCGACCCGTCGCTCGCCCGGGCCATCCACGACGAGCCCGCTGTCTGGCTGGTCGACCCGGTGGACGGCACCTCCAACTTCGTCGCCGGACGCCCCGACTACGCCGTGATGTGCTCCCTCGTCCGCTCCGGCCGAACCGTCGCCTCGTGGATCTGGCAGCCCACCACCGCCACCGGCTACCGCGCCGAACTGGGCGCCGGCGCCTGGCGCGACGGTGAGCGCCTCACCCGCCCGCCGGCACCGGCCGACCCCGCCAAGCTGACCGGCATCCTGAAGAGCCGTTTCCTCGACCCGGACCGGCGCCGCCGGCTGGAGGCCAACTGCTCGGCCTTCGGCGAGATCTCCCCCGGCCGAAGCGCCGCCGGGATCGAGTACCCGGACGTCGCCGAGGGCCGGTTCGACTTCATCCTCTACTGGCGCACCCTCCCCTGGGACCACGCCCCCGGCTCCCTGCTGCTCAGCGAGGCCGGCGGCGTCGCCGCCCGACTGGACGGTACCTCCTACCGCCCCGAGGCCCCCGGCTGCGAGGACGGCCTCCTGGTCGCCGCCGACCCCCGCACCTGGGAACTCGCCCACGACATCCTGCTCGGCGACTGACCCCCCGCCGCACCCCGCACCCGCCTCCACCCGAAGTTCGAAACCCGAAGTCGAAGCCCGAGGACCGGAACCGGAGGCGGGCCCGGACGGGCCCGGGCTGCCTCAGGCGACCTCGGGCCGAGCCCTACCCCGCCCGCTCCCCCGCGACCTTGCGCCCCGCCCCGACCACCTCCCGCAGCAGCGCGCCCACCTCCCCCACCGTCGTGTGCGGATTGAGCAGCGTCAGCTTCAGCCGGACCCGTCCCGGTCCCTCGCCCGGCAGCTCGGTGCGCCCGACCACCGCCCGCCCGGTGCGCAGCAGCAGTCGTCGCAGCTGCCCGTTCAGCTCGTCGACGGCGGCCTCGTCGGTCAGCCCCGGCGGCCGATAGCGGAACAGCAGAGCCGTGAGCACCGGCTCGGCATGGAGTTCGAGCGAGGGTTCGGCACGGACGGCCGAGGCGGCGGCCAGCGCCAACTCGTGGCAGCCGTCCACCAGTCGCCCGAGCCCGTCCCGGCCGAGGGTGCGCAGGGTGACGGCCAGTTTGAAGGCGTCGGCCCGGCGGGTGGTGCGCAGCGAGCGGCCGAGCAGGCTGGGGTAGCCGGCTTGTTCGTCGTCCACCGGGTTGAGGTACTCGGCGCGCCGGGCGAGCGACACATAGGTCTCCGCCCGCCGGACCAGGAACACCCCGGCTGCGGCCGGCTGCCAGCCGAGCTTGTGCCAGTCGAGGGAGACCGAGTCGGCGCGGGCGATGCCGTCGAGCAGCGGGGCGAGTCGGTCGGAGAGCAGCGCGCCGCCGCCGTACGCGGCGTCGACGTGCAGCCAGGCGCCGTAGCGGCCGGCCAGGTCGGCGGCGGCCTCCAGCGGGTCGATCGCGCCGGTGTCGGTGGTGCCGGCGGTGGCGACGACGGCGATCGGGGTCCGCCCGACCCAGCTGAGCTCGGCCATGGCGCGTTCCAACTCCTCGGGCAGCATTCGGAGTCGGCGATCAACCGGCACGCTGACCACGGCCCGCTCGCCGAGCCCGAGCAGGGCGGCGGAGCGCTGGACGGAGAAGTGCGCGGCCTCGGAGGCGAGGATGCAGGGCCGCACGCCCGCCGGGAGGCCGTCCAACTCCACGATGCCGTCGAGCTTCTGGTCCCGCGCCAGCATCAGCCCCATCAGGTTGGACTCGGTGCCGCCCGAGGTGAGCACGCCCGCCGCGCGCGTCGGGTCGTAGCCGACCAGCGCGGCGAGTTCGGCGAGCAGCGCGGTTTCGAGGGCGGTCGCGGCGGGGGCCTGGTCCCAGGAGTCCTGCGAGGGGTTGAGCGCGCTGACCGCGAGGTCGGCGGCGGCCGCCACGGCGAGCGGCGGGCAGTGCAGGTGGGCGGCGCAGGCCGGGTCGGCCGGGTCGACGGAGCCGTAGGCGAGCAGCTCGGTGAGCCGGGCCAGCGCGCCGCGACCGGCCGCGCCGGCCAGTCCGTCGGCGACCAGGGCGGCGATCTCGGCGGGACTGCCCGCCGGTAGTGGACCGGAGCGCAGCCCGGTGCCGGTGTCGAGCGCGTCGAGGACGGCGGCCAGGAGCGGCCCGAGCACACCAGGGCCACCGGCCCCGCCCGCGAGCGCGTCCAACGGGACGTCGTCACCCGGAAGTTCGGGTACGGCGCCGGACTCGGAGGTCACGCGCCACCCCGGGCGGAAGCAGCGGCTTCGATCGCCTCCGCCAGCCGGTCGAGCACCGCCGCCACCTGCTCGTCGGTGATGGTGAGCGGCGGCAGCAGCCTCAGCACCGCGTCGTGCCGCCCGCCGAGTTCCACGATCAGCCCCCGCGCCAGGCACGCCTCCCGGACCCGGACGGCGAGCGCCGGGTCGGCCGGACGGGCCCCGCAGGCGTCGGCCTCGGCCGTCGGGTCGACCAGTTCGACGCCGAGCATCAGCCCGCGCCCGCGCACATCGCCGATCACCGGCAGTTCGGCGGAGAGCTCCCGCAGTCGGGCGACCATCCGCGCGCCGACCACGGCGGCCCGCTCGGCCAGCCCGCGCGCGGCGACGTACCGCAGGGTGGCGGCCCCGGCGGCCATGGCGAGGGTGTTGCCCCGGAAGGTGCCGGTGTGGGCGCCGGGCCGCCAGCCGTCGTAGTCCTCGCGGTAGACGACGACGGCGAGCGGCAGGCTGCCGCCGATGGCCTTGGAGAGCACCATGGCGTCCGGGACGATGCCGCTGTGCTCGACCGCCCACATCGCGCCGGTGCGTCCGACGCCGGTCTGCACCTCGTCCACGATCAGCGGGATGCCGCGCTCGGCGGTGATCCGCCGCATCTCGCGCAGCCACCCGTCCGGCGCGGGGACGACCCCGCCCTCGCCCTGGACGGCCTCCAGGATCATCGCGGCGGGCGGCACCACCCCGCCCGAGGGGTCGTCCAGCAGCCGTTCCACGTAGGTCGCGGCGAGTTCGGCGCCCGCCTCCCCGCCGACCCCGAACGGGCAGCGGTAGCCGTACGGGTAGGGCAGCCGGACCACCTCGCCGCCGCTCGGCAGCGGCTCCTTGACCGCGACGCTGCCGGTCAGCGCGAGCGCTCCGGCGGTCATGCCGTGGTAGGCGCCGGTGAAGGCGAGCGCGCCTGCACGGCCCGTGGAGGTCTGCATCAGCTTGAGCGCCGCCTCGACGGCGTCCGTCCCGGCCGGTCCGCAGAAGTGCACCCGGGCGCGGTCGGCGAACTCGGCGGGCAGGCTCTCGAACAGCGCACTGGTGAAGTCGTCCTTCTCGGCGGTGGCGAGGTCGAGCAGGTGCAGCGGGGCGCCGCTGTCGAGGGTGCGGCGGATCGCCTCCAGCACCACGGGGTGGTTGTGGCCGAGGGCGAGCGTGCCGGCGCCGGAGAGGCAGTCGAGGTAGCGCCGCCCGTCGGCGCCCTCGACGGTCATGCCGTTGGCCCGGACCGGGACGATCGGGAAGGAGCGGGCGTACGTCCGGGCGGCGGACTCGCGGACGCGCTGGCGGCGCAGGATGGCCTCGCCGACGGGCGGGGCCCCGGTGGCGGTGGCCCCGGAGGCGGCCTGGGCGGGTACGGCGGCGAGCGACAAGGCGAACCCCCAGAAGAAGTTAGGTAAGCCTAACTTTATCGCCCATGACCTGGCGGACTGCCTCAGGGGCACCGAGAACCACCCGAGCGAGTGAACCTCCCCGGTATGACTGGCGCCACCCCCGACCGATCCAACGAGCGCGGCACCGAAAGGTCACGCCCGAACGCCCGGGGTTGCCGCGCGCCCGAACGCCCGGGGTCGCCGCGCGCCCGGACCTCAACCGCGCCGAGGGCTCACTCCCGGCCCTTCCACCGGTAGCAGAGCTCCGGCCGCCCAACGTTCCCGTACTGCGGCTCCCGCACCGCCCGCCCGGTGTCCACCAGGTGTTCGAGGTAGCGCCGCGCGGTGATCCGGGAGACCCCGGCGGCGGCGCCCGCGGCCGCCGCCGACAGCCCGGTCGCCGCCTCGCGCAGGACGGATGCGACGGTGTCCAGGGTGGGCGCGCTCAGCCCCTTGGGCAGCGTGCTGCGCTCGGACGTACGGAGCAGCGCGAACGCCTGGTCGACCTCGTCCTGCCCGGTCGCCTCCCCGGCCCGGCCGAGGCTGTCGCGGTAGCGGGCGTAGCGCTCCAGCCGGTCGTGCAGGGCGGCCGCGCTGAACGGTTTCAGCAGGTACTGCACGACCCCCGCCGACACCGCCTGCCGCACCATGGCGAGGTCGCGGGCCGAGGTGACCGCGATGACGTCGGTGCCGTGCCCGGCCGCACGCAGCGTGCGGCAGAGCTGGAGGCCGTGGCCGTCCGGCAGGTAGAGGTCGAGCAGGGTGAGGTCGACGGGCGTCCCCGCGGCGCGCGCCCTCTCCAGGAAGCGCAGCGCGTCGGCGCAGCTGTGCACCGTCCCGGCGGCATGGAAGCCGGGCTCGCGCTCGACGTAGAGGGTGTGCGCGGCGGCGGCCACCGGGTCGTCCTCGACCACCAGCACGGAGATCCCCGACCGGGCACCCTCGGCCGCCGTCACGTCAGGGCCCCTTCCCGCTCCCGAGCCCGGCCGGCCAGCGGCAGCCGCACGGTGAGCACGGCGCCTCGCTCCCGCCCGACCTCGACGGTGCCGCCGTTGCGCCGGGCGGCCTGGGCGACCAGGGCCAGCCCGAGGCCGTGTCCGTGGCCGTCCTGCTTGGTGCTCCAGCCGCGCCGGAACACGTCCCGGACGGCGGCCGGGTCGATGCCCGCCCCGGTGTCGGCGACTTGCAGCAGCAGGCAGGCGTCCGGGGAGCCCTCGCCGTCGATCCGGGCGGTGACGGTGACCTCCGGCGGCACGGGACTCTGCGCGGCTCCGGCGATCGCGGCGTCCACGGCGTTGTCGATCAGGTTGCCGAGCACGGTGATCAGGTCCCGGGCGGAGAGGCCGGACGGAAGCACCCCGTCGTCGATCCGGCTGTCCTCGGTGAGGGTCAACTCCACGCCCCGCTCCGCCGCTTGGGCCGCCTTGCCGAGCAGCAGCGCGGCCAGCACCGGCTCGCCGACCGCCGCGACCACCCGGTCGGTGAGCTGCTGGGCGAGTTCGAGCTCGGCCGTGGCGAACTCCACCGCCTGTTCGTGGCGGCCGAGCTCGATCAGCGAGACGACCGCGTGCAGCCGGTTGGCGGCCTCGTGCGCCTGCGCCCCGAGCGCCTCGGTGAAGCCGCGCACCGAGTCCAACTCGCCACTGAGTGACTGCAGTTCGGTGTGGTCTCGGAGGGTCACCACCCGGCCGAGGCCGGTGCCGATGGTGGAGGTGTTGAGCACCACGACCCGCTCGGCGGTCAGGTGTACCTCGTCCCGCACCGGCGCCTCGCCGAGCACGGCCGCCACCAGCGCCTCCGGCAGGCCCAGCTCCGCCATCGGCCGCCCATCCAACTCGCCGGTCAGGCCGAGCAGTTCGCGGGCGGCGTCGTTGCACAGCACGACCCGGTGCGAGCGGTCGAGCAGGATCAGCCCCTCGCGCACCGAGCGCAGGGTGGCCTGGTGGTACTCGTAGAGGTGGCTGAGCTCGCTCGGCCCCATGCCGTGGGTGTGCCGCCGCAGCCGGGAGTTGGCGAGGTAGGTGCCGACCCCGCCGAGGGCGAGCGCGGCCACCGCGACCCCGACCAGGGCCAGCAGCGGGCCGCTCAGCTGGGCGGAGATCGACTCCAGCGTCAGGCCCACGCTGACCAGTGCGACCACCCGGTGCCGGTCGTCCCACACCGGGGTGACCACCCGCACGGACGGGCCGAGCGTGCCGGTGTACGTCTCGCTGCGGGTCTGGCCGGCGAGCGCCCAGTCGATGTGTCCGAGGTAGCGCTTGCCGATCTGATCGGGCAGTGGGTGGGTCCAGCGCACCCCGCCGGTGTCCATGACGGTGATGAAGGAGACCCCGGTGTCCTGGCGCACCTGCTCGACGTACGGCTGGAGCATCGCGGTCGGATCGGGCCCGGCGACGGCGGAGCGGACGGACGGCGAGTCGGCGACGGCGTGGGCGACGGAGGTGACCTCGCGGCGGGCCGCGTCCTCGGTGCGCTCGGCGGTGTACAGGTAGGCGAGCACCGCGCCGCCCGCGACCACGGCGGCCACGATGACCACCTGGACGACGAACAGCTGCCCGGCCAGGCTACGGACCAGCCGGCACGGCAGGGGCGGCCGCCAACGCGGGCGGGTGGGGGCGGTGGGCACGGACATGCCTGCCAGTGTGCACCACGCCCACGAGGCTCCCCAGGAGTCCCGTCACCCGCCTCGGCCGAGAACTCGGGGAACTCCGGGAACGCACGACCGGGAGCCCTGGGAAGGCCCGATCGTGAACTCTATGAACGCAAACGTGACCTCCGTCACGCCCGAGACCCATAGTCGGAGCGGCCCACCACCCGGGGCCGCCAGGACTGCAGGGCGAAGGAGCCGCAGATGTCGATCGCTGGAGCCGCAACGGCGGGGGGACCCAGACGCAAGGACCGGACCCACTACCTCTACCTCGCCGTGATCGCCGCCGTGATCGCGGGTGTGGTGGTCGGGCTGGTCGCCCCCGGCTTCGCCGTGGAGCTGAAGCCGGTCGGTACCGGCTTCGTCAATCTGATCAAGATGATGATCAGCCCGGTGATCTTCTGCACCATCGTGCTGGGCATCGGCTCGGTCACCAAGGCCGCGAAGGTCGGCAAGGTCGGCGGCCTGGCCATTGGCTATTTCCTCGCCATGTCGACCGTCGCGCTGGCCATCGGCATGGTCGTCGGCAACCTGCTGGAGCCCGGCGACGGCCTGCACCTGACCGCCGCGCTCGCCAAGTCCGGCCACGCCCAGGCGGCCGCCGGCGGCGCCCAGTCGACCACCGACTTCCTGCTCGGCATGATCCCCGACACCCTGTTCTCCGCCCTCACCCAGGGCAAGGTGCTGCAGACCCTGCTGGTCGCACTGCTGGCCGGCTTCGCGCTGCAGGCGATGGGCCCGGTCGGCGCCCCGGTGCTGCGCGGGATCGAGCACCTGCAACGGCTGGTCTTCCGGATCATGTCGATGATCATGTGGGTCGCGCCGATCGGCGCCTTCGGCGCCATGGCCGCGGTGGTGGGGGCCACCGGCACCGCCGCCCTGAAGAGCCTCGCCGTGATCATGATCGGCTTCTACGTGACCTGCGTGCTGTTCGTCGTCGTGGTGCTCGGCGCGCTGCTGCGCCTGGTCGCCGGGATCAACGTGCTCGCGCTGCTCAAGTACCTCGGCCGCGAGTTCCTGCTGATCCTCTCGACCTCCTCCTCCGAGAGCGCGCTGCCCCGCCTGATCGCCAAGATGGAGCACCTGGGCGTCAGCCGCCCGGTCGTCGGCATCACCGTGCCCACCGGCTACAGCTTCAACCTGGACGGCACCGCGATCTACCTCACCATGGCCTCGATCTTCATCTCCGAGGCGATGGACAAGCCGATGTCGATCGGCGAGCAGCTCTCGCTGCTCGTGTTCATGGTGATCGCCAGCAAGGGCGCGGCCGGGGTCACCGGCGCCGGGCTGGCCACCCTCGCGGGCGGACTCCAGTCGCACAAGCCGGCGCTGGTGGACGGGGTCGGCCTGATCGTCGGCATCGACCGCTTCATGTCCGAGGCCCGGGCGCTCACCAACTTCGCGGGCAACGCCGTCGCGACCGTGCTGATCGGACACTGGACCGGCGAACTGGACACCGAGCGCGCCCGCCGGGTGCTGGGCGGCGAGCTGCCGTTCGACGAGCTGACCCTGGTCGACACCCACGGCGCCGCGGGCACCACCGAGCCCGCACCGGAGGCCCTCCCCGCCCAGGGAGCGGTACCCGCCGCATCCGCCGCCTGAGCGGCCCCGCCACCCCTCGACTCCCCCGGCCCGGCGCCTCCCACCAACCCCCGGAAACGGCGCCGGGCCGGGGGTTCCCGCTGTCCTCCGCCGATCAGAACTCCTGGGAGCCGCTGACCGCCCAGGCCACCCCGCTCGCCGGGTCCTCCAGCGCGAGGTGCAGATGGCGCAGTCCGGCGGCCGGCTCCTGCCAGGTGAAGCAGCGCATCCGGGCCACCAGGGCGGTCACCTCGGCGCGGTCCGGCCGGTCCGCACCGGCCATCGCGCCCAGCGCCCGCCACAGGCCCAGCCGCCCGTGCGCGCCGCCCTGGGCGCGGCCCACGGCGGCGGCCTGCACCAGCGCCGGGTAGGCCAGCGCGAACGGCAGGTACCCGCCGACCACCCGACGGCCCCCGGCCAGCACGGCGGCCGCCAGCGGGGCCTGGCCGCGCACGCAGACCACCTCCGCCCAGGGCACGAGCGCGGCCAGTTCGGCCAGCGCCCGGGTGACCCGCTGACCGCCCAGCCGCGCACCCGGTTCCGGCAGCTCGACCTCGCCCAGGCCCTCCCTGCAGGCCGGCAGGGTCAGCACCGCGCTGCGCGCTCCCCCGCCGGGCAGGTACTCGCGCACCCGCGAGGCCTCACCCCAACCGGCCGTCTCCCATGGCTCCAGCCGCAGGGGCACGCCCTCCGGGTCGGGCTCGGCCCCGTACGAGAGGTCCTCGCCGAGCAGCACCCGGGTGTGCGCGACCAGCCGGCGCACCGGGGCCGGGCCGAGCAGCGGGGCCAGCCGCAGCCAGGAGTGCCGGGTCGCCAGCACCTCCCAGAGCGGACCGGCATCGTGGTCGGCCACCCCGGCGACCGCCCCCTCGCCGCCGTCCGCGTCGAACAGCCGGACGGCCAGTTCGGGCGGCGCCGAATAGGCGATCAGGTGGCCGAGCGGCGCGGTCAGGGCCGCGGCGGCCTGCTCGCCGGCCTGCACGACGGCAGCCGCCCGACCCTGCCGGTAGGCGGCGAGCAGCTCGGGCCAGCGGCCGTCCTCGGCCAGGGCGCAGAGGCGGCGGTCATCGTCCGTGATCACGATTTTCAGCGTACGGGCCGGGGCGGCGCATCAGCCGACTTGCCGTCAGTTCGGTGCGTCGGAGGGCCGGTCGGGGTCCTCCGGCGCCGTTCTCAGGGACGGCCGTCAGCCGCCGCTCTCAGCGGTTGCCCTAAGGCGCTGCCCTCAGGCACCGCGCCGACGCTCCCGCTCCAGGACGGCACGCAGTCGACCGTGAGCGCGGCGCCGGGTGACCGCCAGGGTGCTGCGGTGCAGGCCGAGCAGTTCGGCGGCCTCGTCCACGGAGTAGCCGTCGAGGTCCACCAGCACCACGGCCCGGGCCTGCTTGGCGGTCAGGAAGCCGAGCAGTCGGATCACCTCCCAGCGCGCCTGCAGCTCGGCCATCCCGCCGGACCGCGGGTCGAGCGCGGACCGGCCACGTTCCGCCGCCTCGGCCGGATCGGGCACCTCGGGCAGCGCCAACCGGCGGCGCTCCCGGCGCCACTGGTCGCGCAGGATGTTCGTCATCGTGGTGAACACGTAGGCGTACGGCTGCGGATGACTGAGGAACCGCTCGGGGCTTCTGGCGATCCGCAGATAGGCGTCGTGGACGACGTCACCCGCCGCCAGCTGGCTTCCGGTGAGCATCGCGGCCGCCTGGTGGAGTCTGGGCAGCAGGTCGGTGAACACCTGGTTGAAATCGGCGGATTGGCGTTCCGTAGGACCCGTTCCGAACTCCTTCCCTCGCCCGCCCGCATATCGTCCGCTGCAATCCGCCATGCCGCTCTCCCCGGAAATCGGCATCCGAACGCCCAGTTGAGGCTGGCCTCAGCCCAACCGAGCGGGTTGTGACACAGATCACATCATAGTTCGTCGTCTCACGCTGCGCAGTCATTCGTGTGCAATTCGTCACCGGCCGGACGGGGGGCGGGAATTCACCCCCGACCGCCGCCGCGCCGGCCGGGGCGCTCCGCCCGATGGGAACCGTTGAGCGAGGAGAACCGCCATGCGAGGCTGCATCGCCAGGAAGATCGCCACGTTCGGGATGGCCGCCGCGGCCGCCCTGGGCATGCTCGGGACCGCCACCACGCCGGCCGCCGCGGCGCCGGCCGCCGACCAGACCATCACCCCCGGCGCCGCGGCGGCCTCGCCCCACATCGCCGCCGCCGCCTACCACTGCGTGATCACCGCCAACTACGGCTGGCGCTGGGAGGGGTACTGCAACATCTACTCCGGCCAGCTGCGCACTATCACCTACTGCGCCAACGGCACCTACACGGTCGGCCTGTGGATCGGCGCGCGGCCGCAGGCCTGGGCCGTGTGGGGCAACTGCCCGGGGTCCACCTGGACGAAGATCATCTTCCAGTGGCGCAGCTGAGCGGGTAGCGACGACGGGCAGCGGACGACAATCGACAGCCGACGGATGACAGATTTCAAAATCTGTCATCCGTCAGCTGAACTCTGTTCGCTGAAGTCCGTTCGCTGAAGTCCGTTCGCCGAGATCGGTTGAGACCCGTTGAGATCGGTTGAGATCCGTCCGTCGAGCTCGGCTCTCACCGAACCGACGAGGCCTCCGCCAGCAGCCGCGCGGTATGCATCCGCCCCGCGTGCTCGACCAGGTTGATCAGCACCTCCTTCCCCGAGGCCCGCCGCCGCGCGTCGCACAGCACCACCGGTGTACCGGCTTCCAGGTCCAACGCGCGGGAGACTTCCTCCGGCCCGAACTCGCGCGTACCGGCGAAACGATTCACCGCGACCACCAACGGGATGCCCCGGTGCTCGAAGAAGTCGACGGCCGGAAAGCAGTCGGTCAGCCGCCGGGTGTCGGCCAGCACCACGGCGCCGAGCGCGCCCTGCGCCAGTTCGTCCCAGAGGAACCAGAACCGGTCCTGCCCCGGGGTGCCGAACAGGTAGACCGCCAGGCCCTCGCGGATGGTGATCCGGCCGAAGTCCATCGCCACCGTGGTGGTGGTCTTGCGTCCCACCCCGTCGAGGTCGTCCACCTCCCGCCCGGCCTCGGTCAGTCGCTCCTCGGTGCGCAGCGGGCGGATCTCGCTGACCGCGCCGACCAGCGTCGTCTTGCCGACCCCGAAGCCGCCCGCCACCAGGATCTTGAGCGCGAGCACGGTGTCGGCCGGGTCCACCGGGTCGGACGGCCAACGGTCGGACGGACGGTCAGAGTGCGCGGAGTCCATGGATGACCTCCTGGAGGATGCGCTCGTCGGGGAGCAGGGCGGGCGGGACGGGGCGGCTGATCCGGATGAGCCCGGCCGCCAGCAGGTCGCCGAGCAGCACCCGTACGACGCCCACCGGCAGGTCGAGGTCGGCGGCCAGCTCGGCCACGGACAGCGACGCGCCCCGGCACAGGCCGAGGATGCGCGCCTGTTCCGGGCCGACCGGCGGCTCGGGGGCGTCCGGGGCGAGCGCCGGGTCGGGCAGGTCGGACACGACCACGGCGATCAGGTCGAACCGCTGCTCGCCGACCCCGGTCCGGCCCCTGGTCATGGCGTACGGGCGGACCAGCGGCCCGGCCTCGTCGTCGTACCAGCGGGCCCGGTGGGCGGCGGCGAGCGGATTGCGGGGGTGTCCGCCGGGCTCCGCCCTTGGATGCTCCGGATGTCGCTGGTGGTACGGGTGGAACGCGGGCGCCGACTGGTAGGGGCGGTCCGGCTGTTGAGGGCGGTCCGCTCGATGCGGCCGGTCCGGCTGGGGCACTGGGCTCACCCGCCGTGCACCACGCGGGGCGCGGCGTTCAGGTGCTCCCCGACCCGGCGGACCAGTCTGGCCATCTCGTAGGCGATCAGCCCGAGATCGGCCCTCGCGCCGGCGAACACGGCCAGGCAGGTGCCCTCCCCGGCCGCCGCGACCAGCAGGTATCCGCCCTCCAACTCGACCATGGTCTGGCGGACTTCGCCCGCGTTGAAGTGCCGGCCAGCGCCCTTGGCCAGGCTGTGGAAGCCGGAGGCGACGGCTGCCAGGTGCTCGCCGTCCTCGCGGTCCAGTCCGGTCGAGGTGCCCATGGCCAGGCCGTCGGCGGAGAGCATCACAGCGAAGCGGACCTCGGGGGCGCGCTGGACCAACTCGTTTAGGAGCCAGTTCAGTTCTCCCGCGCGGTGGGTGGTGCCGATCACGGACGGTCTCCTTCGGGTCGGGGTGAGGACGGGTGGTGGCGCAGCGGCCGGGGCCGGGCGGGGTCGGTCGGCGGTTCCTCGGGCCGCCGGTCGGGGCGCAGTCCGCGCGCCCAGCCGCTCTGGAATGCGGACATCGCCGCCCGCGCCGCCTCCGGGCTGCGGCTCGCGGGCGTCGCACCGGATCCGGAGGCTGCGGTCCGGCGGGTGCGCGGGCCCGTATCGGCCGGGGCCTCGCACAGTTGGGGCACCAGGCTCGCCTGCCGGACTCGACGCGGCAACTCCTCGGGCCCGTCGCCGGGTTGCGCCGTCCCGGCGACCTCCCCACCGGCCTGCCCGGCGGCCACCTCAGCCACCTGGGCCACCGGCGCGACCGGCGTACGGTACGGCTGCGGCGGACCGGACTGCGGACGGGAGGCGGCACCCGGGCCCCCGTCCGCAGCCGGTCCGGCCGTCCGGGCACCGGAGGCCCGGAAGGGGGTGCGGCGCACCGGCTCGGGGTCGTCGCCCCGGACGCCGAAGGCCAGCAGAGCCCCGCCCTCCGGCAGCGGCCCACCCGCCGCCGGAAGCTCGATCTCCGTCACCCCGTCGCCGGGGAAGGACGACCCCTCGGTCGGGAGCGGTGCCGGCTCCAGCCACGACGCGGCGACCGGACCCTCCGGGGCGGTCATGACGTCCAACTCCGGTACCGGCTCGAAGAATTGCTCCCTGCCGTCCCGCTCGTCGGCCAGCACCCCGGTGGGCAGCAGGACCACGGCGGTGGTGCCGCCGTACGCGGAGGTCACCAGCGAGACCTTGACGTCGTGCCGTCGGGCGAGCCGGCTGACCACGAACAGGCCGAGCCGGTCGCTGTCGAACAGATCGGTCCGCTCGGCGGCGGCGATCCGGCGGTTGGCGTCGGCCAGCGGGGTCGGCCCCATGCCGAGGCCGCGGTCCTCGATCTCCAACGCGTAGCCGTTGCCGACCTGTTCACCCCGGATGTGCACTCGGGTGTGCGGCGGGGAGAACCCGGTGGCGTTCTCCACCAGTTCGGCCACCAGGTGGGTGAGGTCGGCGACGGCGTGGCCGACCACGGCGACCCGCGGCAGCGGGTGCACCTCGACCCGGGCGTACTCCTCGACCTCCGAGACGGCCGCGCGCACCACGTCGATCAGAGGGACGGGTCGGCGCCAGGCCCGGCCGGGGACGGCCCCGGAGAGGATGATCAAGCCCTCCGCGTGCCGACGCATCCGGGTGGTCAGGTGGTCCAGCCGGAACAGGTCGGCCAGTTCGGACGGGTCCTCGGTGCGCCGCTCCATCGCGTCCAGCAGGGTGAGTTGGCGGTGCACCAGGACCTGGCTGCGGCGTGCGAGGTTGACGAACACTCCGGAGACCCCGGACAGCACCTCGGCCCGTTCCACCGCCGCCGTGACGGCCGCCCGCTGGACGGTGCCGAGAGCCCGGTGCACCTGGCCGATCTCGTCGTCGCGCCCCACCGGCCGGGGCGCCTCGGTGTCGATGTCCACCTCCTCCCCCGCGCGCAACTTGCGGATCGTGGCGGGCAGTTTGCGACCGGCGAGGTCGAGTGCCGAGTTCCGCAGGCCGATCAGCTCGGTGACCAGGCCGCGGCCGATCTGCACCGAGATCACCAGCGAGGCGACCACCCCGAGCAGACCGAGCAGCACGGCGATCCCGGCCGGGGTGAACAGGCCCAGGGCATAGGGGTTCTGGCGCTCGGCGGCGAGCCGTCCGGCTCGGTCCTCGACGGCGCGCAGGCCCCCGGCCACGTTCCCGGCGACCATCGCCCACCGGTCCGCGGGCACGGCGGCGACGGCGGCCCGGCCGTCGGCGGCAATGCGGGCCTTCTCCTCGTAGCCGACCAGTTCGCGGTGGTCCTGGCCGTCGGTGACGGCAAGCAGCGCGTCCCGGTCGGCGGGGCGCAGGTCGGCGGCCGAGCCCTGCTCTAACTCTCGCCGGGCGAAGGCCGCACCGGAGAACTCGCGCAGCTGGTCGTCGCCGAGCGCGCCGGAGAGCTGGGCGGTGCGCAGCAACGCGTCCTCGCGGGCGAGGAGTTCACGGGAGCGGGCGAGGTCCAGCAGCACCCGGGTGTCGGCGGCCGCCCGGCCGTCCTGCTGCGGGGCGACGGCGCCGGACACGGCGAGCGCCCGATCCACGGCCGCGCCGTACGCGGCGTACGCCTCGGGCCAGCCGACGGTCCGGGCCAGCACCCGGGCGCGCAGCTCGGGCAGCGCTGTGAGGGAGGCGCCGAGGGCGTCCAGGCGGGCGGCGGCGTCGGCGCCGAGGCCCTGGGCGTCGGCACGGTTGTAACCCTGGCCGGGGTGCCGGGGGTCGGGGAACAGCGGGGCGAGCGCCCGGTCGGTGCTGCTGGCGGCCTCCCGCAGGGCGCTCTCCCGGGCAGCGGAGGGGGAAGAGCCCGGGGCGGCCAACAGCTGGCCGACGGCGGCGCGTTCGGCCTGCAGGCCGGCGACCGTCCCGGCGACGGGGGTGAGCAGGGTGCGCTGGGCGTCGCGCAGGCGCAGCAGGTCCCAGACGCCCTGGGCGGTGGTGACGGTCGCGAAGCCCCAGAGGGCGATGACGGATACGACCGGGACCATCAGCAGGGCGATGATCCGGGCGCGGACTGTCCGGGGGCGCAGCCCGCGCAGCCAGGGGCCGGGGCGCGGTGGACGGGCGGGCGGCCCGGCGTGGGCACCCCGGCGGGCGCCGGGGGCGGTACCGCGGTCTTCTCGCATGGGTGAGGGGCCTTTCGGGCGGGGCGGGCTCGGTGCCGGGGTCAGGCGGCGCGGTCGTGACGGAACCGGTCGGGGGCTTCCGCGCCCGGGAGCTCGACGTCGGGGTGGGCGGCCGGCGCGGGGAACTCCTCGATGGTCAGCTCGCCCGCGGCCAGGTAGCCGTCCCGCTCCTGGGCGGTCGGGGAGAGGGCTGCGAAGGCCGAGGCGAGGAAGAGGAACGAGCCGAGGCCGACGGCGAGCGGGAAGACGAACTCCATCGGGCTGGCCCCGCCGAGACCGGTGCGGGCGGGGTCCAGCTGGACGTGGACGGCGGCCATGCCGGTGTAGTGCATGCAGCTGACGGCGAGTCCCATGGCCAGCGAGGCGGCGGCCGCCGCGTACACGTTGCGGATGGTGACGGCCGCCCAGAGCGCGGCGGTCGCGGCGCCCACCGCGATCAGCACGGACAACGCGACCGTTCCCGTGTCGTAGCGCAGCCCGCCGTGCATCCGCACGGCGGCCATGCCGAGGTAGTGCATCGCGGCGACGCCGATCCCGGTGGTGAAGCCGCCGCCCAGTAGGGCGAGGCCGCGGTGTCTGCCGTAGCAGACCACGGTCAGGCCGAGGCCGGTGACCAGCACCGCGACCGCCAGGCTGAGCACGGTCAGCGGCACGTTGTAGCGCAGTTCGGTGCCGTCGACGGTGAAGCCGAACATCGCGACGAAGTGCATGGTCCAGATGCCCGAGCCGATCGCTGCGGCGGCGGTGATCAGCCAGTTCCGACGGGCGGCGCCGCTCGCGGCCAGGCCGCGCAGGGTGCAGCGCAGCCCGAGGGCGGCGCCGGCACAGGCCATCACGTACGAGAGGACGGGGGTCAGCCAGCCGAAGCTGAACTGGTTGAGGGTGCCCATGGGACCTCCGGTCGACCGGTCAGGCCCGGGGCGGTACGCGGTGCGCCCGGGCTCCCCGGCCGGGCGGACTGCACGCGAGGCATATGCCGTCCGCATGTGCGCTTTCGACCTGGGGTGCCTGGGACGCTATCGAGGGGCCGGAATCGGCCACCGAAAGATCTGAAAAGCTGCCCGCATGGCGGGTGCGATGTGTTCGAATGACCCGGTCGTGTGCCCAGGTTCGGACGAGCGGTGGTGGCGGCGCGGCGAGCGACAGCGAACAACAGACAACTAACAGCGGACAGATGACGGATTTCGAAATCTGTTATCTGTCCGCTGAAAGTTGAACGCTGAAACCCGTCAGCCAGCCGCCGTCACCCGCACCCGCATCGGGCTCGCCGCCCTCAGCGTGATGCTCTGCACGAGCGCCACCCGCCGGTCCACCACCTCCATCTCGAAGTCCCGCAGCAGCACCCCGAGGGTCAGCACCGCCTCCAGCATCGAGAAGTGCTGCCCGATGCACGCCCGCGGCCCCCCGCCGAACGGGAACCAGGCGTACCGGTGCCGGGCCTTCTCCTCCTCCGGCAGGAACCGGTCCGGGTCGAAGCGCTCCGGCTCCGCCCAATGGTCCGGGTGCCGCTGGGTGACCAGCGGCGCGACCACGACCTGGGCCCCCGCCGGGATGACGTGCCCGTCGATGACCGTCTCCTCGACCGCCCGCCGCCCGATCAGCGCCGCCGCCGGGAAGAGCCGCATCGCCTCCTTCAGCACCCGGGTGATGTACGGCAGCCGCTCCAGGTCCGCCGCCGTCGGCGCCCGCCCGGCCAGGACGGTGCGCGCCTCCTCCTGCGCGAGCTTGCGCTGCTCCGGGTGCTTGGCCAGCAGGTGCAGCGCGAAGGCCAGCGAGGTGGCCGTGGTCTCTTGCCCGGCGAGCAGGAACACCAGGACCTGGTCACGGAGTTCGGCCGGATCCAGCCGCTCGCCGTCCTCGCCGCGGGCCCGCCCGAGCAGGGTCAGCAGGTCGTCCGCGCCCTCGTCGCCGCCCCCGCGCGCGGCCCGCTCGGCGATGATCCGGTCGCAGATCTCGTACAGCGCCCGCTGCGCCTCCGCGCCGCGCCGGTTGCTCGGCGTCGGCCAGGTGCGCGGGAGCCGGACCGGCGCGAAGCCGCGCTCCTTGATGTACTCGCCGAGCACCGGGAAGTTGCGGTTCACCACCTCCACCGCCTCCTCCACATCGGCGCCGAAGAGGATCCGCGCGACGGCGCGCAGCGCGAATCGCGACATCTCCTGCGCCGCGTCCACCACCCCGCCGGGCACGGCCCGCCACCGCTCGGCGAGCGCCTGCGCCTCCTGGGCGAGCGCGTCCGCGTAGCCGTCCACCCGGCGCCGGGTGAACAGCGGCTGGACGAGCCGTCGCTGGCGCTGGTAGTCGCCGTCCTGGCTGGTCAGCAGCCCGTTGCCGACGCTGGTCCGCAGCTCGTCGTAGAAGCTGTTCTCCTTGCGGAAGTTGGCCGCCTCGCTGCCCAGGACCTGGTGGGCGCCCTCAGGCGAGAAGACCCCGTAGAACTCGACCCGCAGGCCGGGCGGTCCGGCCCGGAAGCGCACCACGTCCCCGTGGTCGCGACGGGCCGCGAGGTGGGTGCGCAGCGGATGGCGGGTGAGGTCGAAGAGCGACCCGACCAGGGGGTTCCCGGCCGGTCCGGGCACGGCGGCTGCGGTGGTCATCGGCACTCCTTCTGCGCTGGCGACCCTTCAACCTTACTGACGGGTATTCAGTCGTGGAAGCGTCCAGCGGAAACGCGGGGGCGGGCGCGCATCGTGCGCACCCGCCCCAAGCACAGGCGCCGGCCACAGGCGCCGGGATCACTCGTACTCGGTGCCGCCCTTGCGCGTCAGATAGGCGTCGCTGACCACCTTGGCGATCGCCCGCCCGCCCAGCACCGGGCTCCATCGCTCGGCCACCGGCCGGACCACCACGCCCTCGCGCAGGTGGAGTTCGCGCCCGGAGTGGCTCTCCTTGCCGTGCGCGTACGCCAGCACAGTCTCGGTGTCGAACGGCCCGCGCCACAGCTCGGGCACCAACGGCAGCTCGCCGTCCAGCAGTTCGGCGGCGGGCAGCCAGGCCAGCTGCCCGTCGACCACGGCGGACACGTCGAATACGGCGTACCCGGGCCGTTCGGTGCGCGCGGAGGCCCCGTACGTCAGGTCCTGCACGCCCTCGCCGAACACCTCGCCGAAGATGCCGACCCGCTCGGCGCCCAGCCGTTCGGCCAGTCGGGCCGCCACCGCCGGGAGGTCGTACGCGCGCACCGCCCGCCAGTACAGGTTGCGCCCGTCCTCGGCCAGCGCCAGCCCCTGCGCGCCGATCCCCTTGGAGGAGACCTGCACCTCCTCGGTGGCGGCGGTGTACGTGACCAGGCAGCAGCTGCCGTGCAGCTTCTCGGTGAGCACCACCGGCTCGCCCGGCTCGAAGACGTCGGGGTAGCGCTTGAGGTTCTCGACGTCCACCCAGGGCAGCAGGTCCGGCGCGCTGACCACGTCGCCGTTCATCGAAGTCGGCACCGGCGGCTGCCACTTGACGATCCCGAGCAGCTCGGCGAAGTCCTCGCCCCGGTCGGCGGCCGCGGCCAGGTCGGTGTCGGCGAGCGCACCGGGCCGGCAGACGATGCCCTGCGAGAGCTCTCCGCGCAGCCGTACCGCCTTCACCCGGTTCGCCCGGGAGCCGGCCAGCTTGCCGGTCAGCCCGATCTCCGTGATCAACCCATCCGGGAGGACGGCCTGTTCGGGGATGTAGAGGGCGAAGTCGCCGGTCCGGTAGACACCCTTTGCGACCACCGCCCGATAGAGGCCGACCTGCGCCAACTCCAGAGCGTCGGCGTTCGGGTGCTCAAGAATGACGAGCCTCTCGGCAGTGACTCGAAGTGTGGACATGGGCGGACTCTTCCCCTGGGCTCGAACGTCGGGCGCCCGGCACGACCGCTCATCGATCGTACGACCGGGCTACGAACACTCTGACCGTTCGACCGACCTCGGTGCGACGGGTTTTCCACGGCGGCGCCGACGACCCCGCCGAACCGCCCCCCACACACGTACCGTCCGTGCACGTTTGAGCCTTCCCACAGCGGGCCCGAGCCGCCTGCCCCACCCCGCCTGTGCGAAGCGACAGAGGATTTATCACTCGCATTTGCGGCACTATGATCGCCGTAATGGCCGCACCTGCGGCCAGGGCTCCGCGCCCCTTCCGGCGCGCACCCCGGAGGGGAAGCACCGATGAGCACCCGCACCACCGTTACCCGCAGACTCGCCGTCGCCGCAGCGGCCCTCGCCCTCAGCCTCGGGGTCACCGCCTGCGGCAGCGACGGCGGCTCCACCTCCTCGGCCGCGAGCAGCAGCGCGAGCACCACCGGCACCGGCAGTGCCCCGAAGGCCCACGGCGACATCACCGTCTTCGCCGCCGCCTCACTCAAGGAGACCTTCACCGACCTCGGCAAGAAGTTCGAGGCCGCCAACCCGGGCACCAAGGTCACGTTCAACTTCGGCGGCAGCTCCGCCCTCGCCACCAGCATCAACTCCGGTGCCCCGGCAGACGTGTTCGCCGCCGCCAGCCCCGCCACCATGAAGACCGTCACCGACGCGGGCGGCGCCAGCGGCGAGCCGAAGACCTTCGTGAAGAACACCCTCGCCATCGCCGTGCCCAAGGGCAACCCCAAGCACATCGCCGGCCTGAAGGACCTCACCGCCCCCGGCGTGAAGGTCGCGCTGTGCGCGAAGGAGGTACCCTGCGGCGCCGCCGCCCAGACCGCGCTGAAGGCCGCCGGCCTCAACCTCACCCCGGTCACCCTGGAGCAGGACGTCAAGGGCGCGCTCACCAAGGTCGAGCTCGGCGAGGTCGATGCCTCCCTGGTGTACAAGACCGATGTGCAGTCCGATGCCGCGAAGATCGACGGTGTGGACTTCCCCGAGGCCGACAAGGCCGTGAACGACTACCCGATCGCCGCGCTGGCCAAGGCGCCGAACAAGGACGGCGCGGCCGCCTTCGTCGCCTACATCCAGTCGCCCGAGGCCAAGCAGGCACTGACCGCAGCGGGCTTCCAGGCGCCGTGAAGAACCGCACCACCGGCCGCGACGGCGCCGAGGACCAGGGCGCCCCGGCGACGGCAGGACCCGCGAAGGCCCTGCCGCGCCGCCGCCCGGGCGCGCACCGCGTCCCGGTCACACTGCTGCTCCCGGCACTGCTCGGACTGGCGTTCCTGATCCTCCCGCTGGTCGGCCTGCTGGTCCGGGCACCGTGGAGCGGCCTGTCCGAGCAGCTCACCAGCACCGCCGTCTGGGAGGCCCTGCGGCTGTCGCTGGTCTGCGCGACGGCCGCCACCGCGGTCTCGCTGGTCCTCGGCGTCCCGCTGGCCTGGCTGCTCGCCCGCACCGAGCTGCCCGGCCGGCGGGTGATCCGGGCGCTGGTCACCCTGCCGCTGGTGCTGCCGCCGGTGGTCGGCGGTGTGGCGCTCCTGCTGGTGCTGGGGCGGCGCGGGATCGTCGGCTCCTGGCTGGACTCGGCCTTCGGCATCACGCTGCCGTTCACCACCACCGGGGTCGTGATCGCCGAGGCCTTCGTGGCGATGCCCTTCCTGGTGATCAGCGTCGAGGGCGCGCTGCGGGCGGCCGACCCCCGCTACGAGGAGGCGGCCGCGACCCTGGGGGCCTCCCGGCTGACCGCGTTCCGACGGGTCACCCTGCCGATGATCGCCCCGGGGATCGCCGCCGGGGCCGTCCTGGCGTGGGCCCGGGCACTCGGCGAGTTCGGCGCGACGATCACCTTCGCGGGCAATTTCCCGGGCCGCACCCAGACCATGCCGCTGGCCGTCTACCTGGCCATGGAGTCCGACCCGGAGGCCGCGATCGCGCTGTCGCTGGTCCTGCTGGCGGTCTCCGTCGCCGTCCTGGTCGGCCTGCGCGACCGCTGGATGTCGACCTCGTGACCCGGAATGCGGAGCCCATGAGCGCCACCGACACCACCACCCTCGACGCCCATCTCCGGGTGGACCGCGCCGCGTTCACCCTCGACCTCGCGCTCACCGCCGCCCCCGGCGAGGTGATCGCACTGCTCGGCCCGAACGGCGCCGGCAAGTCCACCGCCCTGCGTGCCCTGGCCGGCCTGCTCCCGCTCACCGGCGGCCACCTGCGCCTGGACGGCCACCTGCTGGAGGACCCGGCGCAGCGCCTGCACACCCCCGCCGAGGAGCGGCCGGTCGGTGTGGTGTTCCAGGACTACCTGCTGTTCCCGCACCTCAGCGCGCTCGACAACGTCGCCTTCGGACCGCGCTGCCAGGGCCGCCCCAAGCGCGAGGCCCGCGCCGAGGCGCTCGCCTGGCTGGACCGGATGGGCCTGGCCGAGCATGCCTCGGTCCGCCCCGGCCGGCTCTCCGGCGGTCAGGCGCAGCGGGTGGCGCTCGCCCGGGCGCTGGCCGTCCGTCCCCGGCTGCTCCTGCTGGACGAGCCGCTGGCCGCCCTGGACGCCCGCACCCGGCTCGACGTCCGGTCCCAACTGCGGCGCCATCTGGCCGAGTTCGAGGCAGTGGCGGTACTGGTGACGCACGACCCGCTGGACGCCATGGTGTTGGCCGACCGGCTGGTGGTGATCGAGGACGGCCGGGAGGTGCAGTCCGGCAGCCCGGCGGAGGTCGCCCGGCGGCCGCGCACCGACTACATCGCCCGCCTGGTCGGGCTGAACCTGTACCAGGGCCGGGCCGAGGGCTCCCAGGTCAGCCTCCCGAACGGCACGGTCGTGGCCACCGCGGAGGAGCTGGCCGGCCCGGCCTTCGTGACCTTCCCGCCCTCCGCGGTGACGCTGTACCGGGAACGGCCGCAGTCCAGCGCCCGCAACCTGTGGAAGGCCGAGGTCACCGGCCTGGACCTGCACGGCGACCGGGTGCGCGCCGCGCTGTCGGGGGACCTGCCGATGGCCGCCGACCTCACCCCGGCCGCGGTCGCCGAGCTGGAGCTGGCGCCGGGGGTGGAGGTCTGGGCCTCCGTCAAGGCCACCCAGACCCATGCCTACCCGGCCTGACCGCGCAGCCGGCCGTCCCGGCCCGCGTGGGTCATTCCGACGGCTCGACGAACCCCGACTCGTACGCGGCGATCACCGCCTGGGTGCGGTCCCGCGCGCCGAGCTTCGCCAGCACGCTGCTGACGTGCGTCTTCACCGTCTGCACGCCGAGGAACAGCTGCTCGGCGATCTCCCCGTTGCTGAGCCCGCGTGCCATCAGCCGCAGCACCTCCGCCTCGCGCTCGGTCAGCGCCGCCCGGGCCATCGCCGCGCGGGCGCCGGAGTTGCCGTGCCCGGCCGCCAGGCGGCGGATCGCTGCCGGGAACAGCAGCGATTCGCCGGCGGCCGCCAGTCGTACCGCGTGGGCGATCTCGGCCGGGCGGGAGCGCTTGAGCAGGAAGCCGTCCGCGCCCGCGCGCAGCGCCTGGTAGACGTAGTCGTCGTTCTCGAAGGTGGTGACGATCAGGATCCGCGGCGGCCGCTCCCCCGGCGCGCCGGGGCGCAGCAGCTCGCGGGTGGCCGCCAGGCCGTCCAGGACCGGCATCCGGACATCCATCAGCACCACGTGCGGGCGCAGCGCGCGGGCCAGGGTCACCGCCTCCGCGCCGTCGGCCGCCTCGCCGACCACCCGCAGATCGCCCTGGGCCTCCAGGACGGCCCGCATCCCGGCGCGGACCAGTTCCTCGTCATCGGCGAGCAGGATGTCGGTCATCCCGGCGACCCCCTTGGTCGGACCGTCAGCCACAAGATCATTCATCACGAGCCCAAGCGTAGGGGCAGCCGCACATGCAGCACCCACTCCTCGCTGCCGTCCCGCGACGCCCCCGCCGTGGCCTCCCCGCCGAGTAGCGTGGCCCGCTCGCGGATGCCGCGCAGCCCCTTTCCGCCCTTGCGTGCCCCGGCGGCGGGATTCCGCACCGCGACGCCCCCTGCGGCCGACATCGCATTGGCGCAGCGCAGCTCCAACTGCCCGCCCCGGACGGCGATCCGTATGCTGACCGGCTCGCCGGGCGCGTACTTGAGCGCGTTGGTGACGCCCTCCTGGACGATCCGGTAGGACTCGCGGGAGAGCACCCCGGGCAGCTTCCCCTCCGACAGGTCGACCAGCGCCTCGACCGGGCTGCCGGCCGCCCGCGCGATGTCGAAGAGCGCGGGCAGCTGGTCGACGCCCGGGTGTTCGGTTGCCGCGCCCTCAGGGCTCTCGCGCAGCAGCACGAGGGTGCGTTCGAGATCCTCCATGGCCTGCCGCCCGGTCTCCTCGATGACTTCGAGCGCCTTGGCGACGAAGGCCGCGTCCCCGACCTCCCGCGCGGCACCGGCCTGGAGCACCGTCACCGTCAGGGCGTGGCCGATGGAGTCGTGCAGTTCGCGGGCCAACCGGTTGCGCTCCAGCAGCCGTTCGGCCCGCAGCTCCGCCTCCGCCAACCGCTCCGCCGGTGACGGCCCCAGCAGCCGGACCGCCATGGCGAGTTGGAGTCGCCCGACACCCACCACCAGCCAGCCGTAGCCGAGCAGCGCCACCGGTAGCAGCAGGAGGTAGCGCGGCCCCTGCGTACCCGTCAGCAGGTGGGCACCGTCAGTGAGGCCGAGCACCGTCGCCATCCCTACGGCCGAGCCGAGCGCGACCCGGCCGACCAGCCAGAGCGCGGTGCGCCACCGGTCGGCCCAACTGCCGGAGGGATCGGCGGCGATGTCGGCCTCGCAGTCGGGCACCAGCAACAGCCGGGCCTGGACCCCCTCCGCCCGCCGCGCCGCCGGAATGAGGGCGACGAGCACCAGCAGGACGCAATCCGTGACCACGGCCTCCGCCACGATCCGAGAGAGGGTCAGCCCGTACGTCCCCGGATAGATCAGCAGGATGACTCCCATGGAGATCCATCCGACCAGCAGGTGCAGCAGACGCGCGTAGGTGGCACCGGCCAGCAGCGGCGCGAGGATTCGGGGCACTGCGATCTTGGTCACCGAGCCATCCTGCCAGGTCAGCGGCCGGTTCGGGATCACGCCCGGGCCGGGGGCTCGCTCCCTCCCAGGAGGGAGGCGGCTCCACTCCGCGGCGGGATCCGCCGGGACCGCCGCTCCAGTGGAATGTGATCGTCGGCAGGGCGCCGGCACCCGCACCGGACCAGCCAGAGGGGAGCGCGGCCGTGATCGAAATCCAGGGCCTCACCAAGGAGTACGACGGACGACGCGTCGTCGACGACCTGACCTTCGAGGTCCGACCCGGCCTGGTGACCGGCTTCCTCGGCCCGAACGGCGCCGGCAAGAGCACCACCATGCGCCTCGCCCTGGGCCTGGAACAGCCCACCGCCGGACGCGCCCTCGTCGCCGGCCGCCCGTACGCCGAACTCGCCGACCCACTGCGGCAGATGGGCGCGCTGCTGGATGCCCAAGCCCTGCACGGCGGCCGGACGGCTCGCGGCCACCTGCGCTGGCTCGCCGCCAGCAACGGCCTGCCGGAGCGCCGGGTGGACGAGGTGCTCGGCCAGGTCGGCCTGACGGACGCCGCGGGTCGGCGCATCCGCCGCTTCTCGCTCGGCATGCGCCAGCGCCTCGGAGTGGCGGCCGCGCTGCTCGGCGACCCGGCGGTGCTGCTGCTGGACGAGCCGGTGAACGGCCTCGACCCCGAAGGCATCCGCTGGATCCGTACACTCCTGCGCGAACTGGCCGCCGAGGGAAGGTCGGTACTGGTCTCCTCCCACCTGATGAGCGAAATGGCGCTCACCGCCGACCACTTGGTGGTGATCGGCCGCGGCCGACTGCTGGCGGACTCCCCCACCGCCGAGTTCATCGACCAGCACGGCCGCACCCGGATCCGGGTGCGGGCCGTGGACCCGGGCAAGCTGGCCGCGCTGTTCGGCGGCGGCGACCACGGCTTCACCGCCGTCCAGGTCGACGGTGGCGCCTGGGAGGTGACCGGCGCCGAACCGGAGCGGATCGCCGCACTCGCGGCCGCGCACGGCGTCGTCCTGTACGAGATCGCGGTCCAACAGGACTCCCTGGAGGAGGCGTTCATGCGGATGACCGCTGACAGCGTCGAGTACCGCGCGGAGGTGGCCGCATGAGCATCGGCATCGGCTCCCCCGGAGCGTACGTGTCCCCCGCCGTCCGAGCCCTCCGGGTCCTCCGCTCCGAGCGCATCAAGTTCACCACGCTCCGCTCGCTCTGGCTCACCCCACTGCTCGCCCTGCTGCTCACCGCCGGCGTCACCACGGCCGTGGGCGCCGCACTCGGCAGCGCGGAACCGCACATCGTCGACGATCCCGGCGTGGGCGTCTTCTACGGGCTCAACTTCGGCCATGTCGCGCTGGCTTGCTTCGGCATCCTGCTGATCGGCCAGGAGTTCAACACCCGCATGATCGACGTCTCCCTCACTGCCGTCCCCCGCCGTGCCCGGATGTACGGCGCGAAACTCGCGCTCGGTGCGCTGGTCGGCCTCGTCGTCGGCGCGGCCGGTACGGCGGGCGCCTTCGCGGGGTACGCGGCGACCGTCCCCGGCGACTGGCACGGCCCCGCCTTCACCCGCGCCGTCGTCGCCGGAGTGCTGTACCCGCCGCTGCTGGTGGTGTTCTGCCTCGGGCTGACCACGCTGTTCGGCAACCTCACCGCCGCCATGGGCCTGATCGTCCCGACCGTCTTCCTGGTGTCGCCGGCGCTCGGCGGCCTGCCCGGGGCACGGCTGGTGGCGCAGTTCCTGCCCGACCGCGCCGGCCAGTACGCGCTCCACTACGTCGACGACCCGCAGGTCGCGTACGGGCACTGGACCGGGCTGCTGATCATGGCGCTCTGGACGGCCGCGTCGGCGTACGCCGGCCTGCGCGCCCTTCGGCGCGACAAGTGACGCTGCGCCAAGTGGCGCCGGAAGAAGGGAAGATGAGAATGAGTCTGGGACCGACCGTTAACGCCCTGCGCGCCGAACGGATCAAGTTCACCACCCTGCCCTCGCAGTGGGCGGCCCCGCTGACCGCCCTGGCCCTGACCGTGGGCATCACCGCCGCCGTCAACATGGCCTACGGCACGAAGGACCACACCCCCGGCGAAGACCCGGCCGGCGGGATCTACTACGGGCTGCTGTTCGGCCATGTCGCCGTGGCCTGCACGGGAATCCTGCTCATCGGGCAGGAGTTCAACACCCGCATGATCAACACCTCGCTCACCGCCGTCCCCCGGCGCGGGCGGTCGTACGGCGCCAAGCTGCTGCTCGGCGCCGGGCTGGGACTGCTGCTCGGGCTGCTGTCGACGGCGGGCTCGTTCCTGGCCGTCGCCACCACCGTCGGTCTGGACACGTCCACTCCCGGGCTGGGCCGCAGCTTCCTGGCCGGCGCGCTCTACCACCCGATGATGGTGCTGATCTGCCTCGGACTGACCGCGATGCTGGGCAACTTCAGCGCTGCGCTCGGTCTGCTCACCCCGATGGTGTTCCTCGGCACCACCTGGCTGGCCGCGATCCCCGGCGTCCGTGAGGTCGGCCAGTTCCTGCCCGACCGGGCCGGTCTGTACGCGACGCGCACCCAGGCCGAACCGGGCATCCACTACGGGCACTGGACCGGGCTGCTGATCATGGCGCTCTGGACGGCCGCGGCAATGTACGGCGGGTGGCGGGCGATGCAGCGGTACCAGGCCTCGGGCGCCTGACGACGGACGGCCGACGCGGACGGTGGACGCGGGCCGGCGTACAGCGGACAGATGACAGATGACAGATTTCGAAATCTGTCATCCGTTCGCTGTCATCCGTTACCCACCACCCGTCACTCGCCCTCCGCGACCCGTCACCGCAGCGCCGAGTGATCCGCGATCACCGTGCAGCTCCCCGGCGCGATCTCCGTGAAGCCCGCGTCCTGGACCACCGGCAGCCCGCTGCGGACCAGCCCCTCCCACGCCTCCGGCGAGGCCGTCCGAACCGCGAGCGCGAAACCCGCCTCGGCCCACTCCTTGCGCTGCGCGTCGTCCAGCCGCCACCAGGCGAGCTGAGCGGCGTGCCCGGCCTGCGCCATCGCCTTGCCCGCGCTCATCTCCAGCTCCGGGTTGAGCCACAGCACCGGCAGCCCCGGCTCGGGCGCACCGACCTCGGCCGTCTCCTCCAGATCCGTCCCGGAGACCTGCAGCTTGGCGAGCTCCTTCGGCCAGCCGTCCAACGGGATCGGCGGGAAAACCCGCACCTCCGCCTCCCGCCCCTGCACGGTGATGCCCGGCAGCTCCCCCGCGCGGCGCCACTCCCCGCCCCGGGCCCGCCGGACCACCTTGCGGATCCGGGCGTCCTCCCAGGCCGTGACCCGCTCCGCCCACTCGCCCTCCGGCTCGGTCACCCGGGGATCGGCGAGCAGCGTGAGCACCGCCCGCGCCGAGGTCTCCAGCGCGTCGGTCCGCCCCGGCGGCGTGGCCCGCTCCAGCCGCACGACCAGCGGCAGCACGTACTGCGGCCGCGCGTCACGGCCCTCGGGCGCGGGTGAGTCCCCGGAGTCGGGAGCGCCGTCGGGCGCGGGAACAGGGGTCGGGGCATCGAACGGAGAAGTCACCCGTCCAGCATGCCAGCCCCGCCGCCACCCGCCCCGGCCCGCCCCCGGACGCAGCACGGTCGTTCGGTTCAGCCCCTCAGCCCAGCCGCTCAGCGCAGCCGCTGCCGCAGCTCGTCCACCGCCGCCCGGATTCCCGCGCCGTACGCGCCCTCCGGCAGCGCGTCCAGGCTCCGCACCGCCCGTTCCAGCTGCTCGCGCGCCAGGTCGGACTCGCCGAGCTTGAGGTGGTCCGAGGCCAGGTTGAGGTGCAGCGAGGGGTAGAAGGCGCGCACCTGGAGCGCCGACTCGTACATCTGGGCGCGCTCGGCGGTCAACGAGTCGGCGGCCGCGAGCGCCCGCCGGTCCCACTCCAGCTCGGCCCGCGGGTCGTCCTGCAAGTCGGCCAGATAGTGCGCCAGGACGCAGCGATGGAACACGTCCCGCTCGCCCAGCGCCTCCCACAGGGCCTCGAAGCTGGCCCGCGCCTCGGCCGTCCGTCCGCGCTGCGCCGCCTGCACACCGTCCAGCCCGAGCGCGATCCGGGCCAGCACCGGCTCGTCCTCGCCCGACTCCCCCGAGGGCGGACCGGGCGCAGCGAAAGCATCGGACGGATCGGATACACCGGACACATCGGACATTCCCGCAGCCTAGCCGCCCACCCACCGCCGTGCCCGCTCACTGGAGGCGCCCCCGGCCGACGCCCGCTCAGCGCCGGTACCCGCGTTGCGGGTCCCGCTCCTCCGCGTCCTCGTACATCAGGAACCACCCCTCCGGGTGCGTCGCCGCCAGCAGCAGTTCGGTGCGCTGCTCGGCGCCCAGCTCCGGGTCCCCGTCGTCCGGCCCGTAGACGCCGAACAGCTCGTCGTGGCAGCCGTCCCAGTCGTAGTCGTACAGGTCGGCCGGCAGATCGCCCATCATGTCGGCCACCGATTCGGGCTGGGAGCCCAGCAGCGCCCGGGCGTCCACCAGCGCCATCCGCAACGCGATCTCCTCGGCCAGGCAGCGCGGCAGCGGCCACTCGCCGAGCGCGAGGTCGTCGGCCAGGTCGTCGAAGGCCCGGGCCATCGCGCGGCGCCAGCCCCGGTGCAGCCGCCAGGTGCGCTGGGGCAGCCGGGCGAAGACCGTCCAGTCGGTGTCCTCGCTCTCGATCACCGGGTCGTCCCCGTGCTCGTCGAGGTCGTCGTAGGCGGCGTCGCCCAGTCCGATCAGCTGGGCGTGCAGCAGGCAGGCGGTGCGCGGGGTGAGGGTCCAGTCGGCGCCCGCGCCGCCGTCCTCGTCCTCGCCGTCCAGCGGGAACAGTTCGGCGAAGTCCGGTGTGAAGTCCTCGGTCACGCTGATCTCCAGCGTCCCGCCGATCGCCTCCACACCCGGGATGGCGGCCACCAGCCGGTCCGGGTGCAGCAGCGCGCCGAGCGCCGCGTTGGCGTCCTCGGCCACCTCGCGCAGCAGTTCACGGCGCTGGCCGGCCGGGTCGATGCCCTCGAAGTCCAGCTCCTCGACGGCCCTGATCGCGGCCGCGCGCAGCGCCGGCCAGTCGGTGATCCGCAGGCCCAGCACCACCGTCGCCTCGATCTCCGGCGCGCCGGAGTACTCCGCCGCGCCCGGCCCCTGCGGATGATCGCTTCGCTCGCCCATGGGGCTACGGTACGGCTTTTCGGCCGCCCGATCACCGGTCTGAACCAGCTTCGCGAAGCCTTCTCGGCCACCGCCGGGCCGCGCCTCTGTCACTCGGACGCACGACCCCGGCAGGATGGGCCCCATGGCTGACATCAACGAGTACGGCGGCGGGCAGGGCCCGAACGCCGACGTCCTGGTCGTGACCACCAACGACATCCCCGGCTTCCGGGTCGACCACGTGATCGGCGAGGTCTTCGGACTGACCGTGCGCAGCCGCCACGTCGGCAGCCAGATCGGTGCCGGGCTGAAGTCGCTGATCGGCGGTGAGCTGCGGGGCCTGACGAAGACCCTGGTCGACAGCCGCAACGAGGCGATGCAGCGGCTGATCGAGCAGACCAAGGCGCGCGGCGGCAACGCGGTGCTGATGATGCGCTTCGACGTGACCGGGGCGGCGGACGTGGGCACCGAGGTCTGCGCCTACGGCACCGCCGCGGTGATCTCCCGGATCGCCTGAGGCCTCCCCGCACGCGTCGCGGGAACGCGGCGCCGGTGATGCGCTTCGACGGATGCGCTTCGACGCGACCGCGGTTACGGACCCGGACACCGGAACCGGTCGCGGGAACAGCCGCCGCCGCCCAGATGTTTCACTGTCGTGACTGTTTACGGTGCAACCAACGGCGCTCCGCAGCTTCCCGACGGCCGGCGACTCGACCGCGGGCGACTCGCCGGACGGCGACTCGACGCCCGGCGACTCGACGGCCAACGGCCCGACGGGCCGCAGCGCCGCGTGGACGTCTTGGTGGTGGGCGCCGGGCAGGCGGGCCTGTCCGCCGCCTACCACCTGCGCCGCCGCGGCTTCGCCCCCTACCGGGAGGGAGCCGACGGCGGCTTCGTCGTGCTCGACGCGAACGCGACGCCCGGCGGCGCCTGGGCGCACCGCTCGCCGTCCCTGCGGATGGCCACCGTGCACGGCTTCCACGACCTCCCGGACGCCGAACTCCCGCCGACCGACCCCGAGGCCCCCGCGCGTGAGGTGGTGCCGGGGTACTTCACCGCGTACGAGACCCGGCACGCGCTCCCGGTCGTGCGCCCGGTCGCGGTTCGCGCGGTGCGCGCCGAGTCCGACCGCCCCGACGCCCGGCTGCTGGTCGAGACCGACCGGGGCATCTGGTCCACCCGCGCGCTGATCAACGCCACCGGCACCTGGACCCGTCCCTTCCTCCCCCACTACCCGGGGCACTTCGCGGGCCGTCAGCTGCACTACGCCGACTACGGCGGTCCCGAGGAGTTCACGGGCAAGCGCGTCCTGGTGGTGGGCGGCGGCGCCTCGGCGATCCAGGTGCTCTCGGAGGTGGCCGCGGTCAGCGAGACGGTCTGGGTCACCCGCTCCGAACCCGTCTACCACGAGGGCCCGTTCACCCCCGAGTACGGGCGCGCGGTGGTCGCCAAGGTCGAGGAGCGGGTCCGCCAGGGACTGCCGGTACGCAGTGTGGTGAGCGTGACCGGCCTCGGCCCCTCGGTCGCCTACCGGCGCGCCGAGGAGCTGGGCGCGCTGCACCGCCGGCCGATGTTCGACCGGCTCACCGAGCACGGGGTCGCCTGGGGGGACCAGGAGTCGGCGGTGGACGTGATCATCTGGGCGACCGGCTTCCGCCCCGAGGTCGGCCACCTCGCACCGCTCGGCCTGCGCTCCCCCGGCGGCGGCATCGCGCTGACCGGCACCCGCGCCACCGCCGACCCGCGCGTCCACCTGGTCGGCTACGGCCCGTCCGCCAGCACCATCGGTGCCAACCGGGCCGGGCGGGCGGCCGTCAACGACCTGGTCAACCTGCTCGGGGAGCCGGCGAAGGTGCCCGAGCAGGCGCCCGAGCAGGTCCCCGCCGCCGTCTGAAGCGCAGCGCAGGTCAGCGGTCGTAGTCGACCGTCACCCGGTCGGTGACCGGACGGGCCTGACAGGTGAGAACGTAGCCGGCCGCCAGCTCCTTCTCCTCCAGCGCGAAGTTCCGCCGCATCTCCACCTCGCCCTCGGTGACCAGGGCGCGGCAGGTACCGCAGACCCCGCCCTTGCAGGCGAAGGGCAGATCGGGGCGGGAGCGCTGGGCGCCGTCCAGGATCGACCGGTCCCGCGGGAGGGTGAGGGTGCTGCCGCGCCCGTCGAGGACGACGGTGACCTCGCTGCGCTCGCCGGGCGCGCCCTCGGCGTCGCCGTCCGCGCGGTCCCAGTCCTCGTCGCGCTCGGAGAGCGGCTCGTCCTCGGCGTGGAACAGCTCCTGGTGCACCCGCTCACCGGGCACGTCCAGGTCGGCGAGCAGTTCCTTCGCCCCGGTGACCATGCCGAACGGGCCGCACAGCCACCAGTGCCCGACGCTGCCGACGTCCACCAGCGCCGCGAGCAGCGCCCGGACCCGCTCCGGGTCCAGCCGGCCGCTGAGCAGTTCGGCGTCCCGGGTCTCCCGGGAGAGCACGTGGACCAGCTGGAACCGGCCGAGGTAGCGGTCCTTCAGGTCGGCCAGCTCGTCCGCGAACATCACGGTGTCGCTGCGCCGGTTGCCGTAGAGCAGGGTGACGGTGGAGCGGCGGTCCGCGGCCAGCACGGAGGCGGCGATCGACAGCATCGGGGTGATGCCGGAGCCGGCCGCGAGCAGCACGTGGTCGGCGGGGACGACGAGTTCGGGGGTGAACAGCCCGGACGGGGTCAGCACCTCCACCTCCTCGCCCGGCCGGGCCTCTCGCACCAGCCAGCGCGAGAACAGCCCGCCGGGCACCTCCCGGACGGCGATCCGCAGCGGGCCCCCGACGGGGGCGCAGATCGAGTACGAGCGGCGCTCGTCGGCGCCGTCCACCAGCTTGCGCAGGGTCAGCGTCTGCCCGGGGCGGAAGGCGTACTCGGCCGCCAGGCCGTCCGGCACCTCGAAGGTCACCGCCACGGCGTCGTCGCAGAGCCGCTCCACCCGGTCGATCCGCAGTCGGTGGAAGGTCGGGCGGCGGGCGGGGCGCACGGCGTCCGTCGCGGACGTGGCCGACGTGGCGGACGTGCCGGACGTGCCGGAGGTGCCGGCGGGAGAGGCGGCGGGCATTCAGATCTCCTTGACGCGTTCGAAGGGCTCACGGCAGGCGCGGCAACGCCAGAGCGCCTTGCAGGCGGTGGAGCCGAAGCGGGACAGCTCCTCCGTGTCGGTGCCGCCGCAGAGCGGGCAGTGCACGGCGGCCGCGGCTCCGGTGCGGGTGGGCCCGAAGGTGAGCGGGACCGGGCCGGCCCCGGCGGCGCCGACGGCCGAGGTCGGCCGCGGCGGAGCGATGCCCGCCTCGGCGAGCTTGCGGCGGCCCTCCGCGGTGATCAGGTCGGTGGACCACGGCGGGTCGAGCCGCAGCCGCACCCGGACGTCCGGGTACCCGGCCACGCGCAGCCGGCGGTCCACGTCGGCGGCCATCTCGGCGACGGCCGGGCAGCCCGAGTAGGTCGGGGTCAACCAGGCGGTCACCGTGCCGCCGCCGTCCACCTCGACCTCGGCCAGCACCCCCAGGTCGGCCAGGGTGAGCATGGGAAGCTCCGGGTCCGGGACGGCCGCGGCGACCGACCAGGCCAGGTCGCGGGTGGTGCCCACGGTGTCCGTCACCACGTCGCCCCCGGGTGTGCGCGGGCCACCACCTGCAGTTCGGCCAGCAGCGGGCCGAGCAACTCGGTGTGCACCCCGTCCCGGCCGGCCCGACCGAGCACGGTGGCCAGCGGCGGGACGTCCGGCACGGTCAGCCCGGCCTCGGCGATCACGGCGCCGAGCGAGCGCAGCACCGGCTCGCGCAGCACCGCCGGGTCGACGCCCACCCGCCGTTCCACCGGGTGCGCGGTGAACAGTTCCTCCAGCAGCGGCCAGACCGCATCCAGCCCGGCCTGCATCCGCTCCGCCGAGTACGGCGTGCCGTCGCCGAGCCGCAGGGTCCAGGCGGTGGCGTACTCGCGGTGGTACGCCAGCTCCTTGACGCCCCGGGCGGCGACCGCGGCCAGCACCGGGTCGGGGTGCGAGCTCAACGCCTCGTACAGCGCGCCGCGGGCGGTGGCGAACAGCAGCAGCCGGGCGACCGAGTACGCGAAGTCGCCGTTCGGGGTCTCCACCAGGCGGACGTTGCGGAACTCGTGCTCCTCCCGCCAGTACGCCAGGTCGTCCTCGGTGCGGCCGGAGCCGTCCGCCTGGCCGGCCCGGGTGAGCAGCAGCCGGGCCTGGCCGAGCAGGTCGAGGCCGAGGTTGGCGAGCGCGACCTCCTCCTCCAGCTCGGGCGCCCGGGTGCACCACTCGATCAGCCGCTGGGCGAGGATCAGGGCGTCGTCGCCGAGCATCTGGCAGTAGGCGGCCAGGTCGGCGCCGTCCAGACCGGCGGGCAGGACGGTGTCCACGCCGAGCAGCGGGTCGGCGAAGCCCGTCCCGTACGCCCAGCGGCCCTCGCCCTCGGGGCCTGGCGTGGCGTCCGTGAGGCTGAGGTAGACGTGGTCGTCCTCGGTGGTGGACGTGGTGTGGTCGTGCACGGTGGCTCCCCCGTCAGATGTGCGGGACATCCTCGGGGATGTCGTAGAAGGTCGGGTGGCGGTAGACCTTGTCGCCGCTGGGCTCGAAGAACGGGTCGCGCTCGTCCGGGGTGGACGCGGTGATCGCGTCCGAACGGACCACCCAGAGGCTGACGCCCTCGTTGCGGCGGGTGTACAGGTCGCGGGCGGCGAGCAGGGCCATCCGGTCGTCGGACGCGTGCAGCGAGCCGACGTGGACGTGGTTCAGGCCGCGCCGGGGACGCACGAACACCTCGTACAGCGGCCAGCCGGCCTTGGACTCGGCCGGGGACTCGGCCTTGGGCTCGGTCACTTTCCGTTCTCCTGTTCGGTGTGCTGCTCGACGGGGGCGGTCTGTTCGGCGGCGCGCTTGGCCGCGTAGGCGACGGCCGCCTCGCGCACCCAGGCGCCGTCCTCGTGGGCGGCCCGCCGACGGTCGACCCGCTGGGCGTTGCAGGGGCCCTGGCCGTGGATGACCCTGGTCAGCTCGGACCAGTCCGGCTCGCCGAAGTCCCAGCCGCCGCGCTCCTCGTTCCAGCGCAGCTCGGGGTCGGGGAGGGTGACGCCCAGGTGCTCGGCCTGCGGGACGGTCATGTCGACGAAGCGCTGGCGCAGCTCGTCGTTGGTGTGGCGCTTGATCCGCCAGGCCATCGAGCGGGCGGTGTTCGGCGAGTCGGCGTCCGAGGGGCCGAACATCATCAGCGACGGCCACCACCAGCGGTCGACGGCGTCCTGGACCATCCGGCGCTGGGCCTCGGTGCCGCGCATCAGGGTCATCAGCAGCTCGTAGCCCTGGCGCTGGTGGAAGGACTCCTCTTTGCAGATCCGCACCATCGCACGGGCGTACGGGCCGTAGCTGCAGCGGCAGAGCGGGACCTGGTTGCAGATCGCGGCGCCGTCCACCAGCCAGCCGATCACACCGACGTCGGCGAAGGTGAGGGTGGGGTAGTTGAAGATCGAGGAGTACTTCTGACGGCCGCTGATCAGCTTCTCGGTGAGTTCGGCACGGTCGACGCCGAGGGTCTCGGCGGCGGCGTAGAGGTAGAGGCCGTGGCCGGCCTCGTCCTGGGCCTTGGCGAGCAGGATGGCCTTGCGGCGCAGTGAGGGGGCCCGGGTGAGCCAGTTGCCCTCGGGCTGCATGCCGATGATCTCGGAATGGGCGTGCTGGGCGATCTGGCGGATCAGGGTGGCCCGATAGGCGTCGGGCATCCAGTCCCTGGGCTCGATCCGCTGCTCGGCGGCGATCACCGTCTCGAACCGGTCCTCCGGCGTCTGCGCGGGGACCGCCTCTGCCACCTCTGCTGTCACCACGGTCCCCTCTCGTGTTCCCACTCTTGCGCTCTGCGTCCCGTCGGGCGCCCGGGCCAACCGACTGACCGTTCGGTCGGTACCATTCTGCGCGGCGGAGTGGAGGGATGGCAAGGGACGAACGGGGCGCCGGAAACGGATGACAGCTGACAGAATCTGAAATCTGTCAGCTGTCATTCGTTCGCTGCCAGCCGTCCGCTGTCAGCGCCCCTCTGTCAGCCGCCCCGGCTCACCCCTCCGCGCGGTCCCGCAACCGCGGCAGCGGCACGGCGAGCAGCGCTGCCAGCAGGGCGATCCGGGGAGCGAGCTGGTCCAGCCGGATGTGCTCGTGCCTCGCGTGGGCGCCGGCGCCCACCGCACCGAAGCCGTCCAGCGTCGGCAGCCCGCGCGAGCCCGGCAGGTTGGTGTCCCCGGCCCCGCCCGCCGGGGCGCCGTCCAAGTGCTGCCCGAGCACCGCGGCCAACGAACGCACGTGCCGCAGCAGCGGGTTGCCGGTCCGCTCAGGCCAGGCCGGGCGGCTGGACAGCACCTCCGTCCGCACCCGGGCACCCGGGCGCAGCGCGGTGAGCCGGGCGAGGTTGTCCAGGGTACGGCGCTGCGCCTCGGCGGTGGCGAACCGCAGGCCGAGCTCCGCCTCGGCCCGGCCGGCCACCACGTTGGCCCGCGAACCCCCGCTGATCCGACCGGCGTTGAGCTCGGTGCCGGGCTGGCCCGCAAGGCCGCGGACGACCACCAGCTGGTCGACGAGCTCGTCCACCGCCGACACCCCGTCGTGGGCGTCGTTGCCCGCGTGGGCCTCCCGCCCGGTCACGGTGAGCCGGACCCTGGTACTGCCGCGCCGCGCGGTCTTCAGCCGCCCGTCCGGGTGCGGCGGTTCCAGCCCCAGCACCGCTGCCGCGCCTCGCAGTTGGCGCTCGACCAGGCGCCGACCGTCCGGGCTGCCGACCTCCTCGTCGGAGACCACGACCAGCCGCACGGCGCGGTGCGGCCGCTCCCCCAGGCCCGCGAGCAGCGCCAACGCGCCCTCCAGGATGGCGAGTCCACCCTTCATGTCGACCACACCGGGCCCGGTGAGCCGCCCGTCCTGCTCGGCCACCGGCCAGTCCGCCAGGGTGCCGACCGGCCAGACGGTGTCGTGGTGGCCGACGATCAGCAGGTGCGGCAGGGTCTCGTCCCTGCCCTCCCACTCCAGTACGAGGTGGTCACCGGCCGGCCCGGGTTCGCGGCGGGCGGTGGCCCCGGTGGCGCGGAAGCCGGCCGCCAACTCCTCGGCCAGCGCGTCGAGTCTGGGCGCGTCCCCGCTCGGCGACTCGATCCTGGCCAGGTCGGCGCAGCGCCGCCGGACGGCACCGGCGAGGGTACGGGCGCGGGCGCTGAGCGCCTGCGGCAGGCCCGGCAGCGCCGTAGGGACACCGGCGGCGGCCTTGGCCGCGACAGACGTAGTGGAAGTGGCAGATGCGGCAGATGTGGCAGATGCGGCGGTAGCGGCAGTGGCGGAAGCAGCAGCGGCAGCGGCAACGAGTGCTTCACCGTCGGCGGCGGCCGGAACAGTCACCGGTACGGGGTCGGGTTCGGCGGCGGCACCCGGAGCGGCCTGCGACCCGACGATCTGGGGACTCAACGCTCGCCTCCGCGGCCGCCGCCGGTATTCAGCGGCCGTACCGGCCGACCGCTCCCGCCCGGACACCAGGCCCGCCCGGACCGCACCGGTCGGCCGGGATGATGGACGGCCCGCCGGAACGGCCCGTCTGGCCCAAGTACGGTGGAACGGCTGGGCGGCGTGCTTGGCATTGCGTCCTCCTCGCTCGATCCGGTGCCCCGGTCCGCCCGGAGCCCCGTGCACGGCGGCTTCCTGGGGGCGGGCGCAGAGGCCGAACCACCGCAGGGAAGCCAAGATGTGAGCCTAGAAGAACCGTTCGGTTTCCTGCGAGGTGGCCCTGCTCCCAGCGTGCCGGTACCGGCCCCTGCCTGGGACACCCGTCGGACAACGGCGGCGGGCGCTCGGCGCGCGGGCCCGGATCGGCGCGCGGGCGCGGTCGCCGGATCGCGCCCATCTCCACCATGGACCCGCTGCCCGGGTTCGGCAGCGTAAAGCGCCAAGGCACGGCAATTCCACGCCGGATGGGTGACAACGGCTCAGCAGGCGATACGAACCGGGGGCACGCGAGGGCTCAGGGAAGCCCACCACGGCCCCCGGCCTGACGTCCGGGGAACATTCGCGTGAACACCGTCCGACGCTGCGCCCCGGCCCGCCCTCGCGAGCGCCGGCCGTCAGGCACCGTCCCCGACCACCCCCGCGTCCCGCGCGAGCAGCGCGGCCTGGACCCGGTTGCCGACGCCGAGCGCGGTCAGGATCCGACTGACGTGCGCCTTGACGGTGCTCTCCCGCATCCCCAGCACGCCCGCGATCTCGGCGTTGGACAGCCCGTCGGCGAGTTCGCGCAGCACATCGGTCTCGCGCGGGGTGAGCCCGGCGACCCTGCTCCGGGCGGCGAGCGACCGGGGCGCGCCGACCCGGTGGTACCGGTCGATCAGCCGTCGCGCGGCCGCCGGGTGCAACATCCCCTGGCCGCCCGCGACCACGTGGACGGCCCGGGCGATCTCGGCGGGTGGGGTGTCCTTGAGCAGGAAGCCGTCGGCCCCGGCGGCGAGCGCCTGGTACACGTACTCGTCCAGGTCGAAGGTGGTGAGCGCGATGACCCGCGGGCCGTCCGGCAGTTCGCGCAGCCGCCGGGTGGCGGCGATGCCGTCGAGCCGTGGCATCCGGATGTCCATCAGCGCGACGTCGATCCGGTGGCCGCGGGCGAGCTCGACGGCCTGCAGCCCGTCGGCGGCCTCTGCGACCACGGTCAGGGCCGGGTCCTGGGCGAGGAGGTCGACCAGTCCGAGGCGTACCAGCGCATCGTCGTCGACCACCATCGTGCGGATCATGCGACGTCCTTCGGCTGCGGGGTCGGTGACTGCGCGGTCGGCGACTGCGGGGTCGGCGGCTGCGGAGTGGGTGGCTCCAGGGACTGGCGGTCCTCGGGGGCGGAGAGCGGTTGCGGCGGGCGGTCCGGCGCGGGCAGCCGGGCGGAGAGCCGGAAGCCACCGGTGCCGTCCGGGCCCGCGTCGAGACGGCCGCCCAGTGCGCCGACCCGTTCGCTGAGCCCCACCAGGCCGTACCCGCCGCCGTTGCCCGGCCCGTTCGGCGGCGCCTCGCCCGGCCCGTTGCGGACCTCGACGGTGGTGGCCGGGGCGCCGTAACCGACCCGGACGGTGACGGGCGCGGCGTGGGCGTACTTGCGGGCGTTGGTCAGTGCCTCCTGGACGAGCCGGTGCACCGCCAGCCGGTGGGTGGTCGGTACGGCCTCCGGGTCGCCGGAGAGGGCGAGTTCGACCTGCTGCCCGGCCTGGGTCGCCTCGCCGACCAGTTCGGCGAGGTCGCGCAGGGCCGGAGCCGGCACGCGGGGCGCCCCGGTCGGTGCAGGCGGCTCCTCCCCGGCGGCGGGCGGCTTTGGCGGGTCGGCACGCAGGGCACCCAGGACGTCGCGCAGGTCGTCGAGCGAGCGGGCGGCGGTGGTGCGCAGCAGTTCGAGGCGGTGGGTGAGCCGGTCCGGGTCGGCGGCGACCGTCCCGGCCCGGGCCTGGTCGCGCAGCACCCCGGCGTGCAGCACCAGCAGGCTGAGCCGGTGGGCCAGCACGTCGTGCATCTCCCGGGCGATCCGGGCGCGTTCGGCGGAGCGGACCTGCTCGGCCCGCAACTCGCGCTCGCGGCGCAGGGTTTCGACCTGCTCGTGCAGGGTGCGGATCAGCACTCGGCGGCCGTGCAGCCACAGCCCGACGGACAGGACGGCGGCTTGGACGAGCAGTTGGGAGCCGGTGGTGCCCGCCCAGCCCACCGACGGGTCAGCCCGAGTCGCGCTGAGCAGCGCGACGACCGCGCCACCGGCCGCCGCAGGTCCGGTCCGACCGAGGGAGGCGAGGTAGTAGACGCTGAACAGGGCGGGGAAGGCCCGGTTGAACAGGCCGCCGGTGAGCACCGGCAGAACGGCCGAGGCCACCGGGTAGCGCCGGGCGAACAGCAGGCAGAGCGCGGCGAGCGCGGCAACTGCGGTCCGGGGCAGGCGCAGCGGGCCGTCGGTGTTCAGCCACTGAGCCAGGCCCTCCTCGACGGCGAGGGCGAGGATGCCGAGCAGCAGCAGCGTGTCGGTCCGGGGCTGGCGGTACGGGCCGTACCAGCCGAGCAGGCCTGCGCGCATCGGACTCCTCCCCTCCCGCCCCGCCTGTCCGCCTGTCCGTCCGTCCGTCCGTCCGCTCGATGCTAGGTCGGGCGGCGGCCCGACGCCCCCTTCTCCCGGGTGGCCGCACCCTCGACTTTGGTCGGGGGTCGGCGCCGCTCACCGGCCGATTCCGAGCCGCCGCGACCTCCCTAGCGTCGACGGCATGACGAACGGACAGCTCCACCGCCGCCCCGACTCCCCCGCCCCGCAGCTCAGTTCGCGCGACACGCTCGGTTCGCCGGCCGGCGGGGACCACCTGCTGTTCCTCACTGAGGCACTGCGCATCTTCCACGACACCGGCGCGCTGGCACCGAGCGGCGCGGAGCTGGTGAACGCGCTGGTGGTGCCCGCGACCAGCCGTCCGAACCGGCCGATCTCGGTGCTGGAGGTCGGCGCCGGGACGGGCGTGGTGACCCGACGGCTGGCCCAGGTGCTCCGCCCGGGCGACCGGCTGCACGTGGTCGAGGCGAACCCTCGCTTCGCCGAGCGGCTGCGGGAGGACCCGGTGCTTGCGGCACGCGGGCCGGGGGTGGAGCTGCGGCTGTCGGTCTGCCGGGTGGAGGAGCTGCCCGCGGCGGGCAAGGGGGCGACCACCGAGGGGACGGGCGCCACCCCGGGCTCCGAAGGACGGTACGACGTGATCGTGTCCGGGCTGCCGTTCACCAACTTCGAGCCGGCCCAAGTCCGGGACATCCTCAACCTCTACCTGCGGCTGCTGGCGCCCGGCGGCGAGCTGACGTACTTCGGCTACCTCGGCACGACGACCGTGCGCACGCTCACCTCCGGCCCGCGTCAGGGTGCCCGACACCGGGCGGTGGTGCGGCTGCTGCGGCGCTTCGAGGCGACGTACGGACTGGGCGAGCGCACGGTGTGGCGCAACCTGCCGCCCGCCCGGGCCCACCTGCTGCGCTCGCCTACCCCGGCACCGGCCCCCGCCGCTCCGACACCGACCCAGACACCGGCCCCCGCTGCTCCGAACAGATGACAATCGACAGATTTCAAATTTCAGATAACAGACGACAGCGAACAGATTTTGAAATCTGTTTGCTGTCGTGCCATAGTGAGACCCGGGTCACACCGCCCGCGCCACCCGGCGCCGCCCCCGTCCCTGGAGTACTCATGGCCTCGACCACCCGCCCCGCACAGCGCGCGCTCGGCACCTCCGGGCCCGTCACCTCCGCCCTCGGCCTCGGCTGCATGGGCATGTCCGACCTGTACGGCCCGGCCGACGAAGCCGAGAGCATCGCCACCATCCACGCCGCCCTGGACGCCGGGATCACCCTCCTCGACACCGGCGACTTCTACGGCATGGGCCACAACGAGCTGCTGATCCACGAGGCGCTGCGCGGCCGTGACCGCGAGAGCGTGCAGATCAGCGTGAAGTTCGGCGCCCAGCGCGACCCGAACGGCCAGTGGCTCGGCTACGACGCGAGCCCGGCCGCCACCAAGACCGCGCTCGCCTACACCCTGCGCCGCCTGCGCACCGACCACGTCGACATCTACCGCCCGGCCCGCCTCGACCCGAAGGTCCCGATCGAGGAGACCGTCGGCGCCATCGCCGACCTGGTGAAGGCCGGCCACGTCCGCCACATCGGCCTGTCCGAGGTCGGCGCCGACACCCTGCGCCGCGCCGCCGCCGTCCACCCGATCAGCGACCTGCAGGTCGAGTACTCGCTGCTCTCCCGCTCGATCGAGGCCGCCGTGCTGCCCACCGCCCGTGAACTCGGCATCGGCATCACCGCGTACGGCGTGCTCTCGCGCGGCCTGCTCAGCGGCCACTGGAACCAGGACCGCTCGCTGGCCGGCACCGACTTCCGCGGCCAAAGCCCGCGCTTCCAGGGCGACAACCTGACCCACAACCTCACGCTCGTGGAGGCGCTGCGCCAGGTCGCCGTCGCCAAGGGCGCGAGCGTCGCCCAGGTGGCGATCGCCTGGGTCGCCTCGCGCGGCGAGGACGTCGTCCCGCTGGTCGGCGCCCGCCGCCGGGACCGCCTGACCGAGGCCCTCGGAGCCCTGGACGTCGCGCTGACCGCGGACGACCTCGCCGCGATCGAGGCGGCCGTCCCCGCCGGTGCCGCCGCGGGCGACCGGTACGCTGCCGCGCAGATGGCGAACCTGGACAGCGAACGCTGACCAGCGGAAACCCTCCGCACCACCTGACCGCACGACCCTAAGGACGGCCCTCCCCGTGACCACGGACACCGCACTCACCGCCGAGCAGATCCTGATCGCGGCGGAGGAAGTCCTCCGGCGGTTCGGCCCGGCCAAGGCCACCGTCGTGGACGTCGCCCGCGAACTCGGCGTCAGCCACAGCAGCGTCTACCGCCACTTCCCCAGCAAGGCCGCCCTGCGCGAGGCGGTCACCCAGCGCTGGCTCGACCAGGCGCATCACGAGCTGGAGACCATCTCGATCGACGCCGGCGGCGCCGCCGAGCGCCTCAAGCACTGGCTGACCACCCTGTTCGCGGCCAAGCGGAAGAAGGCGCTGGACGACCCGGAGCTGTTCGCCACCTACATGGTGCTGGTCGGGGAGAACAGCGGCATCGTGGCGGCGCACATCGACACCCTGGTCAAGCAGATCGCGCAGATCGTCCAGGACGGCATGGACCGCAAGGAGTTCAAGCTCGCCCACATCCTCAGCACCGCCCGCGCCGTCTTCGACGCCACCGCGCCCTTCCACGATCCGGCCTACGCGCCCACCTGGTCCGAGCCGACCGCGGACGAGCGCTTCGAGGCGGTCTGGAAGCTCGTATTCGGCGGCCTGAAGGCCAAGTAGCGCACTGTCGGCAGTCGAGGCGCCGGTGTCCGGAGCGAAATCCGGTCGCCGGCGCCTCGATCGTCGAGCAGACTACCGCCCACAGTTGATCTCACATGGAGGATGACATGCGTGTGGCCGGTCCGGTCCTGGACAGCCTGCGGGGGCTCGCCCTCGGCGACGCCTTCGGCGACCGGTGGTTCTCGGTCCCGGCCGACGAGGCGCCCGCCGCCCGGGCGGGCCGCCTGGCCCGCCCGGCGCCCTGGCACTGGACCGACGACACCGCGATGGCCCTGGTCCTGGTCCGCCACCTGGCCACCCGGGGCGAGGTCCACCAGGACACGCTGGCCGAGCAGTTCGCGGCGGAGTACACCCGCGAGTACGGGCGCAAGTACGGCCCCTCGATGCACCGGGTGCTGCGCGGGATCGGCGCGGGCGGGGACTGGCGCGCCATCACCTCGGGCCAGTTCGAGGGCCAGGGCTCACACGGGAACGGCGCCGCGATGCGGGTCGCCCCGCTGGGCGCGTGGTTCGCCGACGACCTGGACGAGGTGGCCCGGCAGGCCGAACTCCAGGCGCTCACCACACACTTCCACCCGGAGGCGGTCACCGGCGCGGTGGCGGTCGCCCTCGCCGCGGCGCTCGCCGTCCGCAGCCGGGGCCGAACCCCGCCCGGGCGGGCCGAGCTGCTGACCGAGGTGGCCGGGCGGCTGCCGGACAGCGAGGTCCGCTCCGGCCTGCGGATCGCCGCCCGGATGCCCGGGAGCACCAGCGTCCGGCACGCCGCCACGGTGCTCGGTTCGGGGTTGATGATCTCCGCTCCGGACACCGTCCCGTTCGCCCTGTGGTCCGCCGCCGGACACCTGGACTCGCTGCCCGAGGCGATCTGGCACACCCTGGAGGGCGGCGGCGACATGGACACCACCTGCGCCATCGCCGCCGGGGTGGTCGCCGCCCGCACCGGGCTCACGGACATCCCGGCCGCCTGGCTCGCCGCCCGTGAAGAGCTGCCGGACTGGGTCGCCGAGGTGTCGGCGGAGTCCTGAGCCGCACGGCGCCGAGCGGTGAAACGTACGGGCCGACCCCCTCCCCCGGGGGCCGGCCCGTCAGATTCGTGACGACTCCACGGTCAGCGACGCGAGTTGCCGAACAGCAGTCGGTAGGCGATCAGCAGCACCAGCGCGCCACCGATCGCCGACACCCAGGTCGGACCGTCGAAGAAGCGCGCCGTGATCGACCTGTGCAGGAAGTGGGACGCGATCCAGCCGCCGACGAAGGAGCCGGCGATACCGATCAGGGTCGTCACGATCAGGCCGCCCGGGTCCCTCCCCGGCAACAGCAGCTTGGCCAGGGCTCCGGCCACCAGGCCCAGCACGATCCACGCGACGATGCTCATCCGTCATCCCTCCCGTCCGCAGCGCGACGGCCCCGTCCCGCCCGCTCTGCCCCTGAGGACGCCGCCGCCCGCGGGCCCGGTTCCCCCGTCCGGGGCGGACGAGCGGGATCCGGCCACCGGGAACCGACCGGTCCGCGCGCGGCGCCCTTCCGACGCTGTCCGCCGTCATCTGTTCGCCGTTGTCCGTCCGCCGCTGTCCGTCCGCTGAATCCGGTCGGTCGCTCCCCGGGCCACCGATCACCCGCCCGCCGCGTGCCGCCCCGCGCCCGTTCCCCGCCACCCGCCGAACACCGCGCTGAGCCCCAGGTACAGCACCGACGCCGACGCGAAACCGACCGCCCAGCCGTAGTCGGCGAGCGGTTTGAGGAAAGGGATCACCCCGTCCACCGGGAACGGGCCCTGCTTCACCCCGCGCCCGTCGACGGGCGAGTACGAGCCCCCGACCGCCAGCAGGCCGCCGACCAGCAGCGCGACCACCGCCCGCCAGTTCCACCCGGCCGTGTACCAGTACGCGCCGAACGGACGGTAGAGGTCGGCGAGGTGGAGGCTGGTTCGGCGCACGACCCAGTAGTCCGCGATCAGCACCCCGGCCACCGTTCCGAGCAGTCCGCCGACCACTCCCAGCCAGACGTAGATGTAAACGTGCGGGTCGGCGATCAGCCTCCAGGGGAAGATCGCGATCCCGACCACGCCGGTGATCAGCGCCCCGGTGCGGAAGTCGACGAACCGGGGCAGCAGGTTGGTCAGGTCGTAGGCCGGGGAGACGACGTTGGCCGCGATGTTCACCGACAGCGTCGCGATCAGGACGGTCAGCAGCGCGAACAGGATGGCGACCGGGTTCTCCAACTTCGCGGCCAGCTTGATCGGATCCCACACCGGTTCGCCGTAGACCGCCTCGGAGCCCGAGGTGACCAGCACCGACAGCAGCGCGAAGAGCGTCATCGTCGTCGGCAGGCCGAGCGCCTGGCCGCGGATCTGGGCCCGCTGGCTGCCGCCGAAGCGGGTGAAGTCGGGGATGTTGAGCGACAGGGTGGACCAGAAGCCGATCATCCCCATCAGCGACGGGAAGAAGACCTTCCAGAACCCCTTGCCCCAGCCCAGCTGGGACGGCTGGGAGAGCAGCGGCCCCAACCCGCCCGCCTTGACGGCCATCCACACCAGCATGGCGAGCGCTCCGACGATGACGAACGGCGCCGCCCAGTTCTCGAAGCGCCGCAGCGCCTCCATCCCGCGGGCGATGACGGCCATCTGGATCAGCCAGAACAGCAGGAACGAGAGCCACTGCGTCCACGGGTATCCGCCGAGCTCCGGTGCCGTGCGCCAGGATTCGCCGAACAGCTTGCCCACCAGCAGGAAGATGCCCTCACCGCCGATCCAGGTCTGGATGCCGAACCACGCGCAGGCCACCGCCGCCCGGATCAGTGCGGGCAGGTTGGCCCCGCGCAGCCCGAACGAGGCCCGGGCGAACACCGGGAACGGGATGCCGTACTTGGTACCCGCGTGTCCGGTGAGCAGCATCGGGAACAGCACGATCAGATTGGCGAGCGCGATGGTCAGCACCGCCTGTTTCCAGTCCATGCCGATCGCGACCAGGCCCGAAGCCAGCGTCCAGGACGGGATGTTGTGGGCCATGCCGACCCAGAGCGCCAGGAAGTTGTACGTGGTCCAGGTGCGCTGCCGCACCGGGACCGGCCGCAGGTCGTCACTGGTGAAGCCGTTGGGAGGCAACGCCCCGTCGGCCGGGTCGAGTTCGACCCGGCCGTCGGGGTACTGCCGCTGTCTGCCGCCGGTCGCGGAGTCGGTCATGGGCAACTCCCGTCTGACACAAGGGGATCAGAGATGGGGGATGACGTCCGTTCCGTAGGCGTCGATGGTGGCCTCGACGGCGTCGTGCATGGCATAGACGGCGAACTGGTCGACGCCGAGCGAGCGGAGCTCCGCCAGTCGGGCGCGCTGAGCCTCCACCGGCCCGATGAGGCAGAAGCGGTCGACGATCTCGTCGGGGACGAACGTCGTGTCGGGGTTCCCGGCCCGGCCGTGGTGACTGTAATCGTAGCCCTGGCGGCCCTTGATGTAGTCGGTGAGCGCGTCGGGCACCAGGCCGGAGTGCTCGCCGTAGTGGCTGACCAGGTCGGCCACGTGGTTGCCGACCATCCCGCCGAACCAGCGGCACTGCTCCCGGGCGTGGGCGAGCGCGGCGGGCGAGTCGTCGGTGGTGACGTACGCGGGGGCGGCCACGCAGATGGTGAGCGAGGACGGGTCCCGGCCGGCCTCGACGGCAGCGGCACGGACCGCCTTGACCATGTACTCGGTGAGGTAGGGATCGGCCAACTGCAGGATGAAGCCGTCGGCCTGACGGCCGGTCAGCGCGAGCGCCTTCGGGCCGTACGCGCCCATCCAGATCGGCAGCGCGGCGCCGGGGCCCACCCACGGCAGGTGCATCTCGGTGCCGTCCACCTCGATGGTGCGCCCCTCGGCCAACTCCTTGATGGCGTGCATGGCCTGGGAGAGCCGGTCGAGGGTGGCGGGCCGGCGTCCGGCGACCCGCATGGCGGAGTCGCCGCGGCCGATGCCGCAGACGGTGCGGTTGCCGTACATGTCGTTGAGCGTGGCGAACAGGGAGGCGGTGACCTCCCAGGTGCGGGTGGAGGGGTTGGTGACCATCGGGCCGACGGTCAGGCGTTCGGTCTCGGCGAGGATCCGGCTGTAGATGACGAAGGGCTCCTGCCACAGCACGCAGGAGTCGAAGGTCCAGCCGTGGCTGAACCCGGCCTGTTCGGCGCGGATCATCCGGTCGATGAGCAGGCGGGCGGGCGGGTCGGTCTGCAGGACGAGGCCGATGTCCATGGATGGCTCCGGGAGGGGTGGGAGGGCGTCCCGGGGTCGGCGTGTGCCGCGCGACCCCGGGCGGGAGAAGGGAGGGCTCAGGTCAGGTACTGGCAGGTGTCACGGCGCAGGAAGGCACCGTGACCGGCCCGGCCGAGCCAGCTGCCGCCGTCCAGCACGACGGTGCCGCGTGAGAGCACCGTCCGCGCCCGGCCGGTGAGTTGTCGGCCCTCGTAGGCCGAGTAGTCCACGTTCATGTGGTGGGTGGCGGCGGAGACGGTCTGCACCGCGGCGGGGTCGTAGACGACCAGGTCGGCGTCGGCGCCCGGCGCGATGGTGCCCTTGCGCGGGTGCAGCCCGAACATCCGGGCCGGGGTGGTGCAGGCGATCTCGACCCAGCGGCGCCGGCTGATGTGCCCGTCCACCACGGCCTGGTGGAGCAGGTCCATCCGGTTCTCCACGCCCGGAAGGCCGTTGGGGATCTTCGAGAAGTCGCCGCGGCCGAGCTCCTTCTGCCCGACGTAGCAGAACGGGCAGTGGTCGGTGGAGACCACCTGGAGGTCGTTGGTGCGCAGCCCCCGCCAGAGCGCCTCCTGGTGCTCGCGGGGCCGAAGCGGCGTGCTGCACACGTACTTGGCGCCCTCGAAGCCGTCCGCGCCCTCCTCGGCGAGGTTGTCGGTGGAGAGGAAGAGGTACTGCGGGCAGGTCTCGCCGAAGACGTTGAGCCCGGCATCGCGGGCCTGGGCGAGTTCGGCGAGGGCGGAGGCGGCGGAGACGTGCACCACGTAGAGCGGGCTGCCGGCCACCTGGGCGAGCTTGATGGCCCGGTGGGTGGCCTCGGCCTCCAGCAGTTCGCGGCGGACCTCGCCGTGGTGGCGCGGGGCGGTGTGACCGGCGGCGAGGGCCTGTTCGACCAGGACGTCGATGGCGATGCCGTTCTCGGCGTGCATCATGATCAGCCCGCCGTTGGCGGCGCCGCGCTGCATGGCGCGCAGGATGCGGCCGTCGTCGCTGTAGAAGACACCGGGGTAGGCCATGAACAGCTTGAAGGAGGTGGACTCGCCGGAGTCGACGAGGGCGTCCATCTCCTTGAGGACGGCGTCGTTGACGTCGGAGACGATGGTGTGGAAGGCGTAGTCGACGGCGCAGTTGCCCTCGGCCTTGGCGTGCCAGGTGTCCAGGCCCTCGCGCAGCGAGCCGCCGACGGGCTGGACGGCGAAGTCGACGATGGTGGTGGTGCCGCCCCAGGCGGCGGCGCGGGTGCCGGTCTCGAAGGTGTCTGAGGCCGCGGTGCCGCCGAAGGGCAGCTCCATGTGCGTGTGGGCGTCGACGCCGCCCGGGATGACGTAGTGGCCGGTGGCGTCGATGACGGTCTCGGCGGTCCAGGCCTCGGCGGCGGCGCTGCCGGTGGCGGCCAGCGCGGCGATGCGTTCGCCCTCGATGAGGACGTCGGCGTGGAGTTCGTCGGTGGCGGTGATGACGAGGCCGCCGCGGACGACGGTGCGCTGGTGCGGGTCGCGGGTGGTCATCGCGGTGCTCCTCAGGCCTCGGCGAGCGGTCCGTAGGCGTCGGGCCGGCGGTCGCGGTAGAACGCCCACTGCTGGCGGACCTGTTCGATCAGATCCAGGTCCAGGTCGCGGACGACGAGTTCCTCCTCCTTGTCGGAGGCGACGTCGCCGACGAACTGGCCGCGCGGGTCGACGAAGTAGGAGGTGCCGTAGAAGTCGTTGTCGCCGTACTCCTCGGTGCCGACCCGGTTGATGGCGGCGACGAAGTACTCGTTGGCGACGGCGGCGGCGGGCTGTTCGAGCTGCCACAGGTAGGCGGACAGGCCGCGGCTGGTGGCGGAGGGGTTGTAGACGATCTGCGCGCCGGCCAGGCCCAGGGCACGCCAGCCCTCGGGGAAGTGGCGGTCGTAGCAGATGTAGACGCCGACCTTGCCGACGGCGGTGTCGAAGACGGGCCAGCCGAGGTTGCCGGGCTTGAAGTAGTACTTCTCCCAGAATCCCTTGACCTGCGGGATGTGGTGCTTGCGGTACTTGCCGAGGTAGCTGCCGTCCGCGTCGATCACGGCGGCGGTGTTGTAGTAGACGCCGGTCTGCTCCTCCTCGTAGACCGGAACGACCATGACCAGGCCGAGTTCGCGGGCGAGCTCGCGCATCCGGCGCACGGTCGGGCCGTCCGGGACGGCCTCGGACCAGCGGTAGTGCTCGGGCTCCTGGACCTGACAGAAGTACGGGGAGTTGAAGACCTCCTGGAAGCCGATGATCTTCGCGCCCTGGGCGGCGGCCTCACGGGCGTACCGCTCGTGGAGGGCGATCATGCTCTCCTGGTCGCCGGTCCAGCGGGTCTGGACGAGCGCGGCACGGACGATCTGCGACATGGGTACCTCCGCAACTCCGGGGCCCGGCCGAGCGGTCGGGCCCGCGGTCTGAGGGTTGACGGGGTGGGTCTCTCCTGCGGGTCCGCTCGGGGAACCGCAGGGGTCTACGTGCGTAGAAAGCGATCTGTAGACGGTAGGCCGGGCCTTGGTGGCCTGACAATACGTTGGCGGTAACGCGTCTGGGGCGATCTTGTTACGCGGACACGCGGGTGGCCCGGGGTGGGATGAAACGCTCATCTACCCCGGAAGTGCGCTCCTTACTCATTCGAGTGAATGCGGGCGCCCGGGGTGCGGAATCGGCCACCGCCGGGTAAAACGCCGGTGGATGCCGCGACGGACCGTCACACCGGGGCCTGGAGGCGTCAATTCGGGGATCGGGCAGGGGAATCGGACGACGGCACGGCGACGACACGGGGTGGCATCAGGACCAAGGAGTGGTGTGGGTGGCAGCGTTCAGCAAGCGCGCGGAGCGTACTGCGGGTACTCCGGATACGGCGGGCCCTTCAGGCGCGACGGGTCCTTCGGGTGCGGCCGTGGGTGACGGCCAGGCGGCGGGGCGCCCGCCCGCCCTGCCCGCGTGGGCGGGCCTGCTGCTCGCCCTCGGCGCCCTGCTCCCGTTGGTCCTCGGCCGGCTGCTGTACCACCGGCAGGCGCCCCCTGCGCGGGAGGTCGCCCTGCGGCTGGCCGGTTCCCGTACCGCCGCCGAGGCGGTGGTCGGCGAGCACGCCGGGGACTACGCGGCCGCCCTGCGCGCCGAGGTCTGGCTGACCGCCGGGTGCGGGCTCACGCTGGTGGCCGCGGCGCTGCTCGGCGGGTACGTGCTCGGCCGGCGGCGGCGGGCCCTGGTCCTCACGGTCGGCGGGGCCGGGCTGCTCGCGGCCGGTTGCGACCTCACCGGGAACGTTCTGCTGCGCATCGGGCTCGACCACGGCGGCTCCGACACCCCGTTCGCGCTGGCGGCCGCGCTCTCCACCGTCGCCTGGCTGCTGCTCCCGCCCGCCGGGGTGGTGGCGGCGGGCCTGCTGACGGTGACGGCCGCCCGGGCGGTACGCGGGCTGCTGCCCTCCTCGTCGAAGCCCGCGGACGAGACCGACCCGGAGCGTCCGGCGCTGATCCCGCCCTGGCCGACGGCCGCCCGGCACGGCGGGCAGCCGTCCGAGGAGCCACCCGACGCCCGCACCCACTGGCGCGAAGCCGCCCGGGTGCCGCCCGGCCGCGAGCCCGCCGAGCTGGGCTTCTGCGCCTCGGGCGGTGGCATCCGCTCGGCCTGCGTCACGCTCGGCGCCCTCCAGGCGCTGCGCCCGTGGCTCAAACGGGCGCGGTACCTGGTCTCCGTCTCTGGCGGCGGCTACACCGTGGGCGCACTGCAGCTCGCGCTCAGCGACTCCGCCCCCGGCAGCCCGGTGCACGCCGTCTCGGGGCTGACGGCCGACACCGTGCTGGAGCCCGGCTCCCCGGAGGAGGACCACCTCCGCCGCCACAGCAAGTTCATCGCCGACGGCACCGGCGAGTGGCTGGTCGCCCTCGGGACGCTGCTGCGCGGCGTGCTGTCGGCGCTCACCCTGCTGCTGGCCGCCGTCCTGGTGCTCGGCCTCGGCCTCAGCCGCTTCTACCACGCCCTCCCCCTCACCGACCTGGACGGCCTGGCGGCGGCCGGACTGCGGCACGCGGGCGCCGTACCGGGCGAGTTGGTGTTCCGGACGCCCGCGCTGGCCGCCGTCGGAGCGCTGCTCGCCGCGGCGGCCGGATGCTGGCTGCTGTGGCTGCTGGCCTTCCCGCCGCTCGGCTGGCACGCGCTGCTGCCACGCACGCTGCACCGGCTCTACTACGCCGCGCTCGCGCTGGCCGCCCTGCTGGCCGTCGGGGTGCTGGCGGTGCCGGGGCTGGCCTGGGGCGCGGTCCGGCTCCAACAGGCGCTGGCGGCCGGTCCGCAGCTGACCGGCGCCGGGCTCAGCCTGACCGTGGTGCTGAGCTACCTCGCGCTCCTGCTCGGCATACTCTGGCGCGACCGCCGCACGATCCGCAGCGGCGCGGCCGCGGTCGCCGGGGCACTGCGCGGCATCGGCCGGCTCGGCGGCCGGATGACCGCCAACCTGCCGCAGTACGTCGTGGTGTGGGCGGCCCTCACCGCGCTGACGGCGGGCGCGCTGCTGGCCCTCGGCTGGGCGGTCGCCACGGGGTACGCCTGGCCGACGGCCGTCCAGGTGCTGCTGCCGCTGGTGCTCGGCGCGGTCGGACTCAACCTCGACCAGACCTGGATGAGCCTGCACCCGTTCTACCGGCTGCGCCTGGCCTCGGCGTTCGCGGTCCGCCGGGTCAACGAGGGCGGCCGGTCGTTCGCCCGCCGGTACGACTTCTACCGCGAGCAGACCTGGCTGAGCCACTACGCCGCCCGGCACCCCGACTTCCCGCAGGTGATCTTCTCCACCGCGGCCAACCTCTCCGGCAACTCCCGTACGCCGCCGGGCCGTCGGGCGGTCTCCTTCTCGCTCTCCCACGACTACGTGGGCGGTCCGGACGTCGGGTACGCGCGCACCGACCTGCTGGAGCGGCGCACCCGGCGGCACATCGCCCGGGACCTCACCGTCCAGTCGGCGATGGCCGTCTCCGGCGCCGCCTTCTCCTCCGCCATGGGGCGCCAGTCCCAGGTCTACCAGGGCCTGTTCGCGGTGACCAACGCCCGGCTCGGGACATGGCTGCCCAACCCGGCGGTGCTCGGCCCGGTCTGGTCCGGCGCCCCGGACTGGCGCCGAGCGGCGCAGCCCGCGGTCCGTCGGCTCCCGTACCAACTGCGGGAGCTGACCGGCCGGTTCCCGGCGGACGACCGCTTCCTGCTCACCACCGACGGCGGCCACTACGAGAACCTCGGGTTGGTCGAGCTGCTGCGGCACCGGGTGCGGACGGCCGTGTGCATCGACGCCAGCGGGGACTCGGGCTACGCCGCGAACCTGGCCGCCGCGATCACCCTGGCCCGCGAGGAGCTCGGCATCGTGATCACCCTGCACCGGCCGGAGCTGCTGATCCCGGGCAGCGCCACCGCCGACCAGCACGGGGCCGGCGACCGGGACGGGGCCGCTGGGCGGGACGGGGCCGGCGCACCGCTGCGCGGGCTGGCGGCCCAGCTCTCCGACCGACTCTCGGCCCGCGGGGTGATCACCGGCGACATCCGCTACCCCGACACCGACGGCCGGCCGGAGCCCGACCGGCACGGCACTCTGATCGTCCTCCAGGCGGTGTTGACCGCCGACATGCCGTACGAGCTGCACTCCTACGCGGTGGCGAACCGGGCCTTCCCGAACGACGGCACCAGTGACCAGTGGTTCAACCACCAGCAGTTCGACGCCTACCAGACGCTCGGCCGCTACCTGGGCGAGCAGGCGGGGCCGGTGATCGAACAGGCACTGTCGCCCGCCGGGGGCTCCGCCGTCGCGCCGGTCCCCGCGCAGCCGCCCGGCGGCTCGCCCTCGACGCCGTCCGGCCACTGCGCACAGGCGCCGTCGGCCGCGGCTGCCCCGGCGCCGTGCCGCTCCGCCGAGGGTTAACAGGGCGCAACAGTCGGGCGTCCCGGCTTGACTTCGTCCGACCGGCTCGGAAAGGATCCGGTTCATGGACTCCGGCACCACTCTGGTTTGCCGCCTGCACGTCGATCTGCGACGCCAGGCGAGTTCCATCTGTGCCTGTTGACCTTGTTCTCCCCCGCCGGTCCCACCCTGTGACGTCCACCAGGGCCCGCGCCGCGCACCTGCACCCGCAGTTCTGACTCCCGCCCGCCCGGCGGCACCGTGCGTGCCGTGCCCGGTGGTGCCGGGCCGCTCCGTCGGCCCGCGCCCGCCCAGGCACCAGCGCTTCGGCCGCCGCACCCGGACGCACCCCGCCGACGTTCCCGCCGCACCCGAGGACGCCCCATGAGCCCGGACCTCGCCGCCGAGACCCCGACGCACACCCCCGAGACACCCCCCGCCGAGCGCGCCCGTGCTCCGCTCACCCCGAACGCCCTGCGGACCGTCGTCCGCGAGCTGGCCGAGCGGCCCGAGCGGTGGATCCACCTGGTCCGCCTCTCCGCCGAGGAGCGCTGGTACCGGCGCCTGGTGGCCGAGGACGACCACGAGGTGTGGCTGATCAGCTGGCTGCCCGGCCAGTCCACCGGCTTCCACGACCACGGCGGCTCGCGCGGCGCGTTCACCGTCGCCCTCGGCGAGTTGGAGGAGCTGTCCCTCGGCGGCCCGGAGCAGGGCCTGTTGATCCGCCGGGTCCCGGCCGGGACCGCCCGGGCCTTCGGCCCCGAGTACGTGCACGACGTCCGCAACACCGCTTCCGGCCCGGCCGTCACCCTGCACGCCTACTCGCCGCCGCTCAGCTCGATGGCGCACTACGACCTGCGGGCCGGTGGGCTCGTCCGCACCTCGGAGGAAGGACCGGAGCAGTGGTGACCACGATCGACGACCTGCTGGAGCGCGCCCGCGAAGGCGTGCACCGCCCGCGCGCCCGGGAGGCGTACCAGGCCCAGTTGGAGGGCGCGCTGCTGGTGGACATCCGTCCGGCGGCGCAGCGGGCGGCCGAGGGCGAGATCCCCGGCTCGCTCATCATCGAGCGCAATGTCCTGGAGTGGCGGCTCGACCCGACGGGCAGTCACCGCATCCCCGAGGCCACGGGCTACGACATCGAGCCGATCGTGGTCTGCTCCGAGGGCTACGCCTCCAGCCTGGCCGCCGCGTCGCTGCGTGCGCTGGGACTGCACCGGGCGACCGACCTGGACGGCGGCTTCGCCGGCTGGGCGGCCGCGGGGCTGCCGACCCGCCCGGGCGGCTGAGCCGCGGGCCCGAGCGGAGCACGGAAGCGGCGCGGCGAACGGGGGCTCAAGCCTGGTCTGAGCCGGGCTCCACGGCGCGTGCCACACGGTAAATCACGGACAGGAGATAATTCAGGTCATAATCTGATCGGAGTTTCCGCCGGTCCAAACCTGGGCAACCACGCGGGCGGAAGAACGCCCGGGCGGTTGGAGCCGCCGTCAATCGAACGACCCGACCGAACGACCGAACGACACAGGCGCCGCCTCCCCGGGGCGCCCTGACGAGGAAACACCCCGTGATCAGATTCGAGGGCGCCGGCAAGCGCCACCCCGACGGCACCATCGCCGTCGAGGGCCTGGACCTGGACGTCCCGACCGGTCGGATAACCGTCCTGGTAGGACCGTCCGGCTGCGGCAAGACCACCCTGCTGCGCATGGTCAACCGGATGGTCGAGCCCACCTCGGGCCGGGTGCTGCTGGACGGCACCGACGTCGCCCAGCTGGAACCCGCCAAGTTGCGCCGGGGCATCGGCTACGTGATCCAGCAGGCCGGGCTCTTCCCGCACCGGCGGGTGATCGACAACATCGCCACCGTCCCCTACCTGCTCGGCTGGGACCGCAAGAAGGCCCGCGCCCGGGCCGCCGAACTGCTCGAACTGGTCGGGCTCGTCCCCGAGACCGCCAAGCGCTACCCGTTCCAGCTGTCCGGCGGCCAGCAGCAGCGGGTCGGCGTGGCCCGCGCACTGGCCGCCGACCCGCCGGTGCTGCTGATGGACGAGCCGTTCAGCGCCGTCGACCCGGTGGTGCGCGCCGGGCTGCAGGACGAGCTGCTGCGGCTGCAGTCCGAGCTGCACAAGACGGTGCTGTTCGTCACCCACGACATCGAGGAGGCCGTCCGGCTCGGCGACCAGGTCGTGGTGCTGCGCGAGCACGGTCGGATCGCCCAACTGGCCGACCCACACACCCTGCTGACCGCCCCTGCCGACGACGGCGTGGCCGCCTTCCTCGGCCGCGACCGGGGCCTGCGCGGTCTCGGGCTGCGCCCCGCCGGCGCCGTCCCGCTCCGCCCGGTCGGCGAGGGAGTCCGGTACGGGGGCTGGGAGTTGGCCCTGGACGACGAGCGCCGCCCGATCGGCTGGATCGACCGCAACGCCGTCGCCGCCGAGCTGCAGCCGGTGGCCGGCTACCGCCCGGACACCGACACCCTGCGCACCGCCCTGGACTCCGCCGTGCTCTCCCCCGTCGGGGTCGCGGTCGCGCTGGACGCCGAGGGCCGGGCCACCGGCACCGTGAGCCGCGAGGCGATCTTCGCGGCGCTCGCGCCTGTCACGGGAACCGGCGCCGCCTTCGACAAGAGAGTCAACACCGGCGAGCCGGCCGGCACCGATGGGGCGAGCGGCACCGCCGAGACCGCCGGCACCGACACGACGACCGGCGCCGACGAGACGACCGGAGCCGATCGGGCGGACGGAGCCGACGATGGACGATGAACCGATCGTCCGCTGGTACTGGATCGGCGACCACCTCGGCTACCTCGGCCATCTGCTCGCCGACCACGCCGTGATCGCCCTGGTCCCGGTGCTCATCGGCCTGCTGCTGGCCGTCCCGCTCGGTCTGGCCTGCGCCCGGTTCCCCCGGCTGTACCAGCCGCTGGCCGCGGTCTTCAACGTCGTCTACGCGCTGCCCTCGCTGGCCGTGTTCGTGGTGCTGATCCCCTACACCGGGCTCGCCACCCAGGCGACCGTGATGATCCCGCTCGCCTTCTACGCCCTCGCCGTGCTGCTGCCGACCACCGTGGACGGGCTGCGCGCCGTCCCCGAGTCCGTCCGACAGGCCGCCACCGCGATGGGGTACGGGCCGTGGCACCGACTGACCTCGGTCGAACTGCCCGCCGCCGTGCCGTACCTGATCGCCGGACTGCGGGTCGCCGCGGTGTCCAGCATCTCGCTGGCCAGCGTCGGCGCACTGGTCGGGCGCGGCGGGCTCGGTTACCTGTTCGTCGACGGCTTCCAGCGCACCTTCCCGACCCCGATCGTGGCCGGCATCGTACTGATCGCCGTGCTCGCGCTGGCCGTCGACCTGCTGTTGGTGGCCGCCCGGCGGCTGCTCGCGCCCTGGGCCGTCCGGGAGAAGGGAGCGGGCTCGTGAACTGGCTCAACTGGCTGAACGACTTCTTCTCCGCCCCGGACCGCCGCAGCGGTCCGGACTCGATCGTGCACCGGATCACCGAGCACCTACTGCTCTCCGGTGAGGCCCTGCTGTTCGCGGCCCTGCTGGCCGTGCCGCTCGGGCTGCTGATCGGCTACACCGGGCGCGGCGTCACCGCGGTCACCGCGCTGGCCGGGGCCGCCCGTGCCCTGCCCACCCTCGGTCTGGTGACGCTCGCGGTGCTGCTCGCCGGGGTCGGCGACACCGCCGTGCTGATCCCACTGGTCGCGCTGGCCGCGCCGCCGCTGCTGGTGGCGGCCGTCGAAGGGGTACGCGGGACCGACCCGGACGTCCGGGACGCCGCGCGCGGCATCGGGCTGACCCACCCCCAGGTGCTCCTCCAGGTCTGTCTGCCGTCGGCCTCGCCGACCCTGCTGGCGGGCTTCCGCACCGCGACCGTCCAGGTGATCGCCACCGCCACGGTGGCCGCCTACGTCGGACTGGGCGGTCTGGGCCGCTACGTCATCGACGGACTGGCCACCCGCCAGTACGCGGTGACCGTCGGCGGCGCGCTGCTGGTGGTGCTGCTCGCGGTCGGCGCCCAGCTGTTCTTCGCCCTGCTCGCCCGGTTCGCGCTCCCGCCCGGGGTGCGCGCCCAGCGCCGGGCCCGCTGAAACTCTCCGCTCCCATCCGTTCCGGAAGGACAACTGTCACCATGTCGACGATGAAGAGAAGCAGGCGCGCCGTCCTCCTCGGCACCCTCGCCACGCTCGCCCTGGGCGCCACCGCTTGCAGCTCCTCCAGCAGCAACCCGCTCGACGGGGGTTCGGGCGCCGCGGCGGGCGCCGCCGCGACCGGCGGCGACTCCGGGTCGACGGTGGTCGTCGGCTCGGCGAACTTCCCGGAGAACGTCCTGCTCGGCTCGATCTACTCGCAGGCCCTCAAGGCCAAGGGCGTCAAGGTCGAGGAGAAGTTCAACATCGGCAGCCGCGAGGTGCTCTACGGGCAGCTGCAGAGCGGCAACCTGACCGTCCTGCCCGAGTACAACGGCTCACTGCTCGCCTACTTGGACGCCAAGGCCACCGCCGTCACCACCCAGGACGTGAACGCGGCGCTGACCAAGACGTTGCCCGCCTCGCTGGGGATCCTCGACTCCTCCCCCGCCGAGGACAAGGACTCGCTCAGCGTCACCCAGGAGGCTGCCGACAAGTACAACCTCAAGAGCATCTCCGACCTGGCCGCCAAGGCCGGCGAGTTCACCATCGGCGGTCCGCCGGAGTTCAAGTCCCGCCGCGAGCAGCAGTTCAAGGACGTCTACGGGCTGACCTTCAAGGAGTGGAAGCCCACCGCCGACACCACCGCGAACGCGCTCAAGGACGGCAGCATCCAGGTCGGCAACGTGTTCACCACCGACCCGAAGATCGTCCAGTACAAGCTCGTCCCGCTGACCGACCCGAAGAACGTCTTCGGCGCGCAGAACGTCACCCCGCTGGTCAGCAAGGCGGGCGTGAACGCCACCGCGACGGCAGCGCTCAACGCGGTGTCGGCCAAGCTGGACACCGCCGGACTGACGGCGCTGATGAAGCGGGTCGCGGTCGACAAGGAGGACCCGTCGGCGGTGGCCAAGGACTGGCTGAAGGCCAACGGGCTCGGCTGACGCCCGGGGCGTACGGCGGACGGTGAACGGCTCGCCCTTCGGACGCCGGTGCGGAGGCCTCGGCTTCCGGGCCGCCGTCCGCCGTCCGCCGTCCGGGGGACCTTCCCCTCGACGCCGCGAACATGACAGTGTGGCGCCATGCGCACTCGACTCCTCGCCGCCACCCTCACGGCACTCGCCGCGGTGAGCCTCGCTGCCTGCTCCAGCTCGGGATCGAGCTCGGGCAAGGCCACCGCCGCGGCCGGTTCCCCCACCACCGCCGCCGCCACCCCGTCCGATGCCTCGACCCCCGGCTCGACCGGCTCGACCGGCTCGACCGCTTCAACGTCCGGGACCGCCGGGACACCCGGCACCCCCGCACCCTCCGCGACCGGCACGGCCGACGGCGCCACGGGCGCACCGGCGCCCGGGACGGACGGCTCGGCCCCGGCCAAGCCCGCCCCGCCCGCCGACGCGGGGCTGCCCGCCAAGCCGGACGCCGACGTGACCGGCAAGGTGGTCGCCGCGCTGAAGGCGATCGACCCGGCGATCGTCGGCGACAAGCCCGACCAGGTGGTGGAGCAGGCCCGCAAGCAGTGCCAGTCGATGTACCAGTTCCCCAAGGACAAGGCGAAGCTGATCGAACTGGCCGACCAGCACTTCACCTCGCCCGACCACCCGCAGGGCTTCGGGCCGGACACCGCCGCGAAGATCAACGACGCGCTGCGCGCCACGCTCTGCCCGCCACCGCGCTAGAGCGCTCAGTGCCCCCTGACCGCCCGGCGTCCTGAGCTCCGGGCAGCCGTGGCCGCGCCCCGCCCGCCGGGTGCGCGGCCATCGGCATCCGCGGACCCTAACTCCCGTACGGGAAAAGGCGGGAGTCGTGTAGGGTCGGTGAAAGGTGAGCCGGGAAGACTGGTCGGCAAGGTGCCGAACCCTGCCCGAGGAGCCACCGTGAACGCCGACCGGACCGCCTCGCCCGCCCCCGCCGACGCCACCCGCCCGCTGCAGCTCGGCCCACTGGTGCGCACGGACGAGCACTGGGTGATCGGCGACCACACCCGCTAGGCCCATCTGGCCCTCCTCCCCGAGGGCATGGAGCACCGCGTCGTCGACCGCGAACCGAAGCTGGTCACCTGGGACCGCTTCCGGGGCATCAGCCTCCAGGTGGCCTGCGACCCCGTCTTCGCCACGAGGTCCGCCGGCTTCCTGTCGCTCCGGCCGTACAGCCCCTGGACGGGCGCCGCGTTGGGCTCCGCGCTGCGCGATCCGGAGGAGGACTGGACCGCGCGATTCACCCACCACCGCGCCTGGTACCCCGCCCGTCACATCCTGCTGCTCCGCTTCATACTGCTGCACGCCGCCTGCGAGCGCCGCACGGAACTCCTGGGTGACGACGAATGGTTGACGCAGGCCGTCATCAAGCTCCAGCCTCCGCGCTACTACCAGGAGACCACCGCCCTGCGGCTGGTCGAGGAGACGCTGGGCGACCTGCGCCGCGCGGCCTGACCACCCGACTCCGCCGCGCCCGGCCGCCGATCCCCCTCCTTCGGCAGCCGAGGCCACATACTGACGAACAGTCAGGTCCCTTGACAGGCCAGTGGTCTAGTCCAAACATAAGCATGTCGATCCGACCGGGATGCACTGTGGGGGTGTGACCACCGGCGGCTGAGGCACCGCCCTGCCCTGTTCCGCTCCGCCCCCGCTCCGTACGGCGTGCGCACGTTCGCACCGTCGCCCGCCTCCACGCGAGTCGACGGGTTCCGCACGCCCTTGTGTCCGTCTCGAACACCCCGGACCGGGGCCCGCGCGGCCGACCCCACACGGCCGCCGATGCCCCGGCCCGCTCGAACCTCCCCAACGTCTTGCCCCACCATGCCTGTTGGAGAATCCATGCGTCTTCACAGAACCGTCCAGGCCGCACTGACGGCCTGCGCCACACTGGCCGCCGCGGCCGGTCCGGTCGCCGCCGGAACGGGCCCCGCCCAGGCCGCGAACCCTCTGCCCAGCCGGGTGTTCGCCCCCTACTTCGAGTCCTGGACGGGCCAGAGTCCCGCCACCCTGGCCGCGCAGTCCGGCGCCAAGTACCTGACGATGGCCTTCCTGCAGGCCGCCACCAAGGGCTCCTGCACCCCGTACTGGAACGGCGACACCTCCAAGCCGGTCTCCTCCTCGACCTTCGGCGCCGACATCGCCACCATTCGGGCCGACGGCGGGGACGTGATCCCCTCCTTCGGCGGCTACACCGCCGACAACACCGGCACCGAGCTGGCCGACAGCTGCACCGACGTCAACCAGATCGCGGCCGCCTACGAGAACCTGATCACCACCTACGACATCAGCCGGATCGACCTCGACATCGAGGACAACTCGCTCACCAACACGGCCGGGATCGACCGCCGCAACAAGGCCATCAAGACCGTGCAGGACTGGGCCGCCGCCAACGGGCGCGCCGTCCAGTTCTCCTACACCCTGCCGACCACCACCGGCGGACTGGCCGCCAGCGGTCTCGCGGTGCTGAAGAACGCGGTCGGCAACAACGCTCGGATCGACGTCGTCAACATGATGACCTTCGACTACTACGACGGCGCCACCCACGACATGGCGGCCGACACCCAGACCTCCGCGCAGGGCCTGTACAACCAGCTGGCCAAGCTCTACCCGTCCAAGACGCCGGCGCAGCTGTGGGGTTCGATCGGGATCACCGAGATGGTCGGCATCGACGACTACGGAGCGGCCGAGACCTTCACGGTGGCGAACGCCACCACCGTCTACAACTGGGCGGTGTCGAAGGGCATCAACACGCTGTCCTTCTGGGCGCTCCAGCGCGACAACGGCGGCTGCCCGGGCAAGGGCGGGGACGACTCCTGCTCCGGCATCAGCCAGAACACCTGGGACTTCTCCCACGTCTTCGCGCCGTTCACCGGCGGCTCAACGGTGACCAACGACTTCTCGGTGGCGGTGAACCCCGACTCGGCCACGGTCACCGCCGGTTCGTCCACCTCGGCGGCCGTCGCGACGGCGGTGACGGCGGGTTCGGCGCAGAGCGTCAGCCTGTCGGTGAGCGGCGCCCCGGCGGGCGTCACCGCCACCGTCACCCCCGGCAGCGTCACCGCAGGCGGCAGCGCGACGCTCGACATCGCCACCACCTCCGCGGTGGCGCCCGGGAGTTACCCGCTGACGATCACGGGCAGCGCGGCCTCCGGCACCCACACCGCGACCTACTCGCTGACCGTCACCGGCACAGCGCCGTCGACCGGCCTGGTCAACGGCGACCTGGAGAGCGGAAGCCTGGCCCCGTGGACCTGCCAGAGCGGCGGCGGCGTGGTCTCCACCCCGGTCCACTCCGGCTCCTACGCGCTGCGGGCCGCGCCCGGCGCGAGCCAGACCGGCGAGTGCTCGCAGACCGTGACGCTGCAGCCCAACACCGGCTACACGCTGAGCGGGTGGGTGCAGGGCGACTACGCCTACGTCGGGGTCAGCGGCGGTGCCACCGCCAGCACCTGGACCGACTCCTCGGGCTGGACCAAGCTGTCCGTGCCGTTCACGACCAGTTCCTCGGGCACCGTGACGGTGTACCTGCACGGCTGGTACGGGCAGGGCAATGTCTACGGGGACGACTTCGCGATCGCCTAGCGGCTGATGACTGACGGCCGACGGCCGACTTGTAACAGATGACGGCTGACAGATTTCAACATCTGTCAGCCGTCATCTGTTCGCCGTCGGTTGCCACCTGCCATCAGTTGTCACCCGCCGCTGGCTCTCCCCCGCCCGCCGAGGTCAGCTCGCCGCGGCCCGAAACCACCCTGGTCGGCACATCGTCACGTACGCCACCGTCGCCAGCACCCCGCACCCCAGCACCACCACCGCCAGCAACACCGCCGACGGCCGTCCGCCGAGGCTGCTCAGCGGCGCGACCAGCGCCCCGCACAGGAAGCTGCCGGCGCCCAGCAGCGCCGAGGCCGTCCCCGCCACCTGCGGCTCGACCATGCCCAACGCCTGCGCCGCCGTGTTCGGCAGGACCACCCCGAGGCTTCCCATCAGCACGAACAGCGGTGGGCAGAACCCAGCCAGCCCGAAGTCCCACACGGTCGTCAGCAGCACCAGCGCCACCCCGGCCGCGATCGCCGTCACGAGCCCGCCCAGCATCAGCGCCCGCGCCGTGAAGCGCGGGGCCAGCACCCGCCCGTTCAGCTGGGTCATCACCACGATCGAGAGCGAGTTCAGCCCGAACAGCAGGCTGTAGGTCTGCGGCGAGACCTGGTACACGTGCTGCAGCACCGTCGACGACCCGCTGATGTAGCCGAACAGCGCACCGAAGGACAGCGAGCTGGTCAACGCAAGTCCCAGGAAGGGACGATGGCGCAGCAGCCGCCCGATGGTGCGCAGCGCCGTGCCCACCCCGCCGCCGTCCCGGGCCTGTGTCGGCAGCGTCTCGCGCAGCGCGCCGAACGCGGCCAGGGTGAGCAGCAGTCCGAGCGCGGTCAGCGCGCCGAAGGTGCCGCGCCAGGAGGTGAACCGCATCAGCTGGGCGCCGATGATCGGGGCGAGGATCGGCGCCAGCCCGGATATCAGCGCGATCGAGGCGAGGAAGCGCAGCATCGCGACGCCCTGGAAGCGGTCCCTGGCGACGGCTCGCCCGATGACCAGCCCCGCCGACCCGGCCGCGCCCTGGACGAAGCGGGCGGCGATCAGCACCGACAGGTTGGGCGCGAGCACGCACACCACCCTGGACACGGTGTAGACGAGCAGGCCGACGAGCAGCGGCGGGCGGCGCCCGAAACGGTCGCTGAGCGGTCCGAAGAGCAGCTGCCCGGCCGCGACCCCGAACATCGAGAAGGTGAGGGTGAGCTGAACGGCCGCCGGTTCGGCCGTCAGGTCCTCGGCGATCGCGGGCAGACCGGGCAGGTAGAGGTCGGTGGTGAGCGGGCCGAGCGCGGTGAGACCGCCGAGGACCGCGATCACCGCCCGGTCGGCACCGGGCCGGCCGATGCCGGACGTGGTGTCTGCTGCGGGTGCGGAAGCGGTCGACGTGTCGTCGGCGGGGCCGACGGTCGGGCCGGGCATGGCTCTCCTAACGGACGCGGTGACGTGGGTTCGCTCGCGATCCGTCCTATCGCAGCCCGGCAGGGGAAAAGACAGCAGGGGTGCGTCCGGGCGGATCCGCCCACTGGCCGATCACAGCACGCCGCACGGCTCACGGCATGCGCGCGACGACGGCCCGCCGGCCACCTTCCGGTGCCAGGCGGGCCGTTCCACTCCCTGGTCAGGACGGCTGATCCGGGATCAGCTCCCGGTCAGCACCCTCAGTGCTTGGCGACGTGCTCGGCCCGACGGGCCGCCTGCACCGCCGCGCCGTCCTGCCACGCGTAGAGCTGGTTGCCGGTGAGTGTCACATTGTAGTGCCCGCAGCTGCCGCTCGCCTTGGTCGCGATGCGCTCCGGGAACCAGCCGGCCTTGAGCGAGGCCGGCACCGGGTGCGGGCCCTTGCCCGGCAGCCCGGCGGTACAGCCGGAGGGCAGCCGGCCCTCGGGGAGGGTGGCGCGCAGCAGGCGGTCGTCACCCGTGGTGGACATCAGGTACTTCACCGAGGAGGCGTTGTCGGGCAGCCAGGTGGGCATCGATCGGCGGTCGGCCTTGGCCTGGGACCCGCTCTCGTACGAGGCCTGCTCCTGGTGGCGCCCGTCCCACCACTCGGACACCCGCGGGCCGATTGCCACGGCGGCCACGGCGACGGCCATGCCGGTGCCCGCGACTCCCAGCGCGACCTTGCTCACGATGCCCTTCATGCCCGACTGCCCTCTCCGTGTCCGGTGCCGATGTGCCGGTTGCCGATGTGACCGTTTCCAGCCGGTCCGGACGGTCCGGAGCGTCCGGAGCGTCCGACGGAATGGTCCGCCGTCCGGCTGTACCTATCGTGGCCCGGGCCGACCCTTCGGATCGTCACCACGAGGTCGCGATCTCGCATCCAACCCACGGGGTACCGTCTCCACCTTCAGGCGTATGTCCGGCGGCCCGATCCCCGAGTACGTGCCGTTCGGGCCCCGATCGAGCCTGGCTGAGGCGCGGGAGCGCCGCAGCCCCGCCTGCTGCACCCGGGGCACGGACCGCCTCGAACGGGTCCGCCGAACAGTGCCGGGGCAGAGGTGGGTCAGACCGTCGCCGGCACCGGTCGGGCGACCGGGAAGGGGCGCCCGTCGAGGGTCCAGTGCGGATCGATGGGGCGCAGCAGGGAGGCGTACACCTGGGCGGCGACGTCGGGGTGGCGGATCTCACCGGTGGGCGGGCCGGCCGGGATGTCGTGCCCGGCGCAGGCGACCCAGGCGGTCCGCTCCTCGACCGTGCGCCCGCCGTGGCCGCCGGCGTCGACGTGCCCGTGGTCGGTGACGACGATGACGGTCCACTGCTCCTGCGCGTAGGTCGCCCGGCCGCGGACGGCGTCGAGCAGACGGCCGAGCCGCTCGTCCGCGGTGCGCATCGAGGCGCGGTACTCCTCGCCGCAGCCGAGGAAGTGGGCGGTCTCGTCGACGGCGCCGAGGTAGACGAAGGAGGCCTCGGGGTCGGCGGTGGAGAGGACGTGGACGGCCTCCCGGGTGACCTCCTCGTCGACGGTCTCCCAGGCCTCGGGGGTGTCCTCGGCCGGGGCTATGTAGGAGAGCCGGCCGGGGGCGCGGAACAGCGGGCCGCCGGACCCGTTGATCATCAGTGGGTCCCAGCCGGCCGCGACGAAGGTGCGGCGGCGGTCGCCGCGGTTGAGGCGGGTGGCGAAGTCGGGGAAGACGTCGAGCCGGTTGCCACCCAGGTGGTTTCCCCAGACGCCGTGCTTGGCGGGCTCGACGCCGGTCACGATGGTGGCCCAGCAGGGGCCGGACATCGTGGGCGTGCTGTCCGCGACGGTGACCGGCACCAGGAACCCGGCCTCGGCGACCTCCTGGAGGCGTGGCATCGGCACCTCGGCCAGGTAGTCGTGGCGTACTCCGTCGATCCCGACGACGAGCACCCGGGGGCGGGGCCACTGAGCTGCGGACATGCTGGGGCTTCCTTTCGGTCGTACACACCCGGCCGCGCCCGTCGAGGGCACCGCCGACCGCGCCATGCTCCACCGCCCGCCGTACCGCTCGGCGTCGCCACGTCGAACGACAGGTGTCCGCGAGGTGTCGGGAAGCCGCCGGTCAGCCGTCGACCGGCTGTCGGTCAGCTGTCCGTCAGATGTCGGTCAGCGCGCGGACGAACCGGCGGTCGGCCTCGGCGAGTTCGGCGGCCGGTCCGGCGGCGCGCAGCACCACGTCGAGGACCCGCTCCGGGTCGGCGGCGTAACAGTGCGCGAACCAGGGCAGGTTGGCCTCGACCACGGCCCAGTGCTCGGCCGGGTCGTACGGGTCGGCGATCGGGCCGACGTCCAGGGCGACGGCGCTGGGCAGGGTGTCGCCGACGGCGTCGAGCAGGCGGCGGGCGAAGGCGGCGGCCCCGTCGGTCAGCGGCGCCGGGTCGAGTCGGCCGAAGCGGGCGTAGCGGCTGCCGGTGAGCACCTCGCCGTCGCGGACGAAAAGCCGGTACTCGGCGGCGAAGGTCACCGGCTCGCTGACCAGGACGGGCATGTCGGGGCCGATCCGCTCGCCGGTGCGCGGCAGCCGGGAGCCGTCCGGGTAGACGGCGGGCGGGATCGACTTGTCGGCGGGCGGCTTGACGAAGGCCGGGTGGCGCAGGGTCCAGGCCTCGGCGAGGGTGGTGAGTTCGATCCGCCGACGGGTGAACTCCTCGGGGAGCCGGGCGAGCCAGTCGTCCCCGGGTTCGAGCAGGGCCAGGCCGAGCGGCGCGGCGATCCGGGCGGCGGCGAGCGGCCCGCCGTACCAGTGGACGGGCCGCCCGGCGAGCCGCTCGAGCGTCCCCGGGCCTTCCAGGACGGCGGTGGTCAGGCCGCGCCGGGCGGCGGCCTCGGCGAGCAGGGTGGTGGTGCTGGTGGTCTGGGCGGAGGTGAGCAGGACCCGCTCCGCCGCGGCCGTGCCCGTACCCGCCTCGCCCGTGCCAGCCTGACCCATGTCCGCCTGGCCCGTGCGCGGCGTCACGGCTGGGGCCGGAACTCGTGGACGACCTCGATGCGGCCGACGATGTGTCGATTGAACTCGGCCAACTCATCAGCTGGCACCCAGAGTTCGAGGATGGTCCGACCGCCGGCCCGCTGCACGGGGTAGCGGGTGAGGAAGTCGGTCTCGACCTCGAAGCGGGTGACGTAGCCGACGCCGGAGGCGGGCACGTTCCAGTCGCGGGCGATCCGGATCGCGTAGTCCTCGTTGAGGACGGGGTAGAAGATCGGCTGCTCGGGCAGCCGGGGCGGCCAGGCACGCCGGTCGGCGGCCTCGACCAACGCCAGCTCCTGCGGCCCGGTGGGGCGCCAGAGGGTGGTGGTCGGGGGCATCCGGGTGCTCTGGCCGTTCATGGCGGGAACGGTAGCCGGGCCGCAACGGGCCCGGCCACCGGATTTCCGCTGGTCGACCGGTGTGGACTGGCCGTCAGCGGTAGGCGGGCTCGCCGGTGATGGCCTCGCCGAGGACCAGGGTGTGGATCTCGCTGGTGCCCTCGTAGGTGAGCACCGACTCCAGGTTGTTGGCGTGCCGCAGCACCGGGTACTCGGTGGTGATGCCGTTGGCACCGAGGACGGTCCGGGCGCTGCGGGCGATCCCCAGCGCGGTGCGGACGTTGTTCAGCTTGCCGAAGCTGATGTGCGGCGCGCGGGCCGCGCCCCCCTCCTTGAGCCGGCCGATCCGCAGCGCCACCAGGTAGGCCTTCTCGACCTCCAGCATCATCTCGACCAGCTTCTGCTGGGTGAGCTGGAAGGCGGCGATCGGGCGGTCGAACTGGATCCGGCTCTTGGCGTAGTCCAGGGCGGCCGTGTAGCAGTCGCGGGCGGCGCCGACGGTGCCCCAGAGGATGCCGTAGCGGGCCTCGTTGAGGGAGGAGAGCGGTCCACGCAGGCCGGTGACGCCGGGCAGCACGGCGTCGGCGGGCAGCACCACCTCGTCGAAGGCGAGCTCGCTGGTGACCGAGGCTCGCAGCGAGAGCTTGCCGTGCACGTCGGTGGCGGTCAGGCCGCGGGTGCCGCGCTCGACCAGGAAGCCGCGCACACCCTCCTCGGTCTGCGCCCAGACCACGGCCACGTCCGCGATGCTGCCGTTGGTGATCCACATCTTGCTGCCGGACAGCACCCAGTCGCCGTCCTTGCCGCCCTTCCGGACCGCCCGGGTGCGCATGTTGGCCGGATCGGAACCGAAGTCCGGCTCGGTGAGGCCGAAGCACCCGATCAGCTCACCGGCCGCCATCCCGGGCAGCCAGCGCTGCTTCTGCTCCTCGGAGCCGAAGGCGTGGATCGAGCGCATCGCCAGCGAACCCTGGACGGAGACGAAGCTGCGCAGCCCGGAGTCCGCGGCCTCCAGCTCCATGCAGGCGACCCCGTAGGCCACGGCGTCGGCGCCCGCGCAGCCGTAGCCGTCGAGGTGCATGCCGAGCACGCCGAGGGCGCCGAGTTCGGGGGCGAGTTCACGGGCCGGGAAGACACCGTGCTCGAACCAGTCGCCGATGTGCGGGCGGATCCGCTCCTCGGTGTACTTGCGGACGGTGTCGCGGATCAGCCGCTCCTCGTCGGAGAGGAGGTCGCCGACGGCGAGCAGGTCGGACGGGTCGATCCGGGTCGGCTTCGTCATTGAAGCTCCTTGTACTCTCGGCGGAATACCGGGGAGTATTCCGCAACCCGCCCGGCCTCGGGTGGACGGGAGCGAGTGAGGAAGGCGACATGTCCAGCACGGCGTACGTGGTCGACGAGGTGACGGCGGAGGAACTGGACCGCTCGGCGGAGGAGCTCGCCGGGCTGCTGGTGGAGACTGTCAACGGCGGCGCCTCGGTCGGGTTCCTCGCCTCGCTGGAGCCGGGTGAGTCCTCGGCGTGGTGGCGGGCCCTCATCCCGGACGTCGCGGCCGGACGGCTGGTGGTGTGGACGGCTCGGGCGGAGGCGGCCGGGCGGCTCGCCGGGACGGTGCAGCTACGGCCGGCTACGACGGCGAACGGCCGACGCCGGGGCGAGGTGGCCAAACTGATGGTGCACCCGGCGGACCGCGGGCACCGTCTGGCCGGGCGCCTGCTGGCGGCGCTGGAGGAGCGGGCGGCGCGGTGGGGCCTTCGGCTGCTGGTGCTGGACACCGAGACGGGCAGTCCTGCCGAGCGACTGTACGAGGCGACGGGCTGGACCCGGGTCGGCTCGGTGCCGGACTACGCGGCCGACCCGAAGGGCACCCTGCACCCGACCACCATCTTCTTCAAGTCGCTGGTGCGGTGACGGAACAACCGGAACGGAAGGGGAGGCGGAACATGACGCGTTGGGCGCTGGTCGTCGAGGAGACGGTGGGTGTCGGCAGCGACCGAACCTGGGGCAGCAAGGTGCTCGGCGAGGTCGTCGGCACCCGCGAGGAGGCCGTCGAGGAACTGCGGCGGATCGTCCCGACCTTCACCCCGCAGCACCCGTTCAACAGCCGGCAGCAGACGCTGCTCCGGGACGGGGACACCTACCTGCTGATCTCGCGGGGGAGCATGCGGGACTACCACTGCGTGTTCAAAGTGTGGGAGCTGCTGTGGGACAGCAAGCGGCCGGAGGTGCAGGCGGAGCGCACCGCGGAGGAGTGAGCGGGAGGGGGCGGATTTCAGCGAACAGCTGACAGATTTCGAAATCTGTCAGCTGTTCGCTGAAATCTGTCAGCTGAAGCCTGCCCGTCGAACGTCCGCCGCCCCCCGGGTCGCCCGCCGTCACCCCACCCCGCACAGCCGCAGCAGCGCCGTGGCCGCCGCGCCCGCGACGACCACCGCCGGGAACGGCGCACGACGCCAGGCGAGCACCCCCGCGACCAGCACGCCCACCGGGCGCGCCCACCCCGCGAAGCCGTGCCCCTGGGTCAGCGCACCGGTCGCCACCAGCGCGACCAGCAGCACCGCCGCCGCGACGGCCAGCAGGTGCCGCAGCCGCTCCGAGAGCGCGAGCCGGCGCCCCAGCAGCGGCCCGGCGACCCGATAGGCGTACGTCCCGACCGCCAACAGCAGGACGGCATACAGCGGCATCATCGGACTCCCTCCTTCACGGCCACCACGTCGACCGCGGCGAACTCGGCAGGCTCGGCAGACTCGGGACTCTCAGCAGACCCGGCCGACTCCCCCGCCTCGGGCCGCCCGGCGAACAGCAGCCCGACCAGTGCCAGCAGCACCGGCAGCCCGGCCGGGACGAACGGCGTCACCGCGACCGCCGCGACCGCGCCGACCAGTGCCGCCGTACGGGTCCGGCGGTCCGCGAGCGAGGGCAGGACGAGCGCCAGCAGCACCGCCGGGAAGGCCGCGTCCAGGCCCACCGCGTCCGTGTTCCCGATCAGCCCGCCCGCGAGCGCCCCGAGCACCACCGCGGCGTTCCACACCACGAACAGCGCGATCCCGCAGATCCAGAACGCCGCCCGGCGCTGGCGCGGGTCACGCTGCTGGATCGCGAACGCGGCGCTCTCATCGGTGAGCAGCTGGGCACCCAACAGCCGCTGCCACCAGGGCCCTTGGAGCACATCGGCCACCGCGAACCCGAACGGCAGCAGCCGAGCGTTGAGCACCAGCCCGGTGGCGACGGCCGCGAGCGCGCCGCCGCCGGACAGCACCACGCCGACGGCCGCGAATTGCGAGCCGCCCGCGAAGACGAGGACGGAGAGGGCGATCGGCACCCAGAGGGGCAGGCCGCCGGACACGCTGATCGCGCCGAAGGAGGCGCCGACCAGGGCGTCGGCAAGGCAGACCAGGGCGATGTCGCGAAGAGTGGCGTGTTCCAGTGTTCGGAGTAGCGAACGCATGTCCATCAGAGTGAACCCGCGAAGCGCGGTTCGTCAAGGCGAACAGGAAGACCGACAGAGCGAACGCACATCAGCGCGGACGACCGTGGCAGCATGAACGACACCAGGCACCAAGCACCAAGCACCAAGCACCGGCGGCCGACCACTCGGGAACCGGCCCGCAGGCCGACCCGAGAGCCGGCCCGAGAACCCGCCCGAGAAACGACAGAGGAGCCCGGAGAAAGCGTGAGTGGCGAGCATGAGTGACCAGACCTCCCAGCCCACGGGCGCCAACGGCTCCGGCACGGAGCTGATCGGCCAGATCGCCGCCTCCATCCGGCGTGAGCGCGAGCGCAGCGGTCTGTCGATGACCGAGCTGGCCCGGCGCGCGGGCATCGCCAAGTCGACGCTCTCGCAGCTGGAGTCGGGCGCGGGCAACCCGAGCGTGGAGACGCTCTGGGCGCTCGGGGTCGCGCTGAACGTGCCGTTCAGCCGCCTGGTCGACCCGCCGCGCCCGACCGTCAAGGTGCTGCGGGCCGGGGAGGGCCCGGTGACCCACTCCGAGCAGGCCAACTACGCGGCCACCGTGCTGTCCTCCTGCCCGCCGAACGCCCGGCGCGACATCTACCGGATCGAGGCCCAGCCGGGCGAGACCAGGGCCTCCGACCCGCACATGCCCGGCACCGTCGAGCACGTGATGATCGGCTCGGGCCGGGCCCTGGTCGGCCCGGCCGAGGCGCCGGTCGAGCTGGGCCCGGGCGACTACATCAGCTACCCGGGCGACGCCCCGCACCTGTTCCGCGCCCTGGCCCCGGACACCCTCGCGGTGATCGTGATGGAGCACATCTGACCCTCCCCGGGGGGGGCAGCGGCCGGCTACTTCAACAGCCCGTCCAGGAAGGGGTTTCCGAACACCCGGTGCGGGTCGTGCCGGTCCAGTACGGCGACCGCCTCGTCCCAGCCCGGCCCGCCCCCGACGCGCAGGCTGTCGGGGATGACCCGGCCGAGCAGGTCCGGGTCGGCCCAGGCCGCGTCGGCGGTGTAGGCCCAGCCCTTGGACCACTCGACGCGCGTTCCCGCCCGGGTGCCGTCGAAGGTGCGCAGCAGCCACTGCTCCAGGTCCCGGGCGAAGCGCTCCAGGCCGGGGGTGCCGGGGAGGGCGAGCACGTCGAGCCAGACCGCGGTGTCCCACTCCGGCCGGTCGGCCCGGGGCCTTAGCGCGGACAGCAGCGGCGGACGGGCTCCGGGGACGCCGGAGAACGAAGGGTCGTCCAGGCCGGTGACCCGGATCTCCACCGCGCCGTTCACCGGGAACTCGCCCCGGGCCTGGTACTCGCCGAGCAACTGCCGGTAGTAGGCGGCGAATTCGCTGACCACCCACTGCAGATCGGCGCGCTTGGTCAGGATCGCGTAGCCGTTGGCGGTGACCCGCAGCGTGGTGGGCCGGACGTACTGCAACAGAGTGCGTGAGAGGCCCCAGAGGTCGGAGCGCAGGCCGCCGGCGAGCAGGTGGGTGATCAGGTCGCCGGTGAGCAGGTCGCGCAGCAGTCCGCCGGACAGCAGGACGTCTGTGAGGTCACCGGTGAGCGCCACCTTGGCGATGAGGTACTGGAGTTGGCCGAACAGCGGGGCCGATCCCCAGGCTCCGCCGATGATTTGGCCGGCCAGCCGGGCGACAGGTTCCGGAATACTGTCCGAGAAGGGGTAGTTGTAGGGCTGTTCGACGGCCCGGGAGGCGAGCGGCTTGGCCGGGGTGACGGTCCAGGTCTTGAGCCACGGGTAGTCGGTGTAGGCGAACCAGATCGCCTCGACCCGGCCGTCGCGCTCGACGAAGTCGGCCAGGGTGCGCGGGCCGCCGCCACCCAGCAGTCCGCCGAGCACTCCCCCGAGCAGTCCGCCGCCGCTGTCGCTGCCCGGGCGGGCGAACAACTCGGTGGCCGGAATGTCGAGTCGGCTGACGCAGCGCAGCGGCCGGTCGGCTCCGGCCCGCAGCACGACCTCGGTGAGGAAGGCGCGGCCCAGGTGCACCAGGAAGGCGGCGCTGTCGGCCTCGGCGCGGTCGAAGGTGCGCAGGGTGTAGCGGCCGGTGGCCGGGTCGAGGACGACGGCGGTGAGCCGGACCACCTGGTTGCTGACCGAGCCGTAGCCGTGCCCGTCCGGCCGCAGTTCGCCTGCGGCGGGGGCGGCCGTGCCGTGGCCTCCGATGGCGAGCACGCCGCCGACGGTGAGGTCGCCCGGGGCCGGGCAGGCCGTCAGGCCGAGGCCCCGGTCGGCCAGGTGGGCGAGCAGCGCCTCCATGCTCGCGCCGGTCTGCGCCCGGACGGTGGTGGGCGAGTCGGCGGTGAGGGCGGTGAGGTGGCGGCCGGTGTCCAGGAGCAGCACGCGGGCGCTGTCCGGGGTCCCATTGGCGACGGTGAGCGGCGCCCAGGTGTGCCGGTAGCCGGTGGCGCGCAGCCGCCAGCCGTTGGCGTGCGCCCAGTCGGCGAGCGCGGGGACCTCCTCGGGGGTGCGCGGCGCACAGGTCCACAGCTGGTCGGTGCGGATCTCGCCGGACCAGTTCTGGAAGACCCGCTGGTAGAGCTCGGTGCCGGCGGGCAGGCCGGGCGGTACGGGTGTGGCGGCCTCGGCGCTGTCCGGGCCGACGGTGCCGCGCAGCAGCCAGGCCGCACCGCCGAGTGCCGCCGACGCGCCGAGCAGCCGGCGCCTGCTCAGGCCGCTCCCCCGGTTGCGGCCCGGGTCGTTCCCCTCGCCGCCCGCTCGTCCACCCGCTCCGCCGTTCACTCCGTGTCCTGTGGTCATCCGGGTCCGCTCCCCCTGCGCTGGTGTCCCCGGGCCGAACTGCGGCGGTCCGGGGCGGGCCGGTGTCCGCCCGACCCCGGTCAGGAGCGTACGAAGCGCCTTGCGGCCGTTTGAAGCGAACCGGCCAGATTCTCACTCCTTCGAGTGATCACGGCTCGAACAGCTGCGACCCTCACCCTTGACGGTGCTCAACGCGGCGCCGCGAGGGCCGCCTCCGCGTAGCGCTGCCACCGGTCACCCGCCGCGTCGGGCACGCGGACCCGGTCCTTCCTGGGCCGCCCGCCCGCCGGGTCGAACAGGTGCGCCCCGGCCGGCGCGAGGGCCTCCGTGTGCTCGGCCGAGTCCCGACCCGGTCGGCAGACCGGTTCGTCCCCGGTCAGCCCGGCGGAGGCCTTGCCGGTGGGGTCCTTCAGGCAGGGCATGCCGAACATCTGGGAGCGCCGGGCGCCGTGGGGTGCGAGTTCCTCGGCGATCGTCTCGTAGCGGGTGGCGGCATCGGTGCCGGTCGTGCCGCCGTGGTGGGGCCCGGGCCGGGTGGGCGTCCACCGCGGCCGTCCCGGCTCGCCGGCTGTTGCCCGGCTCCTCGGCGGGCACATAGGTTGCTCTTGATCACCGACCCCGTCTCGATCACCGACCCCGCCCGACCGGAGGCCCCGCCATGCCCTCGTCCGCGCCGCTGACCGTCACCGTCGCCCAGCCCGTCTGCGCGGAGCCCGGGCGCCCGGACACCGTGTCCGTCAACGTCGAGCGGCACGCCGAGGCGGTCCGGGCGGCCGGGACCCGCCTGGTGGTGTTCCCCGAGCTGTCGCTGACCGGTTACGACCTGGCCGCCCCCGCCGTCGACCCGGCGGACCCGCGGCTCGCCCCGCTGGTCGAGGCCTGCGCCGCCACCGGCGCCCTCGCGCTGGTCGGCGCGCCGGTCAGGGAGGCCGACGGGCGCGAGTCCATCGCCACCCTGGCGGTCACCGGCGAGGGTGCCGCCGTGGTCTACCGGAAGATGCGGCTGCACGGCGAAGGCGAGCCCGACCGCTTCACCCCGGGCGAGAAGCCCGTCGTGCTGGAGCTGGACGGCCTGCGGCTCGGCCTCGCGGTCTGTGCCGACGCCGCCGATCCGACGCACGCCGAGGAGACCGCCGCCCTCGGTATCGACGCCTACGTCGCCTCCACCCTGTACGGTCCGGGCGCCGCACAGGCCGAGCGACGGGACGGCCACTGCCGGGCCCGCTCCACCGCGCACGGGGTCTGGGTCGTGCTGTCCACCTCCGCGGGCCTCACCGGCGTGTTCCCGGACAGTTCGGGCGGTTCCGGCGTCTGGGCGCCGGACGGTGAGGTGGTCGCCCGGGCCGGCACCGCGACGGGCGACCTGGCCCGCGCCGAGCTGACCCGGCGGTGACGACGCCGCCGGTGGACCGTTCGGCCCCGGGTGGAAATACCCGGGGCCCGCGCGGGGCTGTCGTGATCGGTGAATCAGTGGATCGGTGAATCAGTGGATCGGCGGATCGATGGACCCGCCGATCGGCAGACCCGTGACCGGGCCGAGCGGGCCCGTACAGGAGGTGCAGCGCGCGATGGGTGACGAGCGGGAGAAGCCGCAGGAGTACCGGATCGAGCACGACTCGATGGGCGAGGTGCGGGTGCCGGCCGCCGCGAAGTGGCAGGCGCAGACCCAGCGGGCGGTGGAGAACTTCCCGGTGTCCGGCCAGCGGCTGGAGCGCGCGCACATCGCCGCGCTGGCCCGGATCAAGGCGGCCGCGGCCCGGGTCAACGCCCGCCTCGGGGTCCTGGACGAGGAGACGGCCGGGGCGATCGCGGCGGCGGCCGAGGAGGTCGCGGAGGGCCTCTGGAACGACCAGTTCCCGGTGGACGTCTTCCAGACCGGTTCGGGCACCTCGTCCAACATGAACGCCAACGAGGTGATCGCCACCCTGGCCGGCGAGCGGCTCGGGCGGCCGGTGCACCCGAACGACCAGGTGAACGCGAGCCAGTCGTCCAACGACGTGTTCCCGTCCTCGATCCACATCGCGGCGACCACCGCCGTCACCCACGACCTGATCCCGGCACTGGAGCACCTGGCGGAGGCGCTGGAGCGCAAGGCCGCCGAGTTCGCCCAGGTGGTCAAGTCGGGCCGCACGCACCTGATGGACGCCACGCCCGTCACCCTCGGCCAGGAGTTCGGCGGCTACGCGGCGCAGGTGCGGCACGGGCGGGAGCGGCTGCTGGCGACGCTCCCCCGGGTCGCCGAACTGCCGCTCGGTGGAACGGCGGTGGGCACCGGCATCAACACTCCGCCCGGCTTCCCGGCGGCGGTCATCGAGGAGGTGGCCCGCGCCACCGACCTGCCGCTGACCGAGGCCCGGGACCACTTCGAGGCGCAGGGCGCCCGGGACGCGCTGGTCGAGCTGAGCGGCCAACTGCGCACGGTGGCGGTCGGGTTCACGAAGATCGCGAACGACCTGCGGTGGATGGGCTCCGGTCCGCGCACCGGCCTCGGCGAGATCAACCTGCCGGACCTGCAGCCCGGTTCGTCCATCATGCCCGGCAAGGTGAACCCGGTACTGCCCGAGGTGGTGCTGATGGTCGCCGCCCAGGTGGTGGGCAACGACGCGACGGTGACGCTGGCCGGCGCGAGCGGCAACTTCGAGCTGAACGTGATGCTCCCGGTGATCGCCCGCAACGCGCTGGAGTCGGTGCGGCTGCTGGCCAACAGCGCCCGGCTGCTGGCGGACCGGACGGTGGACGGCATCACCGCCAACGTCGAGCGGGCCCGCGAGTACGCGGAGTCCTCGCCCTCGGTGGTGACGCCGCTGAACCGGTACATCGGGTACGAGGAGGCGGCGAAGGTCGCCAAGCAGGCACTGGCCGAGCGGAAGACGATCCGTCAGGTGGTGCTGGAGCGCGGCTACGTCGAGCAGGGCAAGCTCACCGAGGAACAGTTGGACCGGGCCCTCGACGTGCTGCGGATGACGCACCCGTAGCCGCCCCACCCCGGCCGGACGTGCGCCGGCGCGCGGCGGGCTCGCGCCCTCCGCGCCCCGGACACGGGCTGTGGGGAGGATCAGCCCTTGGCACGGCCGGCCCGGCCGAGCCGCATCGCTGCTCCGTTCGCCGTGATCGTGGCCATCGAGATCGCCGCGAGACCGAGCAGGAACATCACGGCGCCGACGATGACGCAGGTGGTGATGTTCTTGCCGCGCGCGACGGACCCCGAGATGACCCAGGGGGAGAGGATCGTCCAGACACCGAGCGCGGCGGCCGCCCAGGCCCGCGCGTGTGTCCGCTCATAGGCCGATCCGTAGCCGGCCATCAGCACCGTGTACGCCAGACCCACGATCAGGCAGGTCACGGTCAGGGTGCTGAACGCGGTGAAACCGACGATCCACGGCGATGCCGCCAGGAAGAGGCCGGCCAGTACTGCCAGGGCTTCCACACCCTGGGCGCGGGGGGTCGAGGTGACCCGCTCGTAGTGTTCCCGGAGTTCAACGATGTCCGGGTGGTGCTCCATGCCCGTCGGCATATGGGTTGCCACCGATACCACCTCCTGTGGCTCGGACCATGGAAGGGGCTTGCCCCGTACCTATTCTGGCGCTTATCCATGGTTTTGCACCCGATGGTCCGGAATGATCGATAACCATCTGATCACGCCGGTGACCTGCGTCTCAACACTCCGAGGGCCCATTGCCTATGCAACTCGTTGCATAGGAGGATGCGGGCATGGCACTGGAGCACGCGATCCTCGTCTCGCTGCTGGAGCAGCCCGGCTCCGGCTACGAGCTGGCCCGACGCTTCGACCGCTCCATCGGGCGCTTCTGGACCGCCACCCACCAGCAGATCTACCGGGTGCTGCGGCGGATGGAGGCGGACGGCTGGATCGCGGCGGAGGAAGTCGCGCAGGACGGCCGCCCGGACAAGAAGGTCTACTCGGCCGCCGAGCCCGGACGGGTCGCGCTGGCCGGCTGGCTGCGCGAGCCGGTCGAGCCGGAGACCGTGCGGCACGAGCTGGCGGTCAAGATCCGCGCCGCCGCCTTCGACGACCCGGGGGCGCTGATCTCCGAGGTCGAGCGGCACCGGGAGAGCCACGCCGCCCTGCTCGCCCGCTACCTGCACGGCGAGCAGCGGGACTTCCCCGACCTCTCCGCGCTCGACGCCCGGCAGGATCTCCAGCACGTGGTGCTGCGCGGCGGCATCGAGTACGAGCGGATGACCCTCGCCTGGCTGGACGACGTGCTCACCACACTGCGCCGGCTCGCGGACGAGGGGCGGGGGCAGGATCTGGATGACAGAGTCTGAAATCTGTCATCTGAAATCTGTTCGCTGAACTCTGTTCGCTGAGCTCCGTTCGCCGAAAGTCGCCATCCGAACACCGTCGCCTGACGCCTGTTCGCCGAGCCCTCATACCCTCGACCCCCGGGAGCCCCTGATGCTCTTCAACCCGCGCACCTACGACCCCGCGCAGTTCGACGAGCCGACCCGCCGCCTGCTGCGCGCGACCGTCGACTGGTTCGAGTCCCGCGGCAAGAAGGCGCTCATCGACACCTACATCGACCGCACCTGGTACGCCGACTTCCTCGAATTCGCCGCCCGGGAAGGCCTGTTCGCGGAGTTCCTGACCCCCTCCGCGGCCGATCCCGACAAGCGCTGGGACACCGCGCGAATCGCCGAGCTGAACGAGATCCTCGGCTTCTACGGCCTCGGCTACTGGTACACCTGGCAGGTCACCATCCTGGGCCTCGGCCCGGTCTGGCAGAGCGAGAACGAGGCCGTCCGGGCCCGCGCCGCCAGGCTCCTCGCCGAGGGCCATGTGATGGCCTTCGGCCTGTCCGAGCGCACCCACGGCGCCGACATCTACTCCACCGACATGATCCTCACCCCGGACGGCGAGGGCGGCTTCACCGCGACCGGCCCCAAGTACTACATCGGCAACGGCAACGTGGCCGGCCTGGTCTCGGTCTTCGGCCGCCGCTCGGACGTCGAGGGCCCGGAGGGCTACGTCTTCTTCGCCGTCGACAGCCGCCACGAGGCGTACCACCTGGTCAAGAACGTGGTGAACGCCCAGATGTACGTCAGCGAGTTCCGGCTGGAGGACTACCCGGTCCGCGCCGAGGACGTGCTGCACACCGGCCAGGCCGCCTTCGACGCCGCGCTGAACACCGTCAACGTCGGCAAGTTCAACCTCTGCACCGCCTCGGTCGGCATCTGCGAGCACGCGATGTACGAGGCCGTCACGCACGCCCACAACCGGGTGCTGTACGGCCGGAAGGTCACCGACTTCCCGCACGTGCGACGGGAGTTGACCGACGCCTACGCCCGGCTGGTGGCGATGAAGCTGTTCAGCGCCCGGGCCGTGGACTACTTCCGCACCGCCTCCCCCGAGGACCGCCGCTACCTGCTGTTCAACCCGATGACCAAGATGAAGGTCACCACCGAGGGCGAGAAGGTCATCGACCTGATGTGGGACGTCATCGCGGCCAAGGGCTTCGAGGCGGACACCTACTTCGACAAGGCCGCCAAGGACATCCGCGGCCTGCCGAAGCTGGAGGGCACCGTCCACGTCAACCTGGCGCTGATCCTCAAGTTCATGGGCAACTACCTGTTCGCGCCCGCCGACTACGCCCCGGTGCCGACCCGCCTGGACTCCGCCGACGACACCTTCCTGTTCCGCCAGGGCCCGGCCCGCGGCCTCGGCGCGATCCGCTTCCACGACTGGCGCACCGCCTACGACCGCCACGCGGAGCTTCCGAACGTCGCCCGCTTCCGCGAGCAGGCCGACGGCTTCTGCGAGTTGCTGCTCAAGCACGCGCCGGGCAAGGAGCAGCAGGCCGACCTGGACTTCCTGCTGGAGATCGGCCAGCTGTTCGCCCTGATCGTCTACGGTCAGCTGGTGCTGGAGCAGGCCGAGTTGACCGACCTGCCGGCCGATGTTCTGGACCAGATCTTCGACGCGCTGGTCCGCGACTTCTCCGCGCACGCCACCGAGCTGCACGGCAAGTCCTCCACCACCGAGGAGCAGGCCGCCTGGGCACTGGCGAACCTGCGCCGCCCGGTCGCGGACGCGGAGCGCACGGCGAAGGTGTGGGCGCGGGTCGAGGCGCTCTCGGATGCCTACGAGATGCAGCCATAAGGCTTGCCGTAAGGCGGGGAACACCAGGTAAGACCCCGGGGGTGCCGGTCGGCGGACCGGCACCCCCGGATCACCTTCGGCGGGCCCAGCCGTCGCCGAGCCCCATGTCGCGGGCCCGGGCGACCGCCTCCGCGCGTGGCGACGTACAGCTCCTCGAAGACGTGGGTGACGTGGTTGCGTACGGTCTTCTCCGCGACCACCGGCTCCCGGGTGATCCGCCGGTCGTCGTGGCCGCGTGCGACCAGATCGAGCACTTCGGCCTCGCGCGGTGCGCTCAGGGAAGAGCTGCCCCGCCTCGCGCGGCTTCGCCCCGGCCGGCAGGGCGGTGATCCGCCCGGCCACCTCGCCGCCGAGCACCGCACCGCCCGCCGCGCGCCCCGGTCCCAGGCCGTCCCACCCCGTCCAGGGCCAGGGCCCACGCCCGTCCCGGACCGGCACGCACACCCGCACGCCGCACGTCGCACCCGTACGCCGCACCTCACCCGCACCCGTCCCGGGTCCGCGCACCCGCCGCTCCCGGCCCAGCTGTGACACGCCCGGGACCGTCGAACGGGGATCGGCGTACGGTGGAACTCGGAGGCCGTGTCATGCACGTCACCGGAACCCACTTCACCGACCGCACCGACGCGGGCCGGCGCCTGGCCGCCCGCCTCGGCCACCTGGGCGCTCCCGACACCGTGGTGGTCGCACTGCCGCGCGGCGGGGTGCCGGTGGCCGCCGAGGTGGCGGCGGCGCTCGCCGCGCCGCTGGACATCTGCGTGATCCGCAAGCTCGGCGTGCCGTACCAGCCCGAGCTGGGCATGGGGGCGATCGGCGAGGACGGCGTGCGGGTGCTGAACGAGCAGGTCATCCGGATCGCCGGGGTCACCGACGACCAGCTGGCGGCGGTGGAGCGCAGCGAGCGCGCCGAGTTGGAGCGCCGGGCCCACGCCTACCGGGGCGACCGTCCGGCCGCCGACCTGCGCGGGCGCACCGTGATCGTGGTGGACGACGGCATCGCCACCGGCTCCACCGCCAAGGCCGCCTGCCGGATCGTCCGGGCGCGCGGCGCGGCCCGGGTGGTGCTGGCCGTCCCGGTGGCGCCCCCGGACTGGACGGACCGCCTGACCGAGGTCGCCGACGAGCTGGTCTGCGTCGACACGCCGTCCCCGTTCTTCGCGATCGGCGAGTTCTACGCCGACTTCTCGCAGACCGACGACGAGGAGGTGCTGGCGCTGCTGGCCCAGGCCTGGGGCGAACAGCCCCCGGAGCCCGCCCGGGTCGACCGCGAGCTGGTGCTGCCCGCCGACGGGGTCCGGCTCGCGGGCCGGCTGACCGTCCCGGGCGGGGCGCGCGGCGTCGTGGTCTTCGCGCACGGCAGCGGCAGCGGGCGGCACAGCCCGCGCAACCGGTACGTCGCCCGCCACCTGAACCGCGCCGGGCTGGGCACGCTGCTGTTCGACCTGCTGACCGAAGCCGAGGAGCCGGACCGGCGCAAGGTGTTCGACGTCGGCCTGCTGGGTTCGCGGCTGACCGCCGTCGCCGGGCAGCTCGGCGGGCTCACGGCGACCCGGGGCCTGCCGCTCGGCCTGTTCGGCGCCAGCACCGGTGCCGCCGCCGCTTTGCACACCGCCGGCGAGCTGGGCCCTGCGGTGCGCGCCGTGGTCTCCCGGGGCGGGCGCCCGGACCTCGCCGGACCGGAGGTGCTGGGCCGGGTGAGTGCCCCGACGCTGCTGCTGGTCGGCGCGCTGGACACCGTCGTGATCGACCTCAACCGGCAGGCCCGGGCCCGGCTGCGCTGCGAGAGTGAGCTGGTGGTGGTGCCGCACGCGAGCCACCTGTTCGAGGAGCCGGGAACGCTCGACCGGGTCGCCGAGCTGGCCGGGGACTGGTTCCTGCACCACCTCCCACCTGCCGGGACGTCTACCGAGCCGTCCGGCGGTACATCCGGCGACCCATCCGGTGACTCGTCCGGCGAGAGCCCGTAGCGGCAGGTTGCGCAGAATTCGTGCGACAACCGCTGCGGAGCAGCGCATTTTGCGCAGCCCGCGACGGGATTTCCCTATCAGCTTGTACACATTGAGCAGTGAAAAATCGACCTGTTGCCCAACCACTCCGACAGGAGCAAGCTCTGCGCCATCCGCACCGCCCACCTGTTCGCCGTGCGGCCGCGATCCACGCGATCCAGCAAGAGCCTCAGCGTCGAGGCCCAGAGTGGAGGAACGAGCGATGACCCCGCAGACCCACGCCCTTGAGCTGACCCCCGAGGAGCGCGAGGCCGGTCTCGACGCCGACCAGCTGCGCCGCCTCGTCGGCCTCGTCGAGCACGACGCCACTACCGACCCGTTCCCGGTCACCGCCCAGGACGCGGTCGTCTTCGTGGTCGGCAACGCCACCCAGACGGCCCAGTTCTACCAGGTCGTGTTCGGCATGGAGCTGGTCGCCTACTCCGGCCCGGAGACCGGCCGCCGTGACCGCAAGGCCTACGTGCTCCGCTCCGGCTCCTGCCGCTTCGTGATCAAGGGCGGCGTCCGGCCGGACAGCCCGCTGCTGGACCACCACCGCCGCCACGGCGACGGCGTGGTCGACCTCGCCCTGGAGGTCCCGGACGTCGACAAGTGCATCGAGCACGCCCGCGCGACCGGCGCCACCGTCCTGGAGGAGCCGAACGACGTCTCGGACGAGAACGGCACCGTGCGCCGCGCGGCCATCGCCACCTACGGCGAGACCCGCCACACCCTGATCGACCGCTCCCGCTACCACGGCCCGTACCTGCCGGGCTACGTCACCGCGCAGAGCGGTGTCACCCACCCGGAGGGCTCGCCCAAGCGTCTGTTCCAGGCCCTCGACCACGCCGTGGGCAACGTCGAGCTGGGCCGGATGGACGAGTGGGTCCGGTTCTACAACCGGGTCATGGGCTTCGTGAACATGGCCGAGTTCGTCGGCGACGACATCGCCACCGAGTACTCCGCCCTGATGTCCAAGGTCGTCGCCAGCGGCAACCACCGGGTGAAGTTCCCGCTCAACGAGCCGGCCATCGCCAAGAAGAAGTCCCAGATCGACGAGTACCTGGAGTTCTACACCGGCCCCGGCTGCCAGCACATGGCGCTCGCCACCAACGACATCCTCACCACCGTGGACGTGCTGCGTTCGCGCGGCGTGGAGTTCCTCAACACCCCGGACGCGTACTACGACGACCCGGAGCTGCGCGAGCGGATCGGCAAGGTCCGGGTGCCGATCGAGGAGCTGAAGAAGCGCGGCATCCTGGTCGACCGCGACGAGGACGGCTACCTGCTGCAGATCTTCACCAAGCCGATCGGCGACCGCCCCACCGTCTTCTACGAGTTCATCGAGCGCCACGGTTCGCTGGGCTTCGGCAAGGGCAACTTCAAGGCGCTGTTCGAGTCCATCGAGCGCGAGCAGGACCGTCGCGGCAACCTGTGAGCGTCGGCCTACCCTGATTGACGGCGGCCCTGACGGACGGTCGAGGAGGAGCACGGACATGGCGTACTACCGGCAGCTGGGCAACATCCCGCCCAAGCGGCACACCCAGCACCGCACACCCGAAGGCGGGCTGTACTACGAGGAGTTGATGGGCGAGGAGGGGTTCTCCTCCGACTCGTCGCTGCTCTACCACCGGGGCATCCCCTCGGCGGTGGTCAACGCGGTGCCCTGGGAGCTGCCGGACCAGTCCACGGTGCCCAACCATCCCCTGCTCCCCCGCCACCTCAAGCTGCACGAGCTGTTCGCGGGCCAGGAGTGGAAGTCCGCGGACGTCGTGAGCAACCGCCGCCTCGTGCTCGGCAACGGCGACGTGCGGATCTCGTACGTCGCCGCCGGGGCCCCGAGCGAGCTGTACCGCAACGGGCTCGGCGACGAGTGCGTGTACGTGGAGTCCGGCTCGGGCACGGTCGAGACGGTCTTCGGCTCGATCGAGGTCGGCCAGGGCGACTACGTGATCATCCCGCGGGCCACCACCCACCGCTGGGTGCCGTCCGGGGACGAGCCGCTGCGCGCCTACTGCATCGAGGCGAACAGCCACATCACCCCGGTCAAGCGCTACCTGTCCAAGTACGGGCAGCTGCTGGAGCACGCGCCGTACTGCGAGCGGGACTTCCGCGGGCCGGTCGGGCCGCTCGTGGTCGACACCCCCGGGGACGTCGACGTGCTGGTCAAGCACCGCGGCCTGAACGGGGTTTCGGGCACCCGCTACACCGTGCCGCACCACCCCTTCGACGTGGTCGGCTGGGACGGCTGCCTGTACCCGTACGCCTTCAACATCAGCGACTACGAACCGATCACCGGCCGGATCCACCAGCCGCCGCCGGCCCACCAGGTGTTCGAGGGCAACAACTTCGTGATCTGCAACTTCGTCCCCCGCAAGGTCGACTACCACCCGCTGTCGATCCCGGTGCCGTACTACCACGCCAACGTGGACAGTGACGAGGTCATGTTCTACTGCGGCGGCGACTACGCGGCCCGCAAGGGCTCGGGCATCGCCCAGGGCTCGATCTCGCTGCACCCCGGCGGGCACACCCACGGTCCGCAGCCGGGCGCCTACGAGCGCAGCATCGGCGCGGAGTTCTTCGACGAGCTGGCGGTCATGGTGGACACCTTCCGGCCGCTGGAGCTCGGCGAGGGCGGGCGGGCCAGCGAGGACGCCGACTATGCCTGGACCTGGGCCGGTCGGGGGCCCGGGCGATGAGCGCTCCGGTCTCCGCGGGGGTGATCCCCGAGCTGTTCCGCGGGCTCTTCGACGACGCGGCGGTGTTCCCTCCGGGGAACCTGCCGGTCGCCGAGGCGGTACCGGCGCACCGCGTCCACCGCGCGGCCTGGTACGCCGAGGCGGTCGGCCCGTTCCTCTGCGGGGCGGGCCGGCTGGGCGAGTTGGCCGCGGCACCCCCGGCCTCCGGTGCTGTGGGCGGCGCGACCGCGGGGGGTGCGGAGGAGGCGGGCGCCGCGCCGCTCAGGGTCGGACTCGTGCTGCCGGGGGGCAGTGCCGAGCTCGCCCCGGCACTCGCCGCCGCCGCACCGTTCGAGCTGGCCGGCGTCGAACTGGCCACCAAGGACGCCGCCGAGGCGGTCGCCGAGCTGGACCGGCTGCTGCCTCCGCACGTGCCGGCCGCCGTCGAGCTGCCGCGCGAACTCCTGCGCGGGGACGGGCTGGACGCGGTGCTGGACGTGCTGGTCGACAGCCCGTACCGGGCGAAGTTCCGCACCGGCGGGCTGGTCGCCGAGGCGTTCCCGGACGAGGACGAGCTGGCCGCCTTCCTCACCGGCTGCGCGCAGCGCGGCCTGCCGTACAAGTGCACGGCCGGGCTGCACAACGCCGTCCGGCACACCGACCCGGAGACCGGCTTCGAGCACCACGGCTTCCTGAACGTGCTGCTGGCCGCGCAGGAGACCGACCGGGCGGCAGCGGCGGCGGTGCTGGCGGAACGGGACGGCGAGGTGCTGGCCAAGGCGGTGCGTGCACTGACCGACCGTCAGGTTACGGTGATCCGCAACTCGTTCACCGCGTTCGGCACCTGCAGCATCGCCGAGCCGCTGGGCGACCTGGCCACGCTCGGCCTGCTGTCGTCGCCCGATCCACTGCCCCAGGAGGACCGTTGAGCACCACCCCCAGCAGCCCCAGCAGCTGGCTCGCCAGCGCCCAGGACTCGCCGTTCGGCGTGCACAACCTGCCGTACGGCGTCTTCACCGCCGCCGACCAGCCCGGCCGGCGCCGGATCGGCGTGCGGGTCGGGGACTTCGTGCTGGACGCCGGGGCAGCCGCCCGCGCGGCCGGGGCGCCGTCCGTGCTGCTGGCCGCGGACTCGCTCAACCCGCTGATGGCGGCCGGGCGTTCGGCCTGGACGCAGGTCCGGGCCGACGTGACCAGCTGGCTGACCGACGAGTCCTTCCGCGAGGCGGTCGCGCCCGCGCTGCTGCCGGCCGACGAGGTCGAGCTGCACCTGCCGTTCGAGGTCGCGGACTACGTCGACTTCTACGCCTCCGAGCACCACGCGACCAACCTGGGCCGGATCTTCCGCCCGGGCTCGGAGCCGCTCACCCCCAACTGGAAGCACCTGCCGATCGGTTACCACGGCCGGGCGGGCACCGTGGTGGTCTCCGGCACGCCGGTGGTGCGTCCGCACGGGCAGCGCAAGGCACCCGCCGACGCCGCGCCGACCTTCGGGCCCTCGCGCCGGCTGGACATCGAGGCCGAGGTCGGCTTCGTCGTCGGCACGCCGTCGCAGTTGGGGCGGCCGGTCGCGCTGGACGACTTCCGCGAGCACGTGTTCGGCGTCTGCCTGCTCAACGACTGGTCGGCGCGCGACATCCAGGCCTGGGAGTACGTGCCGCTCGGCCCCTTCCTCGGCAAGTCCTTCGCGACCTCGGTCTCGCCGTGGATCGTGCCGCTGGACGCGCTGCAGCACGCCCGGGTCGCGCCGCCGGAGCGCGACGTCGAGCCGCTGCCGTACCTGGACGACCGCGACAACGAGCCGTGGGGCCTGGACCTGGCGATGGAGGTCCGGCTGAACGGGCACCTGGTCTCCCGGCCGCCGTTCGCCGCGATGTACTGGACGGCGCAGCAGCAGCTGGCCCACATGACCGTCAACGGCGCCTCGCTGCGCACGGGCGACCTGTTCGCCTCGGGCACGGTCAGCGGGCCGGAGCCGGACACCCGCGGTGCGCTGATCGAGCTGACCTGGAACGGCGAGGAGCCACTGAAGCTGCCGGACGGGACGACCCGGACCTTCCTGGAGGACGGCGACGAGGTCGTCATCACGGCGACGGCCCCGGGGCCGGACGGCGCGGTGGTCGGGTTCGGCGAGGTCGCGGGGCGGGTGCGGGGCTGAGGGCCCGCGGCTGCCGATTGACGCCCGCAGCTGCCTGACTGACTGACTGACCGCTGACGGCTGACGGCTGACAGAGCTCAGACTTCAGCGAACAGATGACAGGTAACAGCTGACAGAGTTCATCATCTGTCAGCTGTTATCCGTTTGCCCACCTTTGCCGACAGCCCGCCCCTACAGCCCCGCCCCACCCGTGGCGTCGATGCCCCGCCCGGTGACCCAGCGCGCGTCCTCGGAGGCCGGGAACGCGACGATGTCCGCGATGTCCTCCGGCCGGCCGGCCCGACCCCTCGCACCCGGCCGGCTGCCTGGTGATCTCAGCCGCCACCAACGTCTCCCCTCAGGACGCCGAGGTCCAGGCCCAGCTTCGCGACCTGCGCAACCGGAACGCCGCGGTCGTCCAGGGCATGTCCCGGCAAGCCCGCGACGGCGCCACCGCCGCCGACCCGGCCCGCACCGCCGAACTCGCCCTGCGCGCCTGGCCGTGACGCCCCCGCCGCACCCGCCGCATCCCCCGTCCAGGCGGCGTGATCACCGGCACGGTGATCACAACAGCCCACCCGCCCCGCTACGGTGGACCGTGGAAGTCCACATCACCGAGGGACGGGAGCGGGTCCGATGAACGCAGAGGCGGCGGAGGTCCAGACCTTCCTGGACGGCGGCAACGGGGACAGCGACGACGGCGGCCTCGGCCGGATCGTGCTGAACCGCCCGCGCACGCTCAACTCGCTGACCCACGGCATGATCACCGCCCTGCGCACGACCCTGGACGACTGGGCCGCCGACGACCGGGTGCGCGCCGTCGTGCTGACCGGCGCCGGCGAGCGAGGCCTCTGCGCGGGCGCGGACATCCGCGCGATGCACGACGACGCCACGAGGGGCGGGGCCGGCACCCGCGCCTTCTTCCGCGACGAGTACCGGCTGAACGCGCTGATCGCCGACTACCCGAAGCCGTACGTCGCGGTGATGGACGGCATCACCATGGGCGGCGGCGTCGGCCTGTCCGCCCATGGCGCGGTGCGGATCGTCACCGAGCGCTCCACGGTCGCGATGCCCGAGACCCGGATCGGCCTCGTCCCGGATGTCGGCGGCAGCCGCCTGCTCGCCCACGCCCCTGGCGAGTTGGGCACCCACCTCGGGCTCACCTCAGCCTCGATGGGCCCCGGCGACGCCCTGCTGTGCGGCTTCGCGGACCACTACGTCCCGTCCGCGCGCCTGCCCGAGCTGCTCGGCGCCCTCGCCCGCAGCGCCGATCCGGCCGCCACCGTCGCCGCGCACGCCGAGGCCGCGCCGCCCGCCGCACTCGCCGCCCGGCGCGAGTGGATCGACGCCTGTTACGCGGCCGACACCGTCGAGGAGATCGTCGACCGGCTGCTCGACGCCGGTGTGCCGGAGGCGAAGGAGGCCGCCGAACTGGTCCTCGGGAACTCCCCCACCGCCGTCAAGGTCACCCTGGCCGCGCTGCGCCGGGCCCGTACGCTGCCCTCGCTGAAGGCCGTACTGGACCAGGAGTACCGCGTCTCCTGCGCCGCGCTGGACGGCCACGACCTGGTCGAGGGCATCCGCGCCCAGGTGGTCGACAAGGACCGCAACCCGCGCTGGTCGCCGGGCACGCTCGCCGAGGTGACGGAGGCCGACGTCGCGCGCTTCCTCGCCCCGCGCGAGGGCGACGAGCTGGGCCTGGCCTGACCACCGGATCCACCGACTCCCCTACCCGGCACGCCTGGAGCCCGCCATGACCCACCCGGTGCCAGCGGCCGCTCCACCTGGCCGAGCGCTCTACCTGACCGTCCGCTCCGCTGATCCCGTCAACCGTCGATGCCGAGGAGATCGCGAAGTGGCGCGACAGTCGGTGACGGTCGCGGCCCCGGCCGCGCCGGCCCGCCGGGGCGAGGTCAAGGCCGAGACCGTTCGGCTGGGCGCGGAGCGCTACGGCGTCCGGTTCCGAGGGGCCCCGCCAGGCTGGTGACCGGCGTCTCGCATGCCAAGACTGGCGCGAGGCGGGGCGCGTCGTAGATCGTTGGGTGGTCAGGGCGCGCCCGTGCGGCGCCGAGCAGCGGAATGGGAGTCAACGGCGATGACCGAGACCGAGACCTACGAGACGATCCTGGTCGAGCGCAAGGGCCGGGTGGGGCTGATCACGCTCAACCGGCCCAAGGCGCTCAACGCGCTGAACACCCAGCTGATGAACGAGGTGGTGGCGGCCGCCACCGCCTTCGACCGGGACCCGGAGATCGGGTGTCTGGTGATCACCGGTTCGGAGAAGGCCTTCGCGGCCGGCGCCGACATCAAGGAGATGCAGGGCAACCACTTCCCGGACGTCTACCTGGACGACTGGCTGGGCCCCTGGGACCGGCTCGGCCAGCTGCGCAAGCCGGTCGTCGCGGCGGTGGCCGGCTTCGCGCTGGGCGGCGGCTGCGAGCTGGCGATGCTGTGCGACATCCTGCTGGCGGCGGACACCGCGAAGTTCGGGCAGCCGGAGATCAAGCTCGGTGTGATCCCGGGCATCGGCGGCTCGCAGCGGCTGACCCGGGCGGTCGGCAAGGCGAAGGCGATGGAGCTGTGCCTGACCGGCCGGATGATGGGCGCCGAGGAGGCCGAGCGGGCCGGCCTGGTCTCCCGCATCGTCCCGGCCGACCAGCTGCTCGCGGAGGCGCTGGCCACCGCCGAGACCGTCGCGGCGATGTCCACCCCGGCGGCGATCATGATGAAGGAGAGCGTCAACCGCGCCTTCGAGACCACGCTCGCCGAGGGCGTCCGCTTCGAGCGCCGGCTCTTCCACGCGGCCTTCGCCACGGCGGACCAGAAGGAGGGCATGGCGGCCTTCGCCGATAAGCGCCCGCCGAAGTTCGAGAACCGCTGACGGCGCACAACTGACGGATGACGGCTGACAGATTTCATCATCTGAAATCTGTCAGCCGTCATCTGTTCGCGGGCATCCGTTCGCCGTCACCCGTCGCCGTCACCCGTCGCCCGCCGCCGCACGCCCGGTCCCGGCGTCCCGCCGCCGCGCGTCACCCCTCCTCCACCAGCACCGTGTTGAGCCGCGCCAGTCCGCTGCGGGTGGCGGCGACCACGATCAGGTCGCCCGGGGTCAGCCGCCGGGTGCGGTCCGGGAAGTTCCACTGCAGGTGGTCGCTGCGCGCGAATCGGGCGGCGATCACCCGGACTCCGCCCGGGTCCTCCAGGTCGTGCCGGTTCAGGCCGATCAGTCCGCTGCCGTCCTCCACCGTCAGCTCGGCGATCAGCAGCGCGTGCCGGAACACCGACAGCGTCCCGCGCACCTCGCTGCCCATCAGGGCGGCGGCGAAGGCGGGTGCGGCCAGGTAGGACACCGACCGGGAGGCCGCGTTGTCCAGCGTCTTGTAGAAGTGGCCGGCGAAGTTGTCGTCGAACAGCCGCACCACCACCCGCACCTCGGGGTTGCCGTGCCGCGCCTCCAGTGCCGCCTCCAGGTTGGTGGCGTCGTCCCCGCTGACCGCGACCACCGCCCGGCTGTGCTTCAGCCTGGCCCGGCGCAGCTGCTCCTCGAACGGCCCGTCGCCCAGCACCACCGGGATGCCGAGCGCCCGGACGGCGGCGATGCCGCGGGCCTGCGGGTCGCGTTCCATGCAGACCACCGGCACGCCCATCTCGTGCAGCTGGGTCGTGACACGGGTGCCGACGTTGCCGAGCCCGACGACGATGACGTGGTCCCGGGTGCCCGCACTGGGGTTGCGGGGCAGCCCGCGCCGCCCGGAGCCGAGCACCTCGACCGCGATGGCGGTGGCGACCGGCGCGAAGGTGATCCCGCAGATGGTGATGACCACCTGGGCGACCCGCTGCCAGAGCCCGCCCGTCCCGGTCCCGGCGGCGACGTCGGCCTGCTGGTCGGGCTGGGCGGCGCCGGCCAGGTCGAGCAGCGAGGTGTAGACGGTCCAGCCGAAGTCCCGGTTGAGGTACCAGAGCACGCCGAAGGCCATCAGCACCGCGGCGAGCGCGGTGAGCAGCACCACCCGCAGCCGGGCGCTGGTGAGGAAGCGCATGGTATCGAGCGCCCGCCAGCGCAGCCGTCGCGCCCAGCTGATCGGCTCCCGGGGTTCGATGGGCAGCGCCTGCAGCGCGGCCCTCCCGCCCGGCGGCTCCTCGGGCTCGCCGGTCGGCACCGGATCGCGGCGCACCCCGCCGGGAATGACCGGCCCGTCGTCGCCGAACTCGCGGGCGAGGCGGACGAACCCGGCCGAGTCGCCCTCCTGTTCCGGCAGGAGGCGGATCTTGCTGAGGTCCTGCCGGTCGATCTGGTCGGCGACCACGCAGATCCGGTCGGAGGCGATGGCGTCGTCGAAGGCGATGTGCAGGTACCGTCCGTCGATCTCGACCGAGTTGGGCCGCCCGAGCGCGGCGGCGGCGAAGGCCGGGGCGGCGGTGGCGGAACCGGAGAGCGCGGCGCCGTTCTTGAGCAGCCGTTGGATGTTCTCGCCGAGACGCTGGTTGAACATCCGGAACACGATCCGGATGTCGGCGTTGTGGCCCTGGGCGCTGAGCGCGGCGTGGATGTTGTCCTGGTCGCTGCCCTCGACCAGGGCGAGTCCCCGGGCGGTGCCGATGGAGACCGCGCGCAGCGCCTCGTCGGTGACGCTCGGGTACTCCACCACGGCGGCGACGCCGGGGAGTTGCTCGATCTGCGGCGCGTGGTCGCGCGTGCGGTCGGCGACCAGGACGACGACCGGTACCTCGTAGTGCTCGACGAGTTCCAGGACCAGCCGGTGCGCCAGCGCGTTGCCCCCGCAGACGATGTAGTGCTGGCTGATCGGCTCGACCGGAGGGGTCCCCCACCCTTCAGAAGTCATACCGAGGGATGATATCGACGACGAGCGACCGGAGGGTGTCGTTCCGGCGACCCCCGGAAGTCACTCGAACAGACGTACCCGACGCGCGGTCTGACAGGGGAGCGAAGAGGCTGGGGTTCGCTCTCCGCCCCCAGCCCCGAGGAGTACGTCACCGTGACCCCTCCGATCATCACCCCCGACGGTTCCCCGGTCCAGGGCCCGCTCGGCATGCTCGCCCGGGCCGCCTGGCAGGTGCTGCTGGCCGCCGGTGCGGCCTCCCTCGCCCTCGGAATCGTGGTCTTCGCCTGGCCCCGGGAGACACTGCTGGTGGTGGGCGTGCTGTTCGGGCTCTACCTGCTGCTGATCGGCATCGTGCAGCTGGTCGCCGCGTTCGGCACCCACGCCACCACCGCGATGCGGGTGCTGGCCTTCATCAGCGGCGCGATCTGCGTGCTGCTCGGGCTGCTCTGCTTCCGCAGCGCCGCGCAGTCGCTGCTGCTGCTCGCACTCTGGATCGGCATCGGCTGGCTGTTCCGCGGCATCACCCAGCTCGCCGCCGCGATCTCCGACCCGCTGATGCCCGCCCGCGGCTGGCAGGCCTTCGCGGGCGTGGCCAACACCCTGGCCGGCGTGCTGCTGATGGTCTGGCCGGTCGGCTCGATCACCGCGCTGACCGTGCTGGCCGGGTGCTGGCTGCTGATCCTGGGCGTGGTCGAGATCGCGACGGCCCTCCGGATGCGCGGCCAGGCCAAGCAGATCCCCTCGGGGGTCTGACCAGCGCCACCACACCGGAGGCCACCGCCACACCGGAGGCCGTCACCGATCTCGGCGCCGCGCTACCGCCTCGTGCTCAGGGCCGGGGCGCGTAGCCGAGCCGGAAGGTGGCGGCCTCCAGCCGTTCCGGGCTGAGCCGGACATCGGTCAGCCGCTCGGCCAGCGCGAACGCCGCCTCGGTGTGCAGCTCGTAGCGCTCCCCGTCCAGCTGGAAGCCGCAGGCCGTCAGCAGCTCCACGGTGCTCGGGGCCTCGGCGTCCGTGCCGTCCCGCTGATCGGCGAAGAGCGGCTCGAAGTGCAGCCGGCAGGTGCCGTGCTCCCACCAGTGGAAGTCGTCCGCCGCGTTGACGTTCCGGAAGTGCGAGACCAGCCGGGTGCCCTCGCCGAGCCGGGGGACGACCTCGTACAGGCTGCCGAGGTAGCCGTACGGCTCGACCGCCAGGGCCCAACCGTCGAGCTCGGTGACGGCGACGAGGATACGGTCCTCGTCCAAGTCGAACAGCTCCTCGGCTTCCTCGTCCTCCCCGTCGTCGAAGGTCTCCCAGGCGGCGAGCACCGCGTCCAGCCCGGTGACCTCCCGGCCGGTCAGGGCGTCGAAGCGGCGCAGCAGTTCGTCGGCACCGATCCCCTGGACCTGGGTGAGGCAGTAGGCCTCGCCCAGGACGGGGTAGCGCTTCTCGAACCAGGTGTAGTCGGTGGCGTGTGCGGCAGTCATGCGCAGGATGCTGCCAGACCCCGCTGACACCGCCCGCCGCACCGCTGACCGCTCAGAGCCAGACCGGCGCGTCCGTCCCCCAACGCCCCGGCGGGCGCGCCCAGTCGGCGGGCGCGCCCTCATAACCGATGGGCGGCAGGGCGTGCCGCAGCCGCCCGTACGCCGAGTCGGTCTCGGTGAGCCGGCTCGCCGGGTCGTACGGCTCGGCGGTCTCGCGCGGCTCGACCGGCCCCTCGGGCGGGATGCCGTGCAGCAGCCAAGAGGCGGTGCCGGCCAGCGAGAATCGCAGGTGGCGGCCGCCGGGACGGTCGGTGCGCTGGTCGGTGAGGGCGCGCAGGACGGCGGCGGCGACCAGGTAGCCGGTGCCGTGGTCGAGGGCCTGGGCGGGCAGGACGCCGGGGCGGCCGTCGGGGGCCGCCTCGTGGGCGGCGATGCCGACACCGGCCTGGACCAGGCTGTCGAAGCCTCGGCGTCCGGCCCAGGGGCCGGTCCAGCCCCAGGCGCAGAGCTGGGCGACAATCAGGTCGGGGCGGCGGGCGAACAGGGCGCCGGGGGCAAGGCCGTGGGCGTCCAGGGCGCCGGGGCGGTAGCCGGTGACCACGACGTCGGCGGTGTCGAGCAGGCCCTCGAAGGTGACGCGGTCGGCAGGGTCGGCGAGGTCGAGGCGGGCGGAGCGCTTGCCGAAGCCGGTGTCGGCGTGGGCGTCCTCCGCCTCGGGCAGCCGGGGCGAGTCGATCCGCAGCACGTCGGCGCCGAGCAGGGCCAGGGTGCGGGTGGCGACCGGTCCGGCGATCACCCGGGTGAGGTCGAGGACCCGGACCCCGGCGGCGGGCCGGTCCACCGGGGCCGCACCGAGCGGACGGACGGGCGCGGCCCCGATCTCCTGGCTCTCCACCAGGGGGTGCACGGCCGCACTCACCGGCGCGACCGCCACAGCGAGCGCCCCAGCCGGGTACGCGCGCTCCTGGATCTGCTCGGCCGGCAACTTGCCGAGCGCCTCGGCCAGCTGCTCGGGCCCGGCGTCGGACGCGAGGTCGAGGGCGACGAGCAGCCGGGCGCGGTGGTGCGGGTAGTTGGCGTGGGTGCGGACCCAGCCGTCGGCGGTGCGCCAGAAGCCGGAGTGCGGGGCGAAACTGACGGGCGTACGGCTGTCGACGGTCAGGTGCCGCTCGCTGACGAAAGCGGTGGCGACGGCCCCCTCGTCCACCCGGACGGCGGGGACGGCGCCGCCGGCGCGGTGGGCGGCCAGCTCGGCGGCGGCCAGCGAGCAGGCGGCCACGGTGGCGCGGGCGAGCCGGCGCACCGGCAGACCGGAGGGCAGGACGTCCTGCGGGCCGTGGAAGCCCACCCGGTCCAGGAGTTCGGCAGGTCCGCCCAGGGCGGCCCAGGCGTCGGCGGTCGGACGGTCGGTGGTAGGACGGTCGGTGGTAGGACGGTCGGTGGTAGGACGGTCGGTGGTAGGACGGTCGGTGGTAGGACGGTCGGTGGTAGGACGGTCGGCGGACTCGCCCCCAGGCGGGATCAGACGATCGGTCATGTCCGGCATTGTGCTCCGCTTCCCCGGCACCCGCCGTGACGCCCGCCACCAGGCACCGACGACGCTCGCAGCCCGGGCTGTCCGCCCTCCGGCCTGCCGGGAATCGTGCAGGTCAGCCCCGGTCCGATGGGGAAGCGGTGAAGGACCGGCGGTCGGCCGTCGGTCCGTAGATAGGGTGCAAAGCGGCGGCGGCCGGTTCGGCCGCACGCACGGGCTGAGCGACAGGGGGGACAAATGTACACGATCCGCCGTCTCGACCTGGGCTACTTCGTCCGGCCGGCCTCCGAGGTGGGCGGCCCCGAGCCGCGGGTGGAGCCGGTGCTCGCATACCTGGTCCGGGGCCCGGAGGGGCTGCTGCTGTTCGACACCGGGATCGGCGCCGGCTCGCCGGAGACCGAGGCGCACTACCGTCCGGTCCGCCGCCCGCTGCCGGAGGCGCTCGCCGCGGCCGGCGTCTCGGTCTCGGACATCGACCTGGTGGTCAACTGCCACCTGCACTTCGACCACTGCGGCGGCAACCCGCTGCTCGCCGGGACGCCGGTCCTGGTCCAGGCGAAGGAGTTGGCGACCGCCCGGCGCGGCGACTACACCATCGACGCGCTGGTCGACTTCCCCGACGCCGTCTACCGCGAGCTCGACGGCGAGACCGAGGTCTGGCCCGGCGTCCGGGTGCTGCCCACCCCCGGGCACACCGATGGCCACCAGTCCCTGCTGGTCGAGCGGCTGGGCGACTGCACCGTCCTGCTGGCCGGGCAGGCGTACGACTTCGCCACCGAGTACGGGCAGGCGGTGCTCGCCCGGCAGGCCGCGCGCGAGGGGGTGGCGGCGCCGCTGCCCGGGTACCGCGGCTGGCTGGACCGGGTGGCGGAGCACGGGCCGCGCCAGGTGCTCTTCGCGCACGACCAGGCGGTCTGGGAGCTCGTCTGACGGGTCAACGGATCAGCCGGGGCTCAGAAGGTGCACCGCAGCGAGCGGACCCGGTGGTCGAAGCCGGACGCGGCGAACTCCGGCTCCCCGATCAACCGGATGTCGGGCAGTCGGGTGTACAGCTCACGCAGCGGCGCCGCCATCTCCTGCCGGGCCAGGTGGGCACCCAGGCAGTAGCACGGACCGCCGCCGCCGAAGCCGAGGTGGGGGTTGGGGCCGCGGGTGATGTCGAAGGCGTCAGGGCCGGGGAAGAGCGCCTCGTCCCGGTTCGCCGAGCCGTAGGACAGCGCGGCCTTCTCCCCCGCCCGCAGCAGCGTTCCGCCGGGGCCGCCCAGCTCGTGATCGACGGCTCGGTCCGGGGCCTGGTCGGCGGCTGGTCGGCGGCTGGGCATGGTCTCACGGGCGGAACCGGCCAATACCGGAGGGTGCGGTCCGGGCGGGGCGGGCCAGGTGCGACGATGGGTGCCATCGTGATGACCGACCGGATCCGCCTGCTGCGCGCCGCGGTCTTCGCCGCGCTGTGCGTGGCGATGGCCGCCACGGCGCACGTCGCCATGGCCGGGGCCGGGGTCTCGCCGCCGGTGCTGTTCGGCGCGTTCGGGTCGATCCTCGGGCTGACCTGGCTGCTGGCCGGGAAGCGGCGCGGGCTCGGCGTGATCAGCGCGTGGATGGTCGCGGCGCAGAGCGCGCTGCACCTGCTGTTCGAACAGGCCGGGTCGCTCGGCCGATCGGGCGGCGGTCTCGGCCGGCTCGCCACCACGGACTGGGCCGCCCTGCTGCTCTGCAACCCGGACCGGGCAGCGGGCGCGCTCTCCCCCGTCGAACTGGCACGGATGGCGGGCATCGACCCGGACGTCCCGCCGACCGCCGGCAGCCTGCGCCCGATGGCGGGGATGCACCACGGGGTGGCGGCGGGGTCGACCGACGGGATGGCCATGGACATGGGGCTGTCCGGGATGACGGGGATGCCGGGCATGGCCCCGGGGATGCGGCACCCGATGCCCTCGGGGATGCCGGACGGGATGTCGCACGGCATGTCCGGCGGGATGGCACACGCGATGTCCCACGGCATGTCGCCGGGGATGGCCGTCGCCCACATCCTGGCGGCGCTGGCCTGTGCGCTCCTGCTCTGGCGCGGTGACGTGGCGTTGGTGCGGCTCTTCGAGCTGCTCGGCGTGCTCGGGAGCGTGGTCGCGGGGGCGCTGCTGCTCCCGCTGCTGGCGCTGTTCGCGCGCCCGTTCGGGTACCGGCCGCCGACGCCGCCCCGGCCCGCCGACCGACCGGCCCGGCTGCCCCGGTCGGTGCTGCTCACGCATGCCGTCGTCCGGCGCGGGCCGCCGGCGTTCGCCCTCGCCTGCTGACACGCCCGCCGCACCGCTCCCCCGGCCGACCCCGGTCCGCGCTGGGACCTCCGCGATGGGCAGGTCGCCCTGTCGTACCGCCGCCGTCGCCGTCGCCGCTGTGCCCACTGCCGTAGCGCCCTGGGCCGCTGCGCCGCCGTACCCCGTGCGCCGTCATGACCGGGCTCGGGCCCGCGTTCGCCGACGCCTCCTCCGGGAAGTGCGGTGTGCCGCGCGGCTGCCCACGGACTCCTTCGGTGCCGCTTCGCGCGGCACCGTTCCCAGCCTTCCCCTCGGGACCTTCCCATGCCTGACTACGACGGCACCCCGGCTCCGGCCGACGCCACCGTCCTACCGCTCCGCGGTCTGCGGCCCCTCCGGAGCCTGACCGAGCGGACCGTCCGCCCCCAGCCGGGTCAGCAGCCGGGCCGACCACTCCGCCGACGGCCCGTCGGCGGCGGCCGCCCGCACCCGGCCGCGCAGCCGCCCGGCCCGATCCAGCCACTCCCGACAGCCGGCGCAGCGCGCGAGGTGCTTGTCCAGCCGGGTGCCCGGCAGGCCACTCGGTTCACCGTCGAGCCGGGCGGACAGAGCGGTACGGAACTGCGCGCATCTCATGTGACCATCGTCCCGCACGGTTGCCACACCGGGACGGCGGGCCGGACGGGGGGCCGTCGTGGATGACGACCAGCTCACCACGCTCGCACTGACCGCCCGCTCGGGCCGGGCAGCCGACGTCGAGGCCTTCGTCCGCGCGACCCAGCGGGACGTGTGGCGCTTCGTCGCCCACCTGACGGACGTCCAGTCCGCCGACGACCTCGCCCAGGAAACCTTCCTGCGCGCGCTGCGCGGCCTGCCCGCCTTCGCCGGACGCTCCTCGGCCCGCACCTGGCTGCTGTCCATCGCCCGGCGCACGGTGATCGACCGGTACCGGATGGCCGCCGCCCGGCCGCGCTGCGCGGCACTGCCGGACTGGCAGGAGGCGGCGGAACGGCAGAGCGGCACCCCGACGGCCGGATTCGAGGACGGGATCGCCCTCGGGGACCTGCTCGAGCGGGTGCCCGCGCAGCGGCGGGAGGCCTTCGTGCTGACCCAGGTGGTCGGCCTGAGCTACGCGGAGGCGGCGGCGGTCGCGGGCTGCCCGGTCGGCACCGTACGCTCCCGGGTCGCCAGGGCGCGGGAGGAGCTGATGGCGCGACTGCGGGCGGCCGAGACCGGGGAGCTCGCGGCGGCCTGCTGAGCGGCGATGAACGGACGACGGATAACAGATAACAAATAACAGATGACGGCTGACAGATTTCGAAATCTGTCGGCCGTCATCTGTCAGCCGTCATCTGTAATCCGTTACCTGAAAGCCGCCCCTCGAAAAAATTCCCCCAGGTGTTCGGAACTGGAGTCGCCGCGCCCCCGACTGCTGTACCGGACCCCGCCGCCGAGGCGGTGCCCGGAACGGCTACGGGGAAACGGAGGATCTCATGGCGGCGCGACACCGGACGACCGCAGCATCGCTGACGGACGGCCAGGCACAACCGGTCGACCGCTGGAGTCTGGTCGTCGCCGCCGGGCTGCTCTCGTTCGTCGCTATGCTCGACATGAACGTGGTCAACCTGGCGCTCACCGACATATCCACCGGCCTGCACGTCTCCCCCGGGGTCGCCCAGTGGGCCGTCCTCGGATACCAACTCCCCCTCGTCGCACTGCTGTTGCCCGCCGGGCGGCGGCTGGACCAGGTCGGCACCCGGTCCGCGCTGCTGCTCGCGGTCGGCTGCTTCGCCGCCTGCAGCGTGCTGGCCGCCCTGGCCCCGTGGGCGGGTTGGCTGATCGCGGCACGACTGCTGCAAGGTGCCTTCGGGGCCGTGCTGTTCGTCCTGATGCCGGTGCTGGCCGCGACCTCCGTCCGGCCAGAGCTACGCGGACGGGCGATGAGCGTGCCCGCGACGCTCGGGCCGCTCGGGGCCGTCACCGGTCCGGTGGTCGGCGGTCTGCTGCTGGACCATCTCGGCTGGCGGGCGATCTTCCTGGTAAAGCTGCCGGTCTGCCTGGCCGCCGTCCTGATCGTGCGGCGGAACACCCCGAGGCGCGGCGGGCTTCGACTGCCCGACCGGGGTTCGCTCGGCGATGCCGCCCTGATCGGTGCCGCGGTTGCCACCGTCCTGCTCGGACTCACCCTGGCGCCGCAGGCCCCGCAATGGCTGCTGCTCGCGCTGCCCGCCGTACCGCTGGTGCTGTTGTGGCTGCGCCGCCCCGGTGGTCGGCCGGTCGCCGAGGTCCTGCGGGCCGCCGGAACCGCCGGGGTGAACGCCTCGGTGCTGGCGCTCGCCGCCGGCTTCGCGGCCTGCCAATACCTGCTGGTCCAGCACCTGCGCGGCCCGCAGGGCGAGAGCGCGACCGCCACCGCGCTGACCATGCTGGCCTTTCCGCTCGGCATGGTGCTGGCCGGGCGGGTCGGCGGGCGGCTGGCCGACCGTTGGGGCGCCCGGCCGACGGCGCTGACCGGTGCCGCCATCACCGCCCTCGGTCTGGCGCTGCTCATTCCGGTGGGCGCCGACTGGTCCGCCCTCGACATCGCCGCCGGCTCGCCCTCGCCGGTGCCGGGATGGGCCTCAACGGCGGCCCCACCCAGGCACTGGTGATGTCCGCCTCCCCGCGCGGGAAGCTGGCCACCGCCGGTTCCGCCGTCCAGCTCTCCCGCAGCCTGGGCTTCGCCCTCGGCCCGGCCCTGGCCACCGCCGCGGCCCTGGCGGGCGACCGCGCCACCACCGGCACCCACGCGGGCATCGCCCTGGCCGCCACCGTCGCCGCCACCGCCGTGGTGCCGCTCGCCCTGCACCGCCGCAGCCCGCAGGCCCAGGGGCTGCCTCTTGGGTCCTAGGCCGAAACAGACACACCCGCCTCACCGGAGGATGCACACCCATGACCGATACCACCCACGTCCCGGCCGCGACCGAGGCCACGGGCGAGGCCTCGCGCTGCCCGTACGGCTACGACCGACTCCCCGACCCCGTCCCGTTGTACGGCTCGGCGTACAAGACCGACCCGTACCCGCTCTACCGCCGGATGCGCGCGGCCGGACCGGTGCACCGGGTGGAGTTCCCGAGCGGCATCCACGCCTGGCTCGTCACCGGCTACCAGGCCGCCCACGCGACCCTCAACGACCCCAGACTCGGCAAGAACCACGCTCTGGGCAACGAGAATTGGCGCCGGCTGGCGTCGATCATGCCGGAACCGCAGCACTCCCAGCTCCAGGTCCACCTACTGCACCAGGACCCGCCCAAGCACACCGCCATGCGCCGCCTCGTCCTGGACGCCTTCACCCCTCGCCGGGTGGAGTCGCTGCGCCCCCGGTTGCAGGAACTCGCCGACGCCCTGGTGGACGGACTTCCCGGGACCGGCGGCGCCGACCTGGTGGCGGGCTTCGCGGCCCACTACCCCTTCCGGGTGCTCGCGGAAGTCATCGGCCTGCCCGCCGAGTTGGCGGACCGCTTCGACCGCGACTGGGGCAAGGTGGTCCAGCCCGTCGGCCCCCAGGACCCGGGCCGCCCGGCCTACGAGGCACGGCTGCGCGGCCTGCAGACGTACATCGCCGATGTCGTCGCCCACAAGCGCGCCGACTCCCGGGCGCCCGGCTGGACGGAGGGCGAGGACCTGCTCGGCCGGCTCGTCGTCGCCCACGACGCGGGCGAGTTGAGCCGCGAGGAGCTCGACTCGATGGTGTTCCAGCTGCTGGTCGCCGGGCAGGAGCCGGTCACCAACCAGATCACCACCATGCTGGTCACCCTGCTGCGCCACCCCGAACAGCTCGCCGCGCTGCGCGGGAGCCTGGACGAGCCCGGCCGACTGGCTCGCGCGGTGGAGGAACTGCTGCGCCACGACGCCGCGTTCGAGCTCACCACCTGGCGCTTCTTCGCCGAGGACAGCGACCTGTTCGGCACCACCGTCCCGGCCGGCGACTCGGTGATCGTCTCACTCTGCGCCGCCAACCGCGACGACGCGCAGTTCCCCGAGGCCGACCGGCTCGACCTCGACCTCGACCTCGACCTCGACCTCGACCTCGACCGCACACCCAACGCCCACCTGGCCTTCGGCCACGGCATCCACTACTGCCCGGGCGCCGCCCTGGCCAGGGCCGAGCTCCAGATCGCCGTCGCCGCCCTGCTCACCCGGCTGCCCGGACTGCGCCCCGCCGAGACGCCCGGAGACGGCCCGGACGACCTCGCCTGGATCCCCGCCGTCCTGGCCCGCGGCGTCAACCGCCTGCCGGTCGCCTACGCCCGCCGCACCTGAACGTCACCCGCCCGGCTCCGCCTGTCCGAAGCCCGCACGCCCGCCCATCCGTGGAGGAGACCCATCATGCCGCCCGTCGGCACCGTCCCCGTCGTCACCAGCGCCCCCGAGCAGCGGTCGACGGCGCAGCTCGCCGCGCGCATACTCGGCCTGCTGCTGCCGCACCGCCGCGCCTCCGATCCGGAGTTCGACGCCAGGCCCGAACACTTCCCGTTCCAGTTCGCGCAGTTGGCGGACTTCATCGCCGCCGGTGAGCCGATCGTCTTCACCCTGCCGGGTTTCCCGTGCAAGTCGCCGAACCCGGCGAAGGTGCTCAGCCACCTGCCCGACGAGGGCGAGCGGCTGTCGCTGACCTTCCTGGACGGGCTCTGCGCCGAGATCGGCCGGATCCACCCGCCCGGCGCGCGGATCCTGATCTGCTCGGACGGGCACATCTTCGGCGACCTGATCAACGTCCCGGACGAGCACATCGACGAGTACTCGGACGAGTTGACCGCGATGATCGAGCGCGAGGGCCTCCGCCACCTCGACACCTTCGACCTGCGAGCGGTGCTGGGCGACCTTCCGTACGACCGGAAGCGGGCCCGGGTGCACGCACAATACGCGCCCAGTGTCCAGGAGTTGCGCGAACAGGTGATGACCGAGGAGGAGACCCTGCGGCTCTACCGCGGCATCACCCGATTCCTCACCGAGGACGCCGTGGGCTTCCCCGGCACCAAGTCGGCCCTGCAGCGGGAGTGCCGCCGCCGCGCGTACGGGGTGATCCAGCGCAGCCGCGCCTGGGGCGAGTTGATCGCCGAGCAGCACCCCCGGTCGGTGCGGCTCTCCATCCACCCGCAGCCGGCCGGGGTGCTGAAGTTCGGCATCCGGTTGCTGGAGGCGGCCGACGCCTGGATGACGCCCTGGCACTCGGCGGTGCTCCACCGACCTGACGGCACCTGGGAGTTGCTGCGCAACGAGGAGGCGGCCCGGCTCGGCCGGCCGGTCATGCGCGAGGGCCGGCCGAGCCACTACGAAGGCTACTGAGACCCGAGCTGCCGAGACCCGAGCCGCTGGGGTACGGAGACGCCGGCCGGAGCGCGGTGGTCGAAGGCGATCAGCGGGTCGCCGGTGAGCGGGTGCTCGACCACCGCGGCCCGCACGCCGAAGACCTCGGCCAGCAGGTCAGCGGTCAGCACCTCGCGCGGCGCCCCCGAGGCCACCAGGGCGCCCCGGTGCAGCACGTGCAGCCGGTCGCAGACCGAGGCGGCGGCGTTGAGGTCGTGCAGCGCGACCAGGGTGGTGCGGCGCTGTTCCCGCAACAGGGCGAGGAGTTCAACCTGATGCCGGACGTCCAGGTGGTTGGTCGGCTCGTCCAGGACCAGGACGGCCGGCTGCTGGGCGAGCGCGCGGGCGAGCAGTACCCGCTGCCGTTCACCGCCGGACAGTTGGGCGAACCGGCGGTCGGCCGCCTCGGCCATGCCGACCCGGGCCAGGGCCTCGGCGGTGATCCGGTGGTCCTCGGCGTCGTCGGCCGCGAAGGCCCGCTTGTACGGGGTGCGGCCCATCGCGACCACCTCGCGCACGCTCAGCTCGAAGTCCCCGCCGCGCTCCTGGGGCAGCGCCCCGATGTGCCGGGCGGACTGCGCGGGCCGCAGCTCCGCCAGGTCCCGCCCGGCCAGCAGCACCCGCCCGGCACTCGGCCGCAGGTGCCGGTAGACGGTGCGCAGCAGGCTGGACTTGCCGCTGCCGTTGGGCCCGACCAGCCCGGCGATCTCCCCCTCCTCGGCGACCAGGTGGACCCCGGCCACCACCGTCCGGCCGGCCAGGGCGACGCTCAAGTCCTCGACGGCGATCCTCAATTGCGCTCCAGTCGTCGGTCCAGCAGGTAGAGCAGGGTGGGGGCGCCGAGGACGGCGGTGACCACGCCGATCGGCAGTTCCTGGTCGTTCAGGGCGGTGCGGGCCACGGTATCGACCACGACGAGGAGCACCGCCCCGGTGAGCGCGGACAGCGGCAGCAGGCGCCGGTGGTCGCCGCCGACCAGTAGTCGGCAGACGTGCGGCACCATCAGTCCGACGAAGCCGATCGCACCGGAGACGGCGACCAGCACCCCGGTGAGCACGCTGGTGACGACGAACACCTCGCGGCGCAGCCGGGCGACGTCCACGCCGAGTCCGGCGGCCGTCTCGTCGCCCATCAGCATGGCGTTCAGGCCCCGGGCGCGGGCCTGGAGCAGGACGAGTCCGAGCGCCACCGCGACGACGGGAACGGCGAGTTGGGCCCAGACTGCGCCGCCGAGGCTGCCCATGAGCCAGAACAGCACGCCCCGGGTCTGCTGCTCGTCGCGGGTCTGCAGGACGAGGTAGCTGGTGATGCCGCCGAGGAACTGGGCGATGCCGATGCCGGCCAGCACTAGGCGCAGCGGGGAGAAGCCGCCGCCGCGCCGGGCCATCAGCCAGACCAGGGAGAACGCGGCGAGCGCGCCGGCGAACGCCGCCACGGAGACGGTGAGGCCGAGCGCGCTGCCGAAGGAGAGTTCGAGTCCGAAGGCGGCGCCCAGGACGATGGTGGCGACCGCCCCGAGCGAGGCGCCGGAGGAGATGCCGAGCAGGTAGGGGTCGGCGAGCGGGTTGCGGACCAGGGCCTGCACGGCGGTGCCGACCAGGCCGAGCCCGGCGCCCACCACGGCCGCCAGCAGGGCGCGGGGGACGCGCAGTTGCCAGACGATGAGGTCGCGGGTGCCGGGCTCGGGGGCCCGTCCGGTGAGGTGGTGGGCGACCACCGACCAGACCTCGCCGGGCGGGAGGTCCACCGAGCCGAGCGAGACGGCGGCGGTCAGCGCGAGCAGCAGGGCGACGGCGAGTACGGCGGCCAGCGGCCCGGCCCGCAGGGCGCGGGCCGGGAGGCGGACGTCGGCGGCATCGGCACGAGCGGCCGAAGTCATGTTCTACTGGCCGTTCTTGACGAGGTCGGGGTGGACGGTGACGGCGATCTGCCGGACGGCGTCGGCATTGCGCACCCCGGCGATGGTGGTCACCTCGGAGCCCAGCCGCACGAAGTGCCCCTCCTGGACGGCCTTCAGGCCCTGGGTCGCCGGGAAGCTCCTCAGGAACGCCTCGGCGTCGTCGAAGGCCTTGCGGGTGGCCTCCTCGCTGCCCCGGTTGCGCACGGCCAGCTGGATCCAGTCCGGGTTCTTGGCGACGACGTCCTCCCAGGAGCCGGGCTTGAAGTCAGCGTCGCAGTCGGCGAACACGTTGCGGGCCCCCGCCTGGGTGATCACGGCGTTGGCGATCTGCCGTCCACAGACGGCCGTCGGCTGCTTGGTGCCGGCGTCGAAGTCGAAGACGAAGTAGCTGGGCCGCTTGTCGTCCGGAACGCCGGCGAGCGCGGTGCGGACCTCGCCGATCCGCTTCTCCATCCCGGTGACGAGTTCCTCGGCGCGGGCCGCGGTGCCGGTGACGGCGCCCAGACGGCGGATGTCGTTCTCGACCTCGGCGAGGTCGGTGCGCGGCGCCTTGGCGGCCTTCGGGGTGCCGGCGCAGGCGGTGGACAGCAGGTAGACGTGCTGGATGCCGGCCGCCGCGAACTCCTCCTCGCTGGGCCCGGTGGCGCCGCCGCCCATCATCGGCATCGCGCTGAAGGTGTCGACGTACAGGTCGGCGCCTGAGCCGAGCAGCTTCTCCTTCGCGATGACCTTGTCGCCGAGCACAGGCACCTTGGCGCCCTGCTCGGCGACGTCCGCAGGCAGAGTGCCCTTGCCGGGCGGGAAACCGGTGCCGATCACCCGGTCGCCGGCGCCGAGTTGGAGCAGCATCTCCAGGCTCGACGCGTTGCTGGTGACGATCTTCGCCGGGGCCTTGGCGACAGTGGTCTCCTTGCCCATGCAGTCGGCGACCTTGACGGGGTAGCCCCCGGCCGGGGCGGCCTGGGCGGTGACGGAGGCACTCTGTCCGCCGCCGCTTCCGCAGGCCGTGGCGAACAGGGCGACGACGGCCGCGATACCGCAGACAACGCGAGGACGCATGACAACTCTCCTGGTCGGTGATCGTGCTGAGGGCCCGAAGCTGCGGGCCCGGACCAGGTAGTCGGGTCGTACCCGCGGCGGGTTCCCGGCGATTTCCGGACTGTCGGCCGGCCCCGCCCGATGGCCCGGCACGTAGGGTGGCCGGATGGCCGAACCCACCGTGCTGCGCGACGACCTCGACCTGCCCGTACGGCTCGGGCCGCACCCGCCGCGACGGGTGGTCTCACTGGTGCCGTCGCTCACCGAGGCGGTCGCCGTCACCGCATCCGGCCTGCTGGTCGGCGCGACCGACTGGTGCAACCACCCCGCCGACCTGACCGTCACCCGGATCGGCGGCACCAAGAACCCGGACGTGCCGGGCATCCTCGCGCTCGAACCGGACCTCGTCCTCGCCAATGACGAGGAGAACCGGCGCCCCGACCTGGATGCGCTGCGGGCCGCCGGGGTGCCGGTCTGGGTCACCGACATCCGCACCCTGGACGACGCGTTCCGCTCGCTGGACCGACTACTCACCGCCGCCTGCCGACTGCCCCGCCCGGCCTGGCTGGACGAGGCCGAAGCGGCCTGGTGCGACGTGCGGCCCGCGGCGGACGGCCCGCGGGCCATCGTGCCGATCTGGCGCCGCCCGTGGATGGTGCTGGGCCGCGACACCTTCGCCGGGGACCTGCTGCGCCGCCTCGGCCTGCAGCTGGTCCACGCCGACCACCCCGAGCGCTACCCGGCCGTACCGCTGCCCGAACTCCTGGCGAGCCGACCCGAGTTGGTGGTACTGCCGGACGAGCCGTACCGCTTCACCGGCGAGGACGGCCCGGAGGCGTTCCCGAACGTCCCGGCCGCCCTGGTCAGCGGACGGCACCTCACCTGGTACGGACCCTCCCTGGTGACCGCTCCGACCGTGCTGCGGCAGGCGATCGAGCACGCGTTCGTACAAGGCTCGATGAGCACACCGTAGGATGACCGGCACTCGCCGGGATCACCGGCGACAAGTGGGGGGACCACGCATGACGCTGAGCACCGCCCGGCGGACACTGATCCTGGTGTCCGCCACGGCCGTCTCCACCGCCTTCCTGGCGGGTTGCGGCACCAAGCAGGCCGACGACCACCAGAACGCGGCCGCAAGCGGTACGCCCGCGGCGGCCACCGCCTCGTCGAGCGAGACACCGAGCGCGAGCCCGTCCGCGAGCGCCACCCCGACGCCGACCGACTCGGCGTCGGCCGGCCCCAGCGCCTCGCGCAGCCCGAGCGCCGCTGCCAGTGCCAGCGCGGGCAAGACGGCGAAGGCCGCACCGAGCAGCCCGGCGGGCAACGCCAAGGCGGCCACCAGCAACGCGGCCGCCGCGCCCGCCACCCAGCCGCCGGTCGCCAAGCCCGTCATCGCCGCCCCGGTGCCGACCGCCAAGCCCGGCGCGGTCGCGCTCCCGCCGCCGCCCGCACCGCCGGCCCCGCACGTGCCGCCGTTGCAGAGCGGCTGCCAGCCCAGCAAGCCCCAGCCGGACGAGCCCAAGAAGGCCGTCGGCGCCGCGCTCACGGCGGCAGGCGGCCAGTCCCGGGTGCTCACCCTCAGCTCGGGCGGCACCGACAAGCTCCCGCCGCTGCCGGTCAACCTGGTCAAGGCCGTCGCCTGGCAGGAGAGCGGCTGGCAGTCCGGCATCCTCGCCTGCGACGGCGGGATCGGCACCATGCAGGTCATGCCGAACACCGTCAACTGGATGAACGGCAAGTTCGGCACCACCTCCGACCCCAAGACCCTGGCCGGCAACGTCCAGCTCGGCACCCAGCTGCTCGACTGGCTGGTCGCCTACTACGGCGACTCCTCCTTCGGCGGCAAGTACGACCTCTCCCCCGACCCGGCCACCGGCAAGACGCCGCTGCTCGACCTGGTCGTCTCGGCGTACAACGCGGGCGCGGGCAACGTGCACTACAACACCGTCACCGACCCGACCACGGGCGAGGTCGTCGGCAGTCTGGACATCCCGAACCCGAAGTACGTGGCCAACGTGAAGGCACTGATGTCCAGCCAGCCGTGGAACAAGGCCGGCTGACGGCTGCGGATACGGACGGATACGACACAGGGCCCGGGACGCTTGGGGCGTCCCGGGCCCTGCTGTCGGGTGCTGAGGCGTCAGCCGCGCGCGACGGCGGCGACGGCGGCGCCCAACGCCTCCTTGATGCGGGGACCGAGGCGGGCGAAGCCCAGCTCCCTCATGGCGGCCCGGAGCAGCTCCTCGTCGGTCCGCTCGGTACCGTCGCCGTCGATCCACCGGACGACGGCGAGCAACTCGTCGGCCGAGTAGGCGGTCACGGGGCGGCCGGGGGTGAAGTCCGGCTTCTCGGGACGGCCGACGGGGGCCTCAGCGGGCTCAGCGGCAGCGGGCTCGGGCTCGACGGCCGGGGCTTCCTCGACGGCCTCGGGCTCGACGGCGACCTCGACCTCGGCGATCGGCTCCTCCACCTCAACGACCTCGGGCTCGGGCTCGGGCTCAGCAACGAGCTCGGGCTCGGGCTCAGCAACGAGCTCGGGCTCGGGCTCAGCGACGACCTCGGGCTCGGGCTCAGCGACGACCTCGACGGCCGACTCCTCGGCAGTCTCTGCCTCGGCCACCGGCTCAACGGCTGCTGCCTCTTCGAGCTCGACGACAACGGCCTCGGCCTCAGCCTCGGCGATCAAAGCCTCGACAGGCTCCTCAACCTCGGCAGCAGCGTCTTCGACCTCGACGGCGGGCGCCTCGACGGCAACCTCGACCTCAGCGACCGACTCCTCAACCTCGACCACCTCGGGCTCGGCGATCAAAGCCTCGACAGGCTCCTCAACCTCAACGGCGGGAACCTCGACAGCAGCCTCGACCTCAGCGGCAGGCTCCTCCGCCTGCTCTGCCTCGGCCAGGGCCTCGGTCGCGGCGGCCACCAGGTCGTCGGCGGCCGGGGACGGCGCCGGGAGGGACACCACGGCGGCCGGGGCCTCCTCCTCCGTCACCTCCTCCGCCGCAGCCGCCTCGACCTCGACCTCGACCTCGACCTCGACGGAGTCCACGTCCGATTCCGAAGCCGCCTCGACAACCTCAGCGTCGGCCTCGGCCGGAACCTTAGCCGAGACCTCGGCTGCGACGACCTCGGCCTCAACCGGAGCGGTCACCGAGACCGGCGCCTCCTCGGCGAGCCCGTCCCGCTGCCCACCGGCCAGCGCCTGACGCGCAGCAGCCTCGGCGTCGACGTCCGGCTCCTCGACGCGCGGCTCCTCGGCAACCAGCTCGCCCGAATCCGCCAGCCCGTCCCGCTGCCCGCCCGCCAGCGCCTGGCGCGCCGCGTACGCGGCCTCGGCGGCACGGCGGTCGGCCTTGGCGGCGGTGAGCTCGGCGAGCAGGTCGCCGAGGCCGGCCTCTTCCAGGGTGGCGCGCAGGCTGCGGATGGTGGGCAGGCGGTAGAGGGTGCCCTCGTCGGCGGCGAGGCGCTCGACCAGGTCGACCAGGTCCGCGAAGGCGAGCCCGTCCAGGTCGTGGTCGGGCAGCAGGCGGGCGAGGTCGCGCAGGCCGGTGTTGATGGCCTCGAAGGCCTGGGCGGTGCGGTCGACCAGGGAGCCGTCGGCGGGCACGCTCGGGACGGTGCCCGCCGGGGCGAGGGCGGCCCAGGCGCGACGCTCGATCTCGGCGGAGGTGAGGGCCTCGTGCAGGTCCTCGCGGCGGACCCGGCGGTCGGTGGCCAGGGCGGCGGCCTGCTTGCGCAGCGCGCGGCCGCGCAGCCAGGAGAGCTTGACCCCGTTCTCTCGGCGCCAGCTGCTGTCGGCAGTGGCGGCCGCGAGGGCGGTGAGGTCGACGTCGTAGGCGGCCGAGGTGAGGACGGCGGAGGTGCGGTGGACCCGCTGGAGCAGCTCGACCAGCAGCGCGGTCTTGGCGACGCTGTCGGGCTCGTCGAGCTTGACCTCGGCGGCCAGCGCCGTGACGGCTTCCCAGGTCTGCTGGAGGTCGCGGCCGCGCAGCTCGGCCAGGGCGGTGGAGGCGCCGCGGGCGTCCTCGGGGGTGGCGACGGTGTCGACGGCCGCGTACCAGGCGTGGGTGTCGGCGCTGAGGGTGAAGGCCCCGAGTTCGGCGTAGCGGCCGAGGTCCTCGCGGAGGTCGGTCTCCGCGGCGGCGTCCTGGGGGTCCTTGACGTCTGCGGCGCCGGCGACGTCCGCCGGGTCGGCTGCGTCGGCGTTGCGCGAGTGAAGCACTGTCATGTCTGGTCCGGTTCTGGGCGTCGACGGCGGGGCTGGCGGCGAGGGGGCGACGGACCGGGTGCGCGGATGCCCCTGGGGCGGGGCCGGGGGCGCGCGGTCGGGCCGCCGGTTGTGGAGGCCCAGAATACGGGTGCCCGTTCGAGCCTTGCACGCACCCACCACCGGACGGGCCGGTGTCGTATGCCATACCGCCCGCCTGGCCGCTACTCGGGAGGGCCGCCCGGGTGGTCCGCCCCTGGTCCGGACGGGTGGCCGGGCCCGTGGCCGGGGTGCTCCGTCCGGGGCGGTCGGCGCCGCCGGAGCCCGTCCAACGGGACCTTGCGGACGCCGCGGGCCGGTCGGCCGAGCGGCGGACGGTACCCGGCCCGGGCGAGGGCGTGTCGGTCGACCGGCGCGAGGTACTCGTACAGCGCGGTGCGGTGCCACCACGCGCCGGTTTCCCGTAGCTCGCGCCATCCGGTGAACCGGTAGAGATAGAGGGTCGCCCGGACGTGGGTCGGCGGGGCGTCGGGGAAGGGGTTGTGGCGCAGCAGCCTCAGGGTCGCCCGGTCGCCGGCCAGCAGGCGGGCGACGAAGGGCAGGAACCAGGGGCGGGCGTAGGCGGGTGAGATGCCGGCGAACCACATCAGCCAGTCCAGCCGCAGGTGGTAGGGGGCGTACTGGCGCGGGAGACGGCGCACGTCGCCGGGTTTGCCCTTGAAGCCGTACTCGCGCCAGACGGTGTGCGGGGTGAGGACGGCGTCCTCGGTGCCCTCGACCACGACCTCCTGGCGCAGCCGGTTGACGCTGCCGAACGCGCCGTAGGTGTTGACGAGGTGGATCCGGTTGAAGGAGCGGTTCATCACCTGGCGGCGGGAGACCATGTTGGTCACCGGCCAGTAGCTGAGCACCAGGACGGCGACGGTCAGCGCGATGACCAGCACCTCGTACCAGACGGGGGTGCCGGGGTAGCGGCGGGCGTGGACGGGCAGACCGAGGCGGGCCGGTTCGACCGCGGCGAGGGCGAGGGTGATGGTCAGCCAGTTGAGCCAGGCGAAGTTGCCGGAGGCGACCAGCCACAGCTGGGTGGCGACCACGGCGCAGGCCGCGTAGCTCGCGATCGGCTGCGGGAGCAGCAGACAGACCGGGACGACGAGTTGGACGACGTGGTTGGCGGCGACCTCGACCCGGTGCAGCGGGTCGGGCAGGTGGTGGAAGAACCAGCTGAGCGGTCCGGGCATCGGCTGGGTCTCGTGGTGGTAGCGCAGGCAGGTCAGGTCGCGCCAGCAGGTGTCGCCGCGCAGTTTGATCAGTCCGGCGCCGAACTCGACCCGGAAGGCCAGCCAGCGCATCAGCCACAGGACGAGGGTCGGCGGGGCGGTGTCGGCGTTGCCGAGGAAGGCGGCGAGGAAGCCCGCTTCGAGCAGCAGGGACTCCCAGCCGAAGGAGTACCAGGTCTGGCCGACGTTGACGATGGAGAGGTAGAGGATCCAGAGCACCGCCCAGAGCAGGACGGAGGCCCAGCGCGTGACGGCGTCGCCGAGCCCGGCGGCGACGGCGGCGGCCAGGGCGGCACCGCCCCAGGCGACGGCGGCGAAGAAGCGGTCACTGTAGTGGAGGTGGAAGAGGCTGGGCGCCTGGCGGAACGGGACGCGAGCGGTGAAGCGGGGCACCGGCAGCATGCCGTCGGCGCCGATGAGCGCGCGGAACTGCGCGGCGGCGGCGAGGAATCCGATCAGGTAGAGGCCGGCGAGCAGTCGTTGGACGAGCAGCCGGCTCAGCCAGTAGTCGGGGGCGGCGAACCAGTCCATGCGGCCCATGCCTACCATCGGCGGCCCCCGGCCGGGCCCGGCCGGGGCGCGTGCGGCGGGCGGTTCACCCGCTCGGCCCGGGGGCGGAGGGATGGGGTGCGCGGCCGTACGCCACTGCGCGATGCCCCGGACAGCACCGTGGCGGGGAGCCTCTCCTCGGGGGTGAGAGGCGCCCCGCCACGGTGGTGGACGGTACGGAAGGTGGAGCCGGCGGCCGCGGCCGCGGTGCCGCGCGCGGGCGGCGGGTCGGCGGCTCAGCTCGGCAGGACGAGTCCGGACCCGCCGGCGAGGCCGGGGCGGCCGGTCGCGGTGGCGGCGCCGTTCTGCTGGAGCCGGTCGACCAGCAGCGCGGCCAGCGTGCCGAGTTCCTCCTCGGTGCGGGACTGCGCGGTGACGTCCATGCCGACGGTGAGGACGCCGTTGACCTGGCCGGTGCGCACGCCGCGCAGCGGGGTGCAGGTGAAGCTGAAGATCTGCTGGATGCGCTGCGCCTCGGGGCGGCCGGACTGGACCCGGACGTCGTTGAGGACGGTGGCGCGGCCGGTGTGGTACGCCTCCGTGACGGCCTGCTGGAGGCCGGCCGCGCCGAGCTGCGGGTAGGCCGTGCCGATCGACCCGTACGCCACCGGGGCACCGAAGGTGTCGGCGTGCTGGGCGTTGGCGTAGCGGATCTCCTGGCCGGGGCCGTCGGTCAGCATGATCGGGAACGGGGAGCCGTCGAAGGCGGCGAACATCTCCTGCTGCTGGGCGAGCAGGTTGTCGCGCAGCCGGATCTCGGAGAGCAGCGCCTCGGCGAGGTGCTGGATGTCGCGCAGCCGCTCGCGCCCCCACTGCCGGGGTTCCCGGTCGAGGACGCAGACGGTGCCGATGACGGTGTTGGTGTCGTCGACGAGGGGGGCGCCGAGGTAGGCCCGGACGCCGAGCTCGTCCACGACCGGGTTTCCGGCGAACCGGGGGTAGGCGAGGATGTCGTCCAGTGCGAGGGGCGAGCGCTGGGCGACGACGTGCGGGCAGAAGCCGTGACTCAAGGGCATCTGACGGGTGGGGAGGTCGAAGGCGATGCCCCGATCCGCCCAGGAGGCGCCTTCGTCGGACGCGACGTCGGACGAGTTTGGCGGAATGTAGAGCCCCCGGAACATCTGGCGCTCGTCGTTGATGAAGTTGACCATCGCGATGGGAGCGCGGGTGATGCTGGCTGCCAGGTGGGCGAAGCGGTCGAAGGCCTCGTCCGCGGAGGGTTCGTTGAGACCCAGGCTGCGCAGCCTGCGGGTCCGCTCGGACTCCCCGGCAGCACCCGGGAACTGGCCTTGAGTGCTCATCACATCAGTCATGGCGCACATGTAATCAGACATCGGGGCGCCGCGGTGCTACCGGGATCGCTCGCCACCTCTGCTGATGAACAGTCAAAGCAGCATGTGAGCGGCCCCGCGACGGATCGGCGGAGCGGATGAAGATCACTTCCCTCCCGGCGCCACACCAAACCACTCGATAAAAAGATGAGCCGGATTCCGCCAATCCAAGATCAACTAGCTGTGGAGTCGGTGTGTGCATATGACAATGAGCCCTGCCGAAGACACGGACGGTAGTTCCCACCCTCTGGGAAACCCGCCCCGGGGGTCCGCATTGGCCCGGTTGCGAGGACGCGATCGGCCCCGCCACACCTCCACACCCCCACCCGAAATCCACGGGGGAGCGGTCGGAGCGGAATCGACGGCACGAACGGAGGCACGACACCCACGCAACGAGAGGACCAGAGCATGGCGATGGACTACTTCACCGACGAGCGCCACGAGAGCCTCCGGGCGGAGGTCCGTGAGTTCGCGGAGAAGGAGGTACGCCCCGAAGTGGCCAGAATGGAGGCCGACCGGGAGGTCGAGTTCGAAATCTCCCGCGAGATCGCCCGCCGCGGCTGGATAGGCGTCACCATCCCGCGCGAGTTCGGCGGCCTCGGGCTGGGACACCTCGCCAAGACCATCATCGTGGAGGAGCTGGCCCGGGTCAGCGGCGCGATGGGCGCGATGACACAGGCCTCCCAGCTCGGCGTCGCCAAGGTCATCCACTTCGGCTCGAACGCCCAACGGCGCAAGTGGCTAACGAAGTTCGCGTCCGGGGAGTCGCTGCCGACCATCGCGGTCACCGAGCCGGAGTCCGGCGGCCACGTGCTCGGCATGTCCGGCACCGCCCGCCGCGAGGGCAACGAGTACGTACTCAACGGCCGCAAGGTGTTCGTCGGCAACTCGCACATCGGCGACGTCCACGGCGTGGTCCTCCGCACCGACACCGGCACCAAGGGCCTGTCCGCCTTCCTGGTCGAGAGCGACCGACCCGGCTTCCGCGCCGGGGCGATCGGCACCCAGGGCGGGTTGCACGGATTCAGCTTCGGTGAGCTGGTCTTCGAGGACTGCCGCATCCCGGCGGGCAACCGGCTGGGCCGGGAGGGCCAGGGCCTCGACGTCGCCTACTCCTCCTCCACCCTGTACGGCCGGCTGAACCTGGGCGCCGTCGCGCTCGGCATCCACGTCGCCGTCGTCGAGGACACCGTGCGCTACGCCGAGGAGCGGGTGCTGTACGGCAAGCCGCTCAACCAGCTGAACAGCGTCGCGCTGAAGCTGGGCGAGATGCAGTCCCGGCTGATGACGGCCAAGTTGGCCGCCTACCACGCCTCGCACCTGCTCGACCTCGGCAAGGCCTGCGACGCCGAGCTGATGAACGCCAAGCTCGTCAACACCGAGTACGCCATGGACTCGGCGCGCCAGGCGATGGAGATCTTCGCCGCGCGCGGCACCCAGGAGGAGCACAACATCATCCGCTACCTGCGGGACGCCACCCACATCTACGCCCCGGCCGGCACCTCGGACGTGCAGAAGCTGCGGCTGGGCCAGGTGGCTTCGGGCACGTACGGCAAGCAGTGGTCGGCCGAGCTGGCCGACCTGGCGAGCTGGGCGTGGACGGAGCTCAACCAGGTGGAGGCCGAGGCGAAGGCGCAGCGCCCGCGCGGCGGTCGGGTGGTGCCGATCTCCATGGCGAGCTGAGCCGGACCGGGTCGGAGCCGAGCCCGGCCGAGCCGGGCCGAGCTGAGTGGTCGTCCGGTTCGGAACCGGCTCCGGGGCCCGCCGTTGGGCACCGGAGACCGCCGGAAACCGCCGCCCGAACGGCGGCGAACCTGCAGCACGACGACTGTTTGACCTGTTCCTGACGGCTCTTCGGGAGGCGCACCCGGCCTCCCGGAGGGCCGTTCCCGCGTCGCCGTTACCGCACTGAACTGCGGCGTTCCGTCGACGAACGCATCCACCGGGAGCGGGTGGCACTTCCATCAGCCGTTCACATATCGCCAGTTGATGTTGCGATCAGGGCACCTGGGACTGATAGGTTTCCTGCCGTCGGCGGCCGTGGCTGCACTCCGCCCGGACGGTGACATTCCGTCACTCCGTCCGGCAACCCCGGCCTCGGTGCCCTGAAGCCCGTCCGGGCCGCACGGGCCGCACGGGCCGCACGGGCCGACCCCGCCGTTCGGACCCGCGACCCGGCCTGCAACTCGGCCCTGCGACAAGGAATCAGATGCCAGGCATATCGGCCCCCCGCACGGGCCACCGCGCCGGCCGGTCCGGCTCCCTCCGCAGCTCGCTCCTCGCGCTCGTGCTGGTTCCCAGCCTGGGCCTCGCCGCCGCCTGGGGCTACGCCGCCTACCTGCTGCGCGACGCCGAACACCGCACCGCGCTGGTGGCCGGCACCGCCGTCGTCGCCGTGGTGCTGCTGTTCAGCCTGATCCGCGGCGTCCGGGCCGCCCGGACGCTGTCCGCCCGGCTGGCCGGCCTGCGGACCGACACCCTCGCGCTCGCCCAGCAGGAGATCCCTGAGGTGGTCGGGCGGCTGCGCGCCGGGGAGACCGTCCCCACCCCGCCCACCTGGGCGCCGTCCCGGCGGATCGGCGACGAGGTCCAGCAGACCTCGGACGGCCTGGCCGCCGTCCGGCAGGCCGCCGTCGCGGCCATCGTCCACCAGGCCCAGGGCCGGGAGGGGACGAAGAAGGTCTTCCTCAACATCGCCCGCCGCACCCAGATCCTGATCCACCGGCAGATCAGCATGCTCGACGCCCTGGAGCGCGAGCACGAGGAACCCGAGCTGCTGCGCGAACTGTTCGCGGTCGACCACCTGGCCACCCGGATGCGGCGCAACGCCGAGAACCTGGTCATCCTCGGCGGCGCGCTGCCCGCCCGGCGCTGGCGCAACGCCGTGCCCGTGGTCAACGTGCTGCGCAGCGCCGTCTCCGAGACCGAGAACTACGCCCGCGTGGTCGTCCAGGGTGTGCCCCGGGCCTCGCTCAGCGGGCAGGCCGTCGCCGACGTGATCCACCTGATCGCCGAGCTGATCGAGAACGGCACCACCTTCTCCCCGCCGTACACCCAGGTGCAGGTCTCCGCGCAGGAGGTCCCCAAGGGCCTGGCGGTCGAGGTCGAGGACCGCGGCCTCGGCATGACCGAGGACGAGTACGAGCGGCTCAACGAGTACCTGGCCAACCCGCCCGAGCTGGACGTCTCCGCGCTCGGGGACGACCTGCGGCTCGGCCTGTTCGTCGTCGCGCGGCTGGCCGCCCGGCATGACATCCAGGTCACCCTGCGGCCCTCGCCCTACGGCGGCACCCGGGCCGTGGTGCTGGTGCCCTCGGTGCTGCTGGAGCAGGCCGAGCAGCCGGCCGCGGTGCCCGGACTGCCCTCCGGTGCACGGGTCACCCGCACGCCGGTGCCGGAGCAGCAGCCGACGGCGGACGGCGACCTCGGGGAGGTCGACGAGGAGCTGTCGGGCGCGCTGGCCGGGGTGCTGAGCGGGCTGCTGGGCGGGGGGCCTGCGGGTCCGGCCGATGGTCCGTCCGCTTCGTCCGTTCCTTCTGCTCCGCCTGTTCCGTCTGTTCCGTCTGCTCCCGAGGGGCTCGTGGCTGCGGCCCCCGGGGAGCCGGACGGCGGCGTGATCATCGGTGAGCTGCTCGGACGGCAGGACGGGGAGGACGGCGCCGCCCCGTCCAACAGTGCGCTGTCGGTGGGCGCCGAGATCCCCGGGCTGCCCGGTGCGGTGGTCGTGCCCCGGCCCGCACTGCCCCGGCCGTACGACCTTCCGACGGAACCCTCGGAGCTCGCCGCCGGGCTCGCGGCGGACCTCGCCACCGGCATCGGTTCCGGCCCTGCCTCCGGTACTCCAGGCCAGGTTTCCGGCGCTTCCGGCCACGCATCCGGCACCTCCGGTCTTCCGGACGGACCGTTCGCGGACCCGGCGGCCGCCTTCGACGGGGTCCCCGCCGATCGCTCGGCGCCCACCCACGAACGCCCGCGGGAGGACCACGTGGAGCACGGCCCGGACGGCGAACTGCGCACCCCGCGGGTCCTGCCGCAGCGGGTCCGCAACGCCAGCCTCGCCGAGCAGCTCCGCGAGGCCCACGCTCCCGGCGCGATGATGCCGCCGGTGTCGCCGGCGTCCTCGATGTCGCCGTCCCGGCCGTACGGGGCGCACGCCGCCCCGAGCGGCCCCCGCTTCGACGGCCGTGATGCCGACGACGCCTCACCGGCGCGCTCGCGCGCCACCATGGCCGCCATCCAGCGCGGCACCCGGAGCGCCCGCGCGGCCGGTACCGAACCGGACGCGCCCGCCATTGCCCCCAACCCGGCCGCCCCTTCCGCCCCTCAGGAAGCCCCTGCGGAAGCCTCCGCCGTTCAGGAAGCCAAGGAACAGCAGTGATGACGCAGCACACCGACACCCAGCGCGACCTCAACTGGCTGCTGGACCAGCTGGTGGCGCGGGTACCCGAGACCCGGCACGCCATCGTCCTCTCCGAGGACGGCCTGCTGGTCGGCATGTCCCAGGGCCTCGACCGGGCCGACGCCGAGCACCTGTCCGCCGTCGCCTCCGGCCTGCAGAGCCTCGCCCGCGGCGCCGGGCACCGCTTCAACGGCGGGCGGGTCCGGCAGACCGTGGTCGAGATGGACCAGCTGTTCCTGTTCGTCACCACCGCCGGGCAGGGCGCCCGGCTCGCCGTCCTCACCAGCGAGCAGGTGGACGCCGGGCTGATGGCGTACGAGATCAACATGCTGGTCAAGCAGGTCGGCCAGTACCTCACCGCGGCGCCGCGCAGCGACGCGGGCCAGGTCGGCGCGGGTGGCGGTGCGTGACCACCGCCGACGCCGACGAGGGCTGGTTCTACGACAAGGACGCCGGCCATCTGGTCCGCCCCTACGCGATCACCAACGGGCGCACCGGCCCGGTCCGTGACGGCTTCGCGCTGATCACCCTGGTGGTCACCGCCGACCCGCGCACCGACACCAGCCGGTTGGCACCGGAACCGGCCGCGATCCTCGACATGTGCCGCGAACGCCCGCTGGCCGTGGCCGAGATCGCGGCCACCATGGACCTGCCGGTGAGCGTGGTCAAGGTGCTGCTGGACGACCTGGCGGAGGCCCGGCTGATCCTCACCCGGGCCCCGGTCCAGCTCGCCGAGGCGCCGGACATCTCGCTGATCCAGGCCGTGATCGAGGGCGTCCGCCGGCTCTGACCGGCGGGCCCGCCCCTCACCGCACCACCCCGTTCCCATCCAGGAGACCCGAATTGACGACCCAGAGCCTGGTGCCGGGCGCGGTCAAGATCCTCGTCGCCGGCGGCTTCGGCGTCGGGAAGACCACCATGGTCGGCTCGGTCAGCGAGATCGAACCGCTGCAGACCGAGGAGCGGATGACCCGCGCCAGCATCGGGATCGACAGCCTCGAAGGCATCCAGGACAAGTCCACCACCACGGTGGCGATGGACTTCGGGCGGATCACCGTCCGCGAGGACCTGGTGCTCTACCTCTTCGGCACGCCGGGGCAGTTCCGGTTCTGGTTCATGTGGGACGACCTCGCGCTCGGCGCCCTCGGGGCGATCGTCCTCGCGGACACCCGGCGGCTCGAATCCAGCTTCGCCGCCGTGGACTTCTTCGAGCAGCGCGGCATCCCGTTCGCGATCGGGGTCAACTGCTTCCACGGCCGCCGCGAGGCCAGCCCGGAGGACGTCCGCCGGGCCCTGGACCTCGGGCCGGAGGTGCCGGTGGTGCTGTGCGACGTCCGGGAGCGGGCGTCCAGCAAGGAACTGCTGCTCGCCCTGCTCGACCGGGTGCACCGGGACGCGCTGGCGGCCGGGCGGCGGTGACGCCCGGTGCTTCCCGCCGCCGCGGTTGCTCCCTGTCCTCCGGCTGTTCCCGGTCCTCCGGTCAGGCCTTGGTCGTGGCGCCTTCGGTGAGCGCGTCGACCAGCGGGGCCAGTTCGGGGGCGTCGGCGGCCTGGGCCAGGGTCGCCTCCAGGGTGGCGTCGTGCACCGGGCGGGCGGCCTCCAGCAGGGCGCGACCCTCCGGTGTCAGCTCGGTGTAGATGCCCCGGCGGTCGTCCGCGCAGAGGTAGCGGCTGAGCAGGCCCCGGTCCTCCAGGCGGGTCACCAGACGGGTGGTCGCACTGCTGCTGAGCGCCGCCGCGCCGGCCAGCTGCTGCATCCGCATGTGCCAGCCGTCCTGCCGGGAGAGGGCCTCCAGCACGGTGTACTCGACCACCGAGAGCTGGTGCTCGGCCTGGAGCGCCTTCTCCAGCGCGGTGTCGATCAGCCCGTGAAGTGCGGCGAGCGTGCGCCAACCACTGGCCCGGACCTCGGCGGCGTCATCGCGGATCCCCATGGCTCGCCTTCCCTTCGCGTTCGCCTGTGCGTCCCTTTGCGTCTCCCCTCTGACAAGTATGCCAGTCGGCGCGGATTATCTGTCTCTGCAATTACTTGGACTTATAGCTCCGCGGTGGCTGTTTCTGCCATGGCTGCCTCTGCGGTGGCTGCCTCTGCGGTGACCGCCTCCTCCGGTGTCCAGGCCGCCGAGCAGAGTGCGGTGGCCAGCGCCTCGGTATAGGCGGCGGCCGCCAACCAGGCGGCGGCGAAGGCGTCGTGGTCGTCCTGGACGATCCGGCCGAACACATCGCGCTGCTGGTTCGCCGCGGCCGCCCGGAGGCCGTCCAGCAGCTCGGCGGCGGTGGCCAGCCCGGCGGAACGCAGCAGGCTCCGGTCGGCCGCAGCCGTGGCCGCGCTCGGGGCGAGGGCGTGCCGGCCGGTGGTGACCGTCTGCTCCACCCGGCGGCCGAGCACGTGCACGGGCGGGCCGTCCGGGGGTGCGGCCGTCGCCGTTGCGGGGCCGGTCGGGGCACCCGCCGGGAGGTCGGCGGTCTGGAGACGCTCCAGGCCGAGATTGACCCGGCCCGCCCGGTCGGCGGGGAGGGCGAGCGCGTCGGGGGCGTCCGGGGGTGCACCGGCCGCGAGCAGGCGCAGCTCCGGGCCGGCCGCGCGCTCCAGGCGGCCGATCACCCGCAGCCGCAGGCCCGGCGCGGTGGCGAGCAGGGCGAGGTTCGCCCGGAAGGCCAGCCCGGGGTGCTCGTGGCCCGGGCGCAGGGCGATGACCGGGCCGCCTCCGCCGCAGCGGGCGAGCAACCGGGGCGCCCCGCCAGGCCCGTACGGGGCCGTGCCCAGCAGGGTGACGTCCAGGAACAGCAGGTCGCTCCCGGCCGGACGGGTCTCGTACGGCAGCTCCTGCGCCGCAAGAACCCGCGCCACCTGGGCGGCCGGCGGATCGGACCAGAGCCGGGCCGCCGGCTGTGCCGTCCAGTCCGTACCCGTCGCGCGGACCGCCCGGACCGAGGCCCCGGCGCCCAGCCGCCCGGAGACGGACCTGGTCGCGCCCTGGACGGCCAGCCCCGCACGGCTGAACTCCCGGTGGCTGAGCGCGGCGTCGCCCAGCCGGACCGTCCGGTTGCCCGCCCCGACCGCGAGCGGGGCGGCGGCCTCGGCGTCATCGTGCGGGGTCACCTCGGCGATCGTGCTCAGCCGGCCGTCGGCGTCCACCGCCCAGCTGACCGCGCCCGCGTGGGTGGCGGTCAGCACCGGTTCGGCGAACAGGCCGTAGAGCCGTAGGCCGCCCTCCTGCGCGTAGGTCTGGCGGGCTGTGCCGCGCAGACCGGGGGTGGAACCGGCGGTGGTCGTCAGCGCGGTGGTGAGGTCGAGCAGGTCGCGCAGGGCGGCGACCAGATCGGCCAGCCGATGGTCGGGGGCACCGGAGCGCGCCGCCCGGATCCGGGTCACCACGGCGACCGCCGCCGCGGCCGGACGGTACAGCCCCGCCAGGCGCGCCCGGTGGGCGGCCCGCAGCAGCTCCGCCTGGGAGACGGCACCCGCTCCGCTCACCCCTGCCGCCAGGACGGCGCAGGCGGCCCGGTGGAGGTGGCGGACGGCGGCGAGTTCGGGCGGGGAGAGGGGGGTGGGGTCGGGCGCTGCGGGTGTCTCGGCCGCTCGTGCTTCCGGCTGGGGGGCGGGTGCCTCGGGTGCCTCGGGTGTGCTGATGGCCTCGTCGGCGGTTTCGTCGGCGGTTTCGGTCGCTTCGGCGATCGGGCAGAGGGTGACGGCGGCGGCCCGGTGGACGCAGGCCGGGGCGAGCAGGCAGCCGCAGCGGACGTCGCCCTGGTCGGCGACCACCCCACCCTGGGCGTGCAGGACCAGCAGGGCCTCCTCGTCCACCTGCACCCGCCACTCCTCGCCGTCGCGGGTCACCGGCAGCTGCGCCAGCTTGGCCGCCGCGCCGTCCAGCCGCCTCTGCAGCCGAGCGCTCAGCCCGGCCACCACCTCGGCGACCACCTCGGGCCGGACACCCGGCCAGTCGTCCTCACGCGTCGTCGCGCTCATCGCACCTTCTCCCCCACCCAGCGGGCCAGTTCCAGCGGACTCAGTGCCGCCACGGGCATTCCGGCCGCGACCAGTTGGCCCGCGACCGCCTTGGAGTAGCGAGCCGTCCCGGTGTCGTCCAGCGCCGCGCAGCCGAGCAGGTGGACACCGGAGTCCACCAGCGCCCGGGTCTGGGTCAGCAGCCCGGTGACCGGCCCGCCCTCCTCGAAGTCGCTCACCACCGCGACCAGCGTCCGGGACGGCACCGTCACCAGCTCCCGCGCGTATCGCAGCCCGGTCGCGATGCTGGTACCGCCGCCGACCCGCACCTCCAGCAGCAGGCTCAGCGGATCCGCCACCCGCTCCGTCAGGTCGAGGACCTCGGTGGAGAAGGCGACGAAGTGGGTGCTCAACGAGGGCACCCCCGCCAGGATCGAGGCGGTCAGCGCCGCCCAGACCGTGGAGGCCTCCATCGACCCGGAGACGTCCACCACCAGGATCAGCCGCCAGTCGTTGGCCTGCCGCGCCCTGGTCCGGAACACCGGGCGTTCCGGCACGATCAGCGTGCCGGTGCCGTCCGGCGCGGGACGGGCGGTGGCGAGGTTGGCCCGGATGGTCCGGTCCAGGTCCAGCCCCCCGCCCGGGCGCCGGGACGGGCGCGGCACGCTGATCCCGGTCAACGCCGGGCGCAGCCTGGTCGCCAACTCCCGGCTCAACTCGTCCACCAGACGCCGCACCAGCGGCCGCAGCCGGGCCACCCGCGCCTCGGGCAGACCGCCCGCGTGATCCAGCACGGCACGCAGCAGCTCGACGGACGGGCGGACGGCGGCCGGATCGATCGCCTCCAGGACGTCGGTCCGGCCGCTCGCGACGGCGGCCGCGAGGACCTCCTCCCGGACACCCGGGCCGAACAGCGCCTCCAACTCCTCGGCCCACTCGCGCACGCCGGGGAACGGCGCCTCACGGCCCCCTCCCCTGCCGCTCCTGCCGTCGAGGCCGGGGCCGGAGCCCTCGCCGTGGCCGCTGCCGTACAACTCGTCGAGCGCGGTGGCGAGTCGGGCGCAGCGGCCACTCAGGCCGTCGTTGCCGGGGCGCCCGAGCAGCAGGCGCCAGCGCTCGGCGGGGGTGAGGGTGCGCCGCTCGGGGTGCGGCGGCCGTTCGATGGGGACCGGGGTCGGCTCCGGCTCAGTGCGTCGGGGTGCGGACGGCAGCAGGCCGCGACCGGCGAGCGCATGGCGGGCGACCAGGTCCGCGCGGACCCAACGCGCCACCACGGCCGGGTCGGTCTGCTCGGGCAGGGCGGTGAGCCGGGTGCCCAGGCGCTGCTCGACCAGGGTCAGCAGCCGGTCGCGGGCGGCCGGGCTGAGCGTGTCGAAGCCGCCGCGAAGTGCGGGCAACCGGTCCAGGAACGCGGCGTCCGGCAGCGAACCGACCCGCTCCAGCACGGGCTCCAGCGCCTCGGGCGCGCTGTCGAACAGCCCCTCCGCCGCGGTCAACAGCCCGACCAGCGCCCGCCCGAGCAGCTGCCGCGCCCGCACGTCGGTCGCGCCGTCCACCCAGGACGCGGCCCGCCCGCCGAACACCTCCGCCGGCTCCTGCCCGAGCAGCACCCGCACCGCCCCGGCCGCCCCGCGCACCACCGGACTCCCCCGCTCCGCGAGTTCGCCCAGCACGTAGCCCAACCGGACCCCGCCCAGGCGGTCCGCCCGCCGCGCCAACTCCACCAACGCCCGCGCGTCCGCCGGATCGTCCGACCCGCCCATCCCCTCCAACTGCCGCACCGCAGCGACAGTCAGCACCTCCTGGGTGGCCGTGAGCCGCCCGCCACCGGAGGAACCACCTGGGGCCGCCGGCGCGGCAGGACTGGCCGGCGCGGCGCCGTCCGCTCCCGAACCGGCGCCCGCTGCGGCAGGCGACAGACACCCGGGCGAAGGCGCGGCGGACGACACGGCTCCCGACGGGAGCACGGCGACAGCCGCATCGACCCCTGCAGCAGGCAAGACTCCGAGCGGAGGCACATCGACCGGCAGCACACCGACGACCAACGGCAACGCCACAACCGACACCCCGTCACCCGCACCCGCACCCGCACCGACAGGCGCCAGGCCTTCGGCGCCGCCCTGACCGCTTGCGGGCGGCGCACCGACACCCGCAAGGGGCTCTGCCACCGTGGTGGCGCCCGGGAAGTGGCCGGCGATGAGGCGGTCCAGGAGGGTGAGGGCGTCGAGGAGGTCGGGGAGGGTGGCGGAGGTGGGGAGGACGGTGGTGAGTTGGGTGAGGCGGGTCGCGGTGAGGGCGGGGAGGGCGCAGGAGGCGGCGGCGGCCAGGCCGTCGATGATCTCGCGGGGGGTGGGGTCGTCGGTGAGGCGGGTGCGGAGGATGCCTTCGGCCGCCTGGGCCGGGGTGACGCCGCGGGTGGCGGCGACGGTGAGCATGGCGGCGGTGGCGGGGGTCCAGTGCAGGCGCCATCGGGTGCCGAGGGTTTCGGTGCCGCCGGGGCCGGTGGTGGGAACGGGGTCGGCGTAGGGGACGCCGCAGGTGGTGAGGCGGTGGAGGAGGATCTCGCGGCGGCGGTCGAGGGGGCTGCGCAGCGGGTCGAGGCGCAGTTCGCGCGGGCCGGGGTCGGTGGGGTCGGGGAGGCCGAGTTCGGCGAGTACGGCTTCGACGGCGGGGGCGAGTCCGCTGCGCGGGGCGGCGGGGGTGGGGCGGCCGGTGCGGGTGCCGATCAGGACCTGTTCGAGGGCACGGGCGACGGCCCGGCCGCGGCCGAGGGGTTCGCCCTGGGCGAGGACGGTCTGGACGGCCTCGACGAGTTCGCCGCGGCCGGGGGCGGCGTGGCCGCGCAGGCGGGCGAGGTCGCCGGCCAGCCGGACGATCTCGCGGGCGTCGGCCGGACCGGAGGGGTGGTCCTGCGTGCGCAGGGCGACGCAGATCCGGACGGCGGTGGCGGTGAGCGCCTCGGTGAGGCGCTCGGGGTCGCCGCCGGCGTCGAGGACGGTGTGCTGCCATTCCGGGTCGCGGATGCCCGCCGGGTAGCCGGAGCGGGCGTCGAGCAGCGGGTAGGTGTACGGGATCAGGGAGAGGACGTGTCCGGGATCGTCCGGGCCGGGCGGTTCCTCGACGGCGGTCGGGACGTCCAGCAGGGCCGGGGCGTGGAAAGCGCCGACGACGACGGCGATCCGGCGCCCGCCCGCCGAGGCGGCCTGGATGCGGGCGCGCATCCAGGCCTCGCGACGCAGGTCGTACGGGTCGACGCCGGGGCCGTGTTCGGCGTCGTGCCGCAGCGCCCAGCCGACCAGCAGGGCGGCTCGCCGGACGGCCTCGGCGGTGGAGCCGGGGGCGGCGGTCTCGACCAGCCGGTCCCAGAGGTCCTCGTCGGAGTCCCGGCCGGTGAGGCGGTGGCGCAGCGCGTCGGCCACCCCGGGGGCGTCGGGCCTTCCGACCGGTCGTGCGCCCCGGGCGGCGGCCCGGTGGGCGAGCGGGAGGTCGCAGGCGATGGCCTCGACGCCGTTGCGCCGGGCCCAGCGCAGGGCGACGAGTTCCGGGGAGAAGTCGGCGAAGGGGTAGAACGCCGGGCCGGCCGACTCCTCGGGGCCGGCCGGGGCGGCCGCGAGGGCGACCGGGGCCTCGGTGGCATCGTCGGCCAACCAGTCGAGCCAGAGCTGGAACTCGGCGGGCAGTTCGACGAGTACCGCCTCCGGCCGGGCGGCGTCGAGCAGCGCGGGGAGGACCGCGCTCAGGGACGGCGCGTGGTGGCGCACGCCGATCAGGTAGGGCCCGGGGCGGTCGGTGCCGGAGCCGGCCAGCCGATCCGTCTCGGTCCGGACGTCCGGGTCGGCGTCGATCGCGCCGACGCCGTCCGGGGCGGGCTTCACCGCGCTGCTCGTCATCGTCAGGCCTCCAGCGCCGAGCGGAGGTCCCACAGGGTGCGCCAGGTGGCGGCGCCCTGTTCGGCGCGACGGCGGACCGGGCCGTCCCAGTAGCCGAGCAGGCGGGCCGCGTCGGCCGGGTCGTCCTTGCGGACGACGCCGAGGAGCTGGCCCGGCAGGCGACCGAGGAGGTCGCCACCGTCGGGCAGGTAGGCGGCGGTGACGCCGAGCGCCGTGGCGACCGAGACGGCTTCGGCGGTGCTCATCACGGTGGAGGGCCGCTCGACGTCCCAGCCCTCGGTGGAGCGGCCGGTGCGCAGGTCTCGGAAGGCGGTGACCAGGGCCTCCAGGACGGCGTCGTCCACGGCGTAGCCGGCGCCGGCCCGGGCGACGGCGGCGGTGGACTGGCGGCGGACCAGCTCGACCTCGGCGGCGAGGCTGCCGATCGGGCCGACCGTCTCGAAGTTGAACCGCCGCTTGAGGGCCGCGGACATCTCGCTGACGCCCTTGTCGCGCAGGTTGGCGGTGGCGATCAGGGTGAAGCCGGCGGCCGCGTGCAGCTGACCGTCCGGGCCGCCGGCCAACTCGGGTACGGCGATCCGGCGTTCGGAGAGCAGGGAGACCAGGGCGTCCTGCACCTCGGGCAGGCAGCGGGTCACCTCCTCGACCCGGGCGACCGCCCCGGCGGTCATCGCGGTGAGCACCGGGGAGGGCACGAGGGCCTCGCGGCTGGGGCCCTTGGCGAGCAGCAGGGCGTAGTTCCAGCCGTACTTGAGCTGGTCCTCGGTGGTACCGGCGGTGCCCTGGACGGTGAGCGCGCTGGTGCCGCAGACGGCGGCGGCGAGCAGTTCGGAGAGCATGGACTTGGCGGTGCCGGGCTCGCCGACGAGCAGCAGGCCGCGCTCCCCGGCGAGGGTCACGACGCAGCGTTCGACCAGCGCGCGCTCGCCGACGAACTTCGGCTCGATGGCCAGGCCGCGGCGCCCGGCCTTGAGCTTCTCGCCGGCGGTGCCCATGACGAAGGTGACGACGGCGCGCGGGGTCAGGCGCCAGCCGGGCGGGCGCGGGCCGCCGTCGTGGGCGGCCAGGAACTCCAGTTCGGCGGCGTACTTCTCCTCGGGCGGGACGATCTGCCGTACGGGGCCGGTGGTGTCGGGGCCGGTGGTGGTCTTGGTGGCAGTCATCGGCGGGCCTTCCTGCGCTTGCTGGTCTGGAGCTCTTCGTAACCGGGGGCGTCGCCGTCGAGGGTGCGCTGCCACGCCTTGGCGAACAGCTCGGGGACGGTCAGCTGCGCCAGCACCGGCCGGTGGTGGGTGGGCAGTTCGTACAGGGCTGCCTTCCAGGTCTCGACCGGCAGGGCGGGGGCCTTGGCCTCCAGCCAGCCGCCGGGCAGGAAGAGGCTGCGGCCGGCCCGGGACCGCTTGGCCTCCAGCACCAGGCCGCTGGCGGCGAGTTCGGCGCGGGCGCGCTTGAGCCGGGCGGGCTTCCAGCCGGTCCAGCGGGCGGTGTTGCGGTCGGTGGGGTCGGGCAGGGCGAGCAGTTGGAGGTAGAGCGCGGCCGCGTCCTCGCCGAGCCCGTGGGTGCCCGCCGCCTCGGCGACCAGCTCGGGGACGGTGAGCTGCGGGTTCTGCAGCCAGGCCGGGCCGTCGGCCGCGGTGGCGACGGTGGCGGTGGCGACGGCAGCGGCCGCGAGGCGCTCCGCTTCGCCGCGCAGGATGGACTCGATGGCGGCCCGCTCTCTGTCGAACCAGTAGTTGCCGCCCAGCCCGCCGAGCAGGTCGAGCACCGGGTCGTCGGGGCCGGTGAGTCCGGCCGGGCGCAGCCAGACCCGCTCGTACTCCCCGTGGTACGGCGTCAGGACGACGGCCTGTCCGCAGCGGACCAGGCCGTCCCGGTCGGCTCCGCCCTCCACCGGCAGGCCGAAGTAGGCGCGCACGAGTGCCGACATCGGCCCGCCCTTGGGGGCGTGGACGAGGTGGAAGTCGAGCAGCAGTCCGGGGTCGGTGAGGCGGGTCTGCAGCGCGGCGGCCGCCTGGGGCAACAGCGCACGCAGGGGGCTGTCGGCGGGCAGGTGGTAGGCGAGCCAGCGCAGGGCGTCGAGGGTCTGGTGGAGGGCGCCGGAGTCGGGTACGGCGGTCGGGTCCTCGGCGAGCAGTTGCGGCGTGCCCTGGCCGGCGTCGCCGAACTTGAAGGTGGTGGTGCCGGTCAGCCAGGGAGCGCGGGCGGGGTTGAGCACCGCTTCGATGCGGCTGACGGGCACGCCCTTGACACCGGCCTGGGCGTCCTCGGGGAGGGTGACGAGCCGGCCGAAGTGGCGGATCCAGGCCTCGGCCCCGGCGGCGAGGTCCGGGCCCTCGGTCCACAGCCGCTTGGGGTCGTCGGTGGGCAGCAGGGCGCCCCAGACGTCGGCGAGGGCGTTGTGGTCGTGGCCGCGCAGCCAGTCGCGGGCGGCGGTGACCTCGGCGGCCTTGAGGCCGTACTCGGCGGGCACGGCGGCCTTGCCCCACTGGAAGAGGGTGGGCGGCGGGCTGAGCAGCAGGGTGGCGCGGGCGGTGCCGATGCCGGTGAGTTCGGCGAAGGCGGCGGCGCGCTCGGGGGCCCAGGGGACGGCGCGGCGCAGGGCGGCGACCCGCCAGAACTTGGCGACCCAGGCGGCGCTGACCCGCTCCTCGGTGCCGCGCTCCTCGACGGTGGTGAAGTGAGCGACGGGGCCGAACTTCCCGCTCGGGTCGTGGTCGACGGCGAGCCACTGGACCGTGCCGTCGTCGCTGTGGCTGCGGTGGCCGAGGATGACGACGGTGCGTTCGCCGTGGCGCAGCACCTCGCCCTGGCGGAAGGTCACCGGTCCTGCGGTCTTGGCGCGATCGTCCGTCTCGGCGAGGACGATCTGGCGCAGGCTGGCGCCGCGGTCGGCGAGCGGACCCTTGGTGAGCTCGCCGAGCAGCAGGACGAGCGTGGAGCGGTGGGCCGGTTCGGTGAGCGGGGCGGCCACGGCGTGGGCGAGGACGTCCACCCGGCCGAGCAGGTGCAGCCAGCCGTGGTTGGCGTCGCCCCCGCGCAGGGTGACGGTGGCCGGGGTGCTCCAGCCCTCGCCGCTCGCGGCGGGCGGGGCGGCGAGCACGCCACTGACGGTGCGCAGGTTGTTGAGCACCCAGTAGCGGTCTTCGGTGCCCCAGCTGCCGCCGAAGCCACCGGTTCCGGGCAGGACGGCGCCGACGGCGTCGCGCAGCTCGTGGTCGCGGCCGTGGGCGGGCCGGTACTCGACGGTCTCCGTCTTGCTCGGGCGCTCGGCCTCGGGCTGCGGGACGAAACGGGCGATCCGGTCGAGCAGGTCGGCGGCGGCGCGGGCGAGCCCGGCGACGCCGGCCAGCAGCAGCGGGTGGCTGATGCCGGGCAGCAGCTCGCCGACCGCCCGGACGGGCAGGCTACGGCGGGCACTCTTGTGCTGGGCGACCCGGCGCCGGACGCCCTGGACGGTGATCCAGCGCCGCTCGTCCTCGGGCTCCGGCTGGACGTCGACGGGCCAGGCGGCGTCGATCAGTGCGGCGGCCTGCTCGGCGTCGACGGCGCGCAGGACGCGCGAGCCGGCCTCGTCGCGGGGCCGCAGGGCGTGCCAGTGATCGCGCGGCGGGACGAGCACGGTGCCGGCCGCGGAGAGCTCGCCGGAGCGGCAGGAGCGCAGATCGGCGGTGCGGTCGTGGTTGTCGGCGAGGTCGGGCAGGCAGAGGGAGAAGGAGTCGCCGGTCGGGTCGACGACGACCGGGCGGGCGTCGCCGGGCAGGGCGAGTCGGCCGACCGGGCCGTAGACCCGACGGTTGCCCGTCAGCGGCAGGACGATGCACTGCCCGTCGGCGGTGAAGGTGGTGACGGCCCGCCCGGGATCGATCCGCACCCAGCTGCCGAGCACCGTGCCGTCGGTGCCGAACGGGGTCTGCTCCAGGCCGGGCAGCAGCGGCAGCAGTCGGGGGCTTCCGTCGGCCAGTTGGCCGGCGGCGGCGGTGGCGGCGATCACGGGCGGTTCGGCGGCGCGGCCGAGGGTGCCGGTGAGCGGGTCGAACTCGCGCAGGACGAGGCCCTGCCCGCCCGGGCGCGGCGTCCAGTAGCCCGTGCCGTCGCTGAGGACGCGGTGCTCGGCGGGCAACCGGGTGTCGCCGGGGTGCAGCGGGCGCTCGCCGGTGGTGCGGCCGCCGCCGGGCAGCGGGAGGGACGGGGCGGCCGGCCGGCGTTCACCGTAGTGGTAGCCGGCGATGATCTCGCCGCCGAGTGCGACGGTCTCGTCCGGACGGCTGGACCAGTAGCCGACCTGCTTGCCGTCCTGGTAATAGGCGACCAGGAGTTCGCCGTCGACGAAGCGCAGCCGGGGCCGGTTCCACTGGTCCAGCTTGGGCAGGCGCAGGGTGTGCTCCAGCACGATGCCCTGGGGGCCGACCACCACGGCCTTGTCGAGGCGGGCGAGGATCAGGTTCGGCCAGGCGTCCTCGACGATCAGCCCGGTCAGACCGGTGGTGCGGTAGCCGGGGGCGTCGTTCTTCCCAGCGGTCTCGGGGGCGTTGGGGTCGGCCGGGTCGGCGAGCTTGGCGAGCGCCTCCTCCAGGGCGGGCCAGCCGAGTTCGTCCAGGATGCCGGCGCCCAGCGCCCGGGCGAGCAGCCCGGCGACGTCGAGGGCTGCGATCCGCTCGGCGGCGGCCGGGGCGACCGCGCGGATGGCGGTGCGGTACTGGGTCAGCGAGCGGACCAGGTCGGCGGCGCCGGCCAGGCCGCGGGCGGCGGCCAGTTCGTCGGCTCGGTCCTCGGCCCATTCGGCGAACAGCTGGCGCATCAGCCGCAGCGCGGGCACCTGACGCTTGACGGCCGTCTCCCACGCGGGCGGGGTGGCCTGGCGCAGCAGCGACCGGAAGCGCGGGTCGGCGGCGACGGCGGCGAGGCGGGTGCTGTCGGGGCCGCACTGCTCGACCCAGCCGCGCAGGTCGGGTCGGTCCCTGGGCAACGGGTCGGCGACGGGCACGCCGGCGGCCAGCAGCACGTCCAGCAGGTCGAGTTGGGTGTGGCTGGCGCGGATGCCGGTGAAGAGGTCGACCGGGACGGCGTCGGCGCGCAGCCGCTCGGCCATCCGGCCGGCCAAGGCGAGGGTGGCGGGGCAGCTGGGCCGGGCGCGCCAGCCGCGGCCGAGGTGGTGGCACCAGCGCTGGAGCCAGGCGGCGGCGGGCTCGGCGCCCTCGGCGCGGGAGCCGGTGAGCAGCTGCTCGGCGCCGGTCTCGGCGAGAACCTCCAGCCAGGCGGTGTCGTGCGGGGCTGCGTCGGAGCCGGCCGGGTCGGGCAGCAGTTCCAGCAGGCGGGCCCGGACGGCGGCGTCCTCACGGCCGAGCGCGACCAGCGGGCCGTGCCAGGACTTCCAGAAGGCGGCGGGTGCCCGGTTGACCGCCGGGGAGTCCAACAGCTCGGCGAGCAGGGCCTGTTCGTGTGCGGCACGGTCCAGCCCGGCGGACCGGATCAGCGCGCGGGCGTCCTCGGCGACCCCGGCGTACGGGGCCATGCCCGCCGCGGACCGCTCGGTGCACAGCTGGCGGAAGCGCTGCCAGGCGGTCAGCGGGTCGAGCCGCTGGGCGAGCTCCTTGACGTACTGGCGCAGGGACTTGACGGTGAGCGCGCCGGCCAGGGCGAACTCCAGGAAGACGGCGCGCAGCCGCTCCTCGTCCACGGCCAGGTTGTGGGTCCGCTCGGCCTCGCGGGCCTTGCCGAACCAGGCGGCGGCGTAGGTCTGGTTGCCGTGGGTGAGGAAGATCCGGCCGACCTCCTCGCAGAAGGTGGGCAGGAAGTGCGGCACGGCGCGGCCGAGCCGGGTGGCGAGTTCGTCGAAGCCGTCCTTGGCGGCGCCAGGCTTGGACCCGGCCTGGCGGGCGAGCCGCTCCAACTCCTTGACCAGGGCCAGCGCGTGGTGTCCGTTGGCGGGGTCGTGGACCAGTGCCCAGGCAGGGAAGCCGAGCGCCTCCTGGCGGACCTGGCCGACTTCTGCGGGCTCCCCCTCGGCGGCGAGGCCGAGGAACTCCAGGGCGAGGTCCTCGGCCCGGCCGAGCGCGCCGGGGACCAGCCGGACGATCCGGCGGCCGTCCAGGGCGGGGTGGGCGTAGGCGCGGGCGGTCAGCACGTCGGCGGCGCTGTCGGGGCGGCCGGCGCCGGGCAGGGTGCCCGGCCGGAGCACGGCCCCGGCGTCGAGCAGGGCCTCGGGCGTCGCGGTGCCCTGGTTCGGGACGGTGGTGGTCATGCGGCTTCCTCCCCTTCGATCGTGCGGCCCGCGTACAGGGCGGCGGCCATCCGCATGCCCTCGGACCAGGCCACCGGTCCGACCTCGGCGAGCGGCAGGGCCCGGCCGTCGGGGCCGGCCCAGCTGAGCGCGCCGGTCTCGCAGGCGTCGTACTCGTAGTAGTCACCGACCCACACCCGGGCCTCGACGGTGCGGCCGTCCTCGGTGATCGGCTGCACGGCCGAGCCGCCCCGGACCCGGCAGCCGAGCCGGTTGCAGCGGCCGATCAGCTCGCGCAGTTCGCGGTAGCGGCCGCCGGCGTAGGTGGTGACCTCGGTGCCGGCGGGCACCTCCTCGGGCCGGTGCCAGACCTCGCGGTAGAGCTGCTGGACGCGCTGGGAGACGCCGAGTTCGACGGCGAACTCGCGCAGCTCGTCGAGGTCCTGGAGCAGCACGGGGTGGGGTATCAGGATCTCGCCGTCGGTGAGGCGCACGGTGTCGCCGTCGAGGTCGACCAGGCCGAGGCCGCGCTCGGGGTCGGCTCCGCGCAGGAATCCGGCGACGGCGCCGTCCGGGCCGGTGACCACGAGGTCGCGCAGAACGGCCTGCCACGCCTCGTCCGGCCAGACGGCGGTGATCACGGCGGCGGGCACCGGCAGCGAGCGCACCATCCACCGCTCGACGTCCTCCTGGCAGCGCCGCTCGTGCGCGGCCAGCCACTCGGCGAGCTGCTTGAGCTGGGTGACCACCGGGTCGTCACCGAGTTTCGACGGCAGGGACTTGAGCTCGCGGCCCGCCGCGTTGCGGCACACCACCTTGCCCTCCCCGTCGAGCGCGACGCGGTACCCTCCCGCGCCCGTCTCCACCCATGCCACGGCCGTACTCCTCCCACCGGGAACATCGTTCTGATCGCCGTCTGACCAGCGATGCGAGGAACGTAGCGAGGAACACTGACAACGCGACGGGCGGGGTGGAGGCGGGTAGTGGGGTGAGGAGTTCAAACCACTCGAACGGGTAATCGAATGACCGGGGAGGGGCGATAGGGCGTGGGCGGACGGCCGGGCAACGGGCCGCTCGGAGCGCGGGTGCGCGGGCAGCCGCCCGGACCGGGCGGTCCACCGCGCAGGTACGCGGCCGCGGCCGCGGCGCCGTCAGCCCAGCGGCGCCCGGGGCACGATGACCGGGGCGCCGTCGCCCGGGGCCGCCAGCACATGGCTGTCGATGTCGTAGAGCGCCCGCACCAGCGGCGCGTCCACCACCTCCCGGGGCGGCCCGCAGGCGACCACCGCACCGTCCCGCAGGGCGACCAGCAGGTCGGCGTACCGGGCGGCCGCCGCGAGGTCGTGCAGGACCATGACCACCGTCCGTCCGCCCGCCGCGACCCCGCGGACCAGTTCCAGCACCTCCACCGCGTGCCCGAGGTCGAGGGCACTGGTCGGCTCGTCCAGCAGCACCACCGGAGCGTCCTGGGCGAGGACCATGGCGAGCCAGCAGCGTTGGCGCTGGCCGCCGGAGAGGCGGTCGAGACGGCGCTCGGCGAACGCGTCGACGCCGGTGGCACGCAGGGCCTCGGCGGTGAGCCGTTCGTCGTCGGGCGACCACTGGCGGAACAGCCCCTGGTGCGGGTGACGCCCGTAGCGGACCAGGCCGGCGACGGTGACCGCCCCGGGGGCCTGCGGGCCCTGCGGGAGCAGGGCGACCCAGTGGGCCGCCCGGCGCGGGCGCAGCCGCCAGATGTCCTCGCCGCCGACCAGGACCCGCCCGCCGTCGGGCCGGTGCAACCGGGCGACGGCCCTCAGCAGGGTGGACTTGCCGCAGCCGTTCGGGCCGACCACGGCCACCACCCACCCGGCGGGCACGGTGAGGTCGATGCCGCCGAGCACCGGGCGGCCGGGTCCGTACCCGGCGGTGAGGCCCTGGATCGTCAACTCCATCGGATTCGAGATTCCCCCCGGAAATGGATTCCCCTGGAAACAGGGCGGGTCAGGACGCGGAGAGCACCTTGCCGATGTCGCCGATGACCGCGTCGGCCGCGAGCGGGCCGCCGCGGGTGGACCAGACCGAACCGTCCACGGTGACGGCGTGGTTGTTCTTCACCGCGTTCAGCTCCTGGTAGGCGGGCTTGGACTGGACGTCCTTGAGCGCGGCCTTGCCGTCGCCGGTGAGGGTGGACAGGAAGAGCCAGTCGCCGTCGATCTCGGAGAGCTTCTCCAGGCTGAGCGCCGGGCTGTGGGCGTTGCCGTCCTTGTCCTGGGCGGCCGGGCGGTTGAGGCCCATGTCGAGGGCGACGCCGCCGGCGAACTGCTTCTTCTCCATCCAGCTCGGGCCGGTGGGGTTCCAGCGGACGATGGAGACGGCGGCGCCCTTGTTCCTGCCGAGGTCGGCGCCGGCCTTGGCGGCCTTGGCCTCGTAGTCGCCGATCACCTTGTCGGCCTGGTCGAGCTTGTCGACGGCGTTGCCGATGCCCCGGAAGGCGAGCTTCCAGTCATCGGTGGGCGCCATGGTGACCAGGGTCGCGGGGGTGATCTCGCGCAGCTGCTTGAGCATCTGCTCGTCCTGCATGTCACCGGCCAGGATGAGGTCGGGCTTGGCGGCGATCACCTTGTCCATCACGGGCTGGAGCAGATTGCCGACCACCGGCACGCCCTGGACCTTGCCCTTGAGGTACGCGGGCGGCTCGTTGAGCCCCTGGCCGTTGGTGATGCCGACCGGCTTGACGCCGAGGGCGAGCACCGCGTCGCAGTCCGCTGGCCGCGCCGATGACGGCGTGGTCGGGGCCGCCGGCGGACGGCGCCGCTGCGGCGGCGGGCCCGACGGGGGCGTGGTGCACCGTGGTCACGGTGGTTTCTCCAGTCTGGGACGGGTCTGCGGGGAGACATCCATGGGGAGACGTCTACGGGGAGACAGCGGACGGCTCAGGCGCGCAGGGTCGCGCCGCCGTCGACGTACAGGTCGTGCATGGTGATGTGCCGGGCCCGGTCGGAGGCCAGGAAGACGACGGCCTCGGCGATGTCGGCGGGCGCGGCGATCCGCCCGAGCGGAATCCCGACCCGCCAGGCACCCAAGTCGCCCTCGATCACCCGCCGTTCGGCCGCCTCGGTGTCCTCGCCCCACAGCGCGCGCTGCATCCCGGTGTCGGTCGACCCGGGCGAGACGATGTTGCAGCGCACCCCGGAACGGGCGAGCTCCAGCCCGAGGCATCGGGTGAACATGGTGGCCGCCGCCTTGGACGCCGCATACGCGGCCATCCCCGCCCGCGGCACCCCGGCGGCGTTGGAGCCGACGGTCACGATGGCGCCGCGCCCGCGCGCGGCCATCCGGCACCCGACGGCACGGCTGGTGTGGAACACGCCGGTGGAGTTGACGGCGAAGGTCTCCGCCCAGTCCCGATCGCCGAGTTCGACCGCCGGACCGGGCTGCAGGACCCCTGCGGCGTTCACCAGCACACCGATGGAACCGAGTTGATGCTCCATCAATTCGACAGCACTGTCGACCGCTTGCGAGTCGGTGACATCCAGGACGCACGGGCGCACTGCGGAGGACTCCGCCGCGAGCCCGGCAAGCGCACCGGAGTTCCGGTCCACCGCCGCGACCACGGCACCCTCGGCGACCAGCGCCCGGGCCACGGCCGCACCGATGCCCTGCCCGGCCCCGGTGACCACCGCGACGGCACCGGCGAATTCGGACTGCTGCACAGGACGTCCCCTCCGACCTGCCTTGCTAGGTAAGCCTAACCTAATACAATCGTTCGCCTACGCCGAAATTCTGTGCGACCGTCAATCCGACCCGCTCCGCCCGACGCCGAGCCTCCGACAAGACGAGACGCGACGTCTCGCCATCGCGACATGCCTCGGCGTCCGCCCCCCCGAACGCCCTACACGCGACCGCGGCCGACCCTCAGCACCGCATCGGTGTAGAGCTCACTGGTCAAGTCCCCATCGGGAACGCCAAGTTCAGCCAGCACCCCGCGCACCGCGGCCAGCGCCCCGGCCAGCTCGGCCTCGCTCCCAGCCGCCGTCTCCACCTCCAGGAACACCCCCTCCAGCTGCGGCACCCGGACCAGCGACGCCAGGAACCGCCTCCCGAGGGGCCTTGTAGGTGAGCAGCGTCCGCCGGGTGCCGTCGACGGACTCGATGTCGCGGATGCGCAGTTCACGGTCGGCCGCGAGCAGGCTGCCGTCCGGCAGGTCGTAGTAGGTGTCGCGGTAGACCTCGGCGCGGCCGGGGCCGTGGGCGCCTTCCAACGTCCGGAGCATCAAGGAAGGTTGGCGCACCAGGGCCTTCAGTTCGGCCTCGATCATCCCGTCACCTCCGGAGCCGACCGACCGCGCGGCGAGACTACCGGTCCTCGGGCAGATTGCTCGCGTAGATCCAGTCGAAGCCGTCACAGCCCGGGCCGTCCAGGTGTTCGGCCCGGCGCAGGCCGGCGCGCAGGGCGACCCGCTGGGAGGGGAGGTTCTCGGGGCGGATGCGGGCGATGAGCGGCAACTCGGGCACGGCGGAAGCGGACCACGCCGCGACGGCCGTGGCCGCCTCGGTCGCGAAGCCCTGGCCCCACGCGCCGGGGTCGAAGCGGTAGAAGAGGTTGAGGATCGGCCGGCCCGCCAGCTCCATCGGCTTGATCCCGCAGAAGCCCAGCACCGCCGAGGCGCCGTGCGAGCGGACCGTCCAGTAGCCGTAGCCGCGGTCCTGCCACAGGGCGTCCCAGCGGCCGTAGCGTTCCTCCGCCTCCGCCCGCGAGGCGAGCGCGTCCGAGGGGTTGTGGGCGCAGGCCGCCGGGTCGAGGTGGATCGCGAGGACGGCGTCGACGTCACGAGCCGTGGGGCGCCGCAACGACAGCCGGCGGGTGGTCAGTTCCTCGTGTCCGCTCATCCGGTGATCGTACGAGCGGGGTCAGTGCGCCGCCACCGGGGGCGGGGTGAGCCCGGCGCAGCCGCGGAGGCCGTCGCGGCGCTTGAGGGCGGCCTCCGCGGTGGCGCCGGTGACCGGCTGGGGGATGCCCTTGTCGTCGATGGTGGCCGGGGTGAAGGTCTCGCCGGTCACCTTGCCGTCGGCGGTGAGGGTGAGGGTGGTGACGCCGGTCTCGTTGGAGTTGGGGTAGTCGGAGGTGCCGTACCAGAGGAAGTTGCCGAAACCGTAGCCGACGTAGGTGTTGCCGAGCATGCCCGAGCCGACCATGGTGTGGGCGTGGGTGCCGACCACGGCGGTGGCCCCGGCGGAGGCGAGCTTCTTGGCGACGGCGGTCTGGGCGCTGGTCGGGCAGGCCTTGCCCTCCTCGCCCCAGTGCAGGTAGACGAGCACGACCGGGGCCTGCCGCTTGGCCGTCTCCACCGCCTTGACCAGCGCCGGGACGTCCAGCGCAGAGGCGATGCCCGGCTTGTCGGCGCCGGCCCGCCACTTCTGGTTGGTGATGTCCTCGACCTGGCTGGCGGCGACCACCGCGACCTTCGCCCCGCGCACGGTGGTGACGTACGGGGCGTACGCCTCCTTGGCGTTGTGCCCGACGCCGAGCACCGGGATCGGCGAGGAGTCCTTGGCGGCGAGGGTGTCGGCGAGGCCGTCGGCGCCGAAGTCGACCGCGTGGTTGTTGGCCATCGAGACGACGTCGACGCCGGAGTCCTTGAGCACGGACAGCGCCTTGGGCGAGGTGCGGAAGGTGTACGTCTTCGGCTCCGGCGCGCCGCGGCCGGTGATCGCGGTCTCCAGGTTGAGGACGGACAGGTCGGCGTCGGCGAGGGTGCGGGAGATCGGGCCGAGCGCGGGCTCGGGCGGCTGGACGGACAGCCGGGCCCCGGTGCGGCCCTCGAAGTGGACGTCCCCGGCGAAGGCGACGGTGATGCTGCCGTCCGGCCGGGGCGCGCCGCCCTTGGTGGGCGCCGGCGCCGGGGCCGCCGTACCGGAGGGCGCGCCGGCGGTCGTGGAGGGGGCGGCGCCTGCGGCACCCGAGGTGGACGCCGGGGCGGGATCCGGGTCGTCCGGCCCGCAGGCGGCGACGGCGGTCAGCCCGACGAACAGCGCGACGGCGGCCGCGGCACGGCGCATGAGTGGTTCCCCCCGAGGACGACACAAGAGCGGTCAGCCTACGCCACCGAATCGCCACTGCTTGAGCCCGCACCCACAACATTCCGGACACAAAGGCGCACCGGCGGTCTCCACCCCGCCCCGTCCAGTGGCCCTCCCCACTGGCCCGCCCGGCCCAATCCCCCGGGTCCACCCGGCCACCGCGTCCCTGGCGTCCCGGCCGGGCGGCGCGCAGCGTGGAGTGGAAGCGGCCGGTTCACACCGGAGGGATGCACGCCGGAGGTGGTACGTGATGGCCAGCAACCAATCCGCCAGCAACCGACCCGCCGGCAACCGACCCGCCGGCGTCCGACACCAGCGCGTCGGCGACCACCCCGTCCCCGACCGGCCGCGCCGGATCGTGGTCGGGATCGACGGGTCGCCGCCGTCCAAGGCGGCGCTGCGCTGGGCGGTCGGGCAGGCGGTGCTCACCGGAGCCACGGTGCACGCGGTGGCGGCCTGGGAGTACCCGTCGCTGTACGGCTGGTTCGCACCGATGGTGGACGACGGCTTCGAGCAGGCCGCCCGCCGGACGCTGTCCGCCGAGGTCAACGAGGTGGTCGGCCCGGAGCGCCCGGTGAAAGTCCGGGAGAGCCTGGTGCTCGGGCACGCCGTCGAGGTGCTGCTGGAGGCGGCCGAGGACGCCGACCTGCTGGTGCTGGGCAGCCGCGGCCGCGGCGCCTTCGCCCGGACGCTGCTCGGCTCGGTGTCGGCCCGCTGCGCGGTGCACGGGGTCTGCCCGGTGGTGATCGTCCGCGCCGACGGGACGGTCTCCGCGCCGCCGCAGGAGGTGGCGACGGCCGGGCAGCAGGCCCCCGACGCCGTCCGCACCAAGGACTGGCGGCTCAGCCTGCACGTGGTCGAGGACCGCGACACCACCCGGGTGCACGCCGTCCTGGACGCCGACGGCAATGTGCTGCACAGCGACGCCCTGGCCCGCCGCAACCCCCTCGATACCCCGGCCCCGGCGGTCGGCGACGAGTTCGCGGTCGGCCGCGCCCTGGTCGACCTCGGTCACCAGCTGCTGCGCGCCGGCGTGCACGACGCCACCGGGCCCGCCGAGGAGTGAACCACCGGAACGGGACGGTCACGCCCCAGGGGTGAGCACCGACGCTACGCGGTACACGCGGTAGGAGATGCTGAACCGCCACGCCCACCCCACCCGCCGGAGCCACGCCCCGCCCATGGACACCCCACCCATGAACACCCCGCTGAACACCCCACCCGTGAACCCCTCGTCGACGATCACGCCACCCGACCCCGACTTCAGCCCCGCCCAGCGCGCCCGCGGTCGCGCCCTGCGCCGCGCCCAGCTGCCGTGGGCGCTCGGCGGGCGCCTGGCCGGCCTGGCACTGACCCTGCTGCTCGGTCTCACCCCGGCCGGCGCCGCCCTGGTCACCGCCACCGGCCGCTGGTTCGGCGGCTCCCGCACCGCCGCCGTCCTGGCCGGTGCGGCCGCCCTGGTCCTGCTCGGCCAGGCGCTGCAGCTGCCCTTCGGGGCCGGGGCGCGTTCCGTCCGGGCCCGGTACGGCCTGGTGACCCAGGGCTGGGCCGGCTGGGTGCTGGACGTCCTGCGCGGACTGGCGCTCACCCTGCTCCTCGTCCTCCCCCTCGCCCTCGGCCTGTTCGCCCTGACGGACTGGTCCCCGCAGCGCTGGTGGATCCCGGCTGCGGGGGCGGCAGCACTGCTGACCGCCGCCCTCTCGTTCCTCCACCCACTGCTGATCGAGCCGGTGTTCAACCGCTTCACCCCGATGCCTGCGGGTGGGCTGCGCAGCACGCTGCTGGCGCTGGCCGAGCGGGACGGCGTGCGGGTGCGGGACGTCCTGGTGGCGGACGCCTCCCGGCGGACCACCGCGCTGAACGCGTACGTCTCCGGGCTGGGCGCGACTCGCCGGATCGTCGTGTACGACACGTTGCTGTCGACCGCCGAGCCGCGCGAGGTGGAGCTGGTGGTGGCTCATGAACTGGGGCACGTGAAGCACCGCGACGTGCCGCTCGGTACGGCGCTGGGTGCGGTCGGCGCGGCGGTGGCGGTGGCCGTCCTCGGCCTGTTGAGCACCTGGCGCCCGCTGCTGGACGCCGCCGGGGCGAGCGACGCGGCCGATCCCCGGGCACTGCCGCTGTTGGCCGCACCGGCCGCGCTGATCAGTGCCCTGTCGGGCCCGGTGCAGTGCGCGGTGAGCCGCCGGATCGAGGCCAGGGCGGACCGGCACGCCCTCGAACTGACCGGGGACGCCGAGCAGTTCATCGCCATGCAGCGCAGACTGGCACTGGCGAACGTCTCCGATGTCGACCCGCCCCGGGTGCTTGAGCTACTCTTCGCCACTCATCCGAGTGCGACCCGCCGGATCGCGGCCGCCCGCGCCTGGCAGGCCGGACCCGGCCGGACGGCACGTGCGGCGGCGAACGGGACGGCCGCCGAGGCGGCCACCGGGGCGGCCACCGGGGCGGCGAGCGAAGCCGCGGATGAGGCCGCAGGCGAGCCGCGCGCGACCCCGGGTGAATCCGTTGTATAGTGCAACAAATTCCCAGGAGGTAGGAACGCCGTGCCCGGCCGCCAGTCGTCCATCGACACCATCCAGCGCGAGCTGACCGCCTTCGCCCGCCGTGCCCGGCACAAGGCCTCCCAGCTGCACCCCGACCTCTCCCTGGTCACCTACAGCATCCTCGACCTGATCACCGAGCGCGGCGGCTGCCGGGCCGCCGACGTGGCCGCGCACTTCATGCTCGACAAGTCCACCGTCAGCCGCCAGGTCACCGCCCTGGAGAAGCTCGGCCTGCTGCGCCGCGAGGCCGACCCGGACGACCAGCGCGGCCAGATCCTGCGCGCCACCGAGGCCGGACTGACCCTGCTGCGGGACGCCAACGAGCAGCGCCGACTGTCCTTCACCTCCCGCTTCACCGACTGGTCCGACGAGGACGTCGCCCGCTTCGCCGCCTACCTGGCCCGCTACGGCCAGGAGGGCTAGCCAGGGCCCGCCTTGCGGATCTCCGCCGGGTCCGCCGCGCCCCCGGCCTTCGGCCGGGAGGTACCCCCACAGGGCACAAGCGCACCTCGCTGCCGCCTGATCCGACAAGATCCACAAGACCGGTGGACCCCGGCGACGCCGTCGGGGTGCGCCCCACCGCCCCGACGGTGTACAGAGGAGAGGTGCCCCTCCGGCAGCGTCCCGATAAGCCGCGTCCTCGCGCCCGCCGCCGCCCCCGGCGTCCCGACCGCCGCGTGTTGACGGCACTGACGCTCGCGCTGATCGTCCTGATCACCGTCGTCGACATCCTCTCCCCGCCGGACATCCACCTCGGCCCGCTGCTGATCGTCGCCCCGGCCCTCACCGCCTCCTTCGCCGGCGCCCGGGCCACCACCGGGGTCGCCCTGATCGCCTTCGCCGCGCTGACCGTCATCGGCTCCGTCCGGGACAGCCTGACCAGCGCCAACATCGAGACCCAGCTGAGCGCCCAGGTCCTCGTGTCCGTACTGATCATCGGCCTGCGGGTGCTGCGCGACCGGCACGAGCGCGAGCTGGCCCGGGTCCGCTCGGTCTCCGAGGCCGCCCAGCGGGTGCTGCTGCGCCCGCTGCCGGAGCGGATCGGGCCGCTGCACCTGGCCTCCGTCTACCTGGCCGCCGAGGCCGAGGCCCAGGTCGGCGGCGACCTGTACGCGGCCGCCCGCACCGCCATCGGCACCCGGCTGCTGGTCGGCGACGTGCGCGGCAAGGGCCTGTCCTCGCTCGGCGACGCGGCCCTGCTGCTCGGCGCCTTCCGTGCCGCCGCGCATCTGCACGCCGACCTGCCGGACCTCGCCGCCTACCTGGACGGCAGCGTCTGCTGGGACCTCGCCCAGCTGGCCGAACAGTCACGGCAGGCCCGGCTGGCCCGCCAGGCGGCCCTTCGCCCGGGTTCGCCCGAGGCCGTCGACGAGGGCGGCGAGTCCTTCATCACCGCCGTCCTGCTCGACATCCCCGACGACGGCTCTCTGGTCCGACTGATCGACTGCGGCCACCCGCCCCCGCTGCTGCTGCGCCCCGAGGGCATCACCGTTCTCGCCGCCCGCCACCCGGCGCCCCCGCTCGGCCTCGGCGAGCTCGCCCCGGCGGAGTACCAGGTGGAGACCTTCGCGTTCCGCCCCGGCGACCGGCTGCTGATCTACACCGACGGGGTGATCGAGGCCCGCGACGCCCAGCACCGCTTCTACCCGCTCATCGAACGGGTCATCGCCTGGCAGGCCGATCGCCCCACCGCCCTGCTGCACCGGCTGCGCCGCGACCTGCTCGCCCACGTCGGCGGGCGGCTGGACGACGACGCGGCGATGGTCGTGGTCGAGCGGCTGCCGTAGGAGCCGGCCCGACCGCCGTCAGGGCTTGTACGGCAACCACGGCAGGTCGAAGCAGGTGGTGGCCATGACCGGCACCCGGGTGACCTACCCGCCCCGACCGCCCCGGGCGGCGTCCTGCCGGCGGGCCGCGTCGAGGCAGGCGCGGGCCGGGCCGCTCGGGTACTGCCCGTCCTCGTACTTCTCGGGCGAGCCCGGGGGGCCGGCCCCGGGGCGGTTCACGCCCACGCCCTGACCGCCTTGGCCCGCACCGCCCGATCGTCCGGTCGGTGCCCGCCCCCGGACCGCAGTGCCGCTCCTGGGCGGGGAACCGGCGCCGGCGGTGCCGACACGCCCCCCGCCGTACACCATGGCCTCCCCACCGGCGGCGAACGGGTCGTCAACTTCCGATCCCCGCCCTTGTCGTCGCGACCTCGCCCTGGCCGGTCAAGGGGCACTCGGAGTCGGACCCGCGGGTCGACCCGGGCCCACCTGAACGCCTGGCCCCCGGCGTCCGCCGCGCTAAGGGCCGGGCCGTCGCGGTTCGGGTTGCTACGGCTGGTACACGTACGGCGTCGTGGTGCTCAGCCGCACGAAGCCGAGGCGCTCCAGGATGGGGCGGCTCTGGTCGCTCGCGTCGACCTGGAGGTACTCGTAGCCGCGATCGGCGGCGAGGCGGGCACGGTGGGCGACCAGGGCGCGGTAGATGCCCTTGCCGCGCCAGCCGGGCACCGTGCCGCCGCCCCACAGGCCGGCGAAGCCGGTGCCCGGGTTCAGCTCCATCCGGGCCGCGCTCACCGGCTGGTCGCCGGCCATCGCGACGACCATGCTCACCGTCTCCGAGCTGTGCCGGAGGTGGTCGAGCATCCGCTCCCGCAGGCCGGGCAGGTCGCTGCCGAAGGCCAGCTCGTGGGCGACCACCATGAGGTCCACCCCGGCCGGGTCGGTCACCGTCTCCAGCCGGACGCCCTCCGGCAGCACCGGGCCGGTCGGCAGGTCCCCGATCCGGGCGATCATCAGCGCCTCGTCCGGCTCGGCCGTGAACCCGGCCGCCAGCAGCCGCCGACCGAGGTCGGCGGGGCGGTCGTGGGCGTAGGTCTTCCACTCGAACTCCCGCCCCAGCTCGGTGAAGTAGCGCACCTGCGCGGCGATCGCCGCGTCCGCCCCGGCCTCGTCCAGGCCCGACCAGACGACGCCGTTCCAGCCGTGCTCCCCGCCCAGCTGGCGCACCACCGCGCCGTCATGCTCGACGCGGATCCCGGGGCCGTCGGGCCGCGCGTTGCGCCGGATCCGGTCGTCGAACAGGGCGAGTACGTGATCATGATCCATCCGTTCACTCCAGCACGGCCCGCTGGTGCGCGCCACCGGTTTTCCGCCCCGCTTCCCGCCCCACCGTGCCCGACCCGGCGGCCTACTGGGCCAAGTATCCGCCGTCGACCGGCAGCACGACCCCGGTGATGAAGGAGGCGTCGTCCGAGGCGAGGAAGAGGACGGCGGCCGCGACCTCGGCCGGGTCGCCGAGGCGGCCCATCGGGTGCAGCTTCTCGATCGCCTCCAGGTACTCGGGCCCGCCGGGTTCGTCGCGCAGCCGGGCCACCCGCTCGGTGGAGATGGTGCCCGGGGCCACGGCGTTGACCCGGATCCCGCGGTCGGCCCACTCGACGGCGAGGTGTTTGGTCAGCCCGGAGGCGACGAACTTGGCCGGCCCGTACACCGACTGGCCGCGCTGGCCGGCCTCGCCGGAGATGGAGGACAGGCAGACGATCGAGCCGCCGGGCCGCTGCTGGGCGGTCATCGCCTGGACTGCGTACTTGCAGGTCAGGAACATCCCCCGGCCGTCGACGGCCATCACCCGGTCCCAGTCCTCGGCGGTCGCCTCGGTGATCTCCATCAGCGGGATCACCCCGGCGTTGGCCACCAGCACGTCCAGCCGTCCGTGCCGCTCGACGGCCGCCTCGACCATCCGCCGCGCATCCTCGTCCCGCGACACGTCGCCCACCACCGTGCTGACGGCGCCCGGCAGCCGCTCCGCCAGCCGGCGCAGCCCGTCCGCGTCCACATCGGTGGCGACCACCGACGCGCCCTCCCGGACGAACCGCTCGGCCACGGCCTTCCCGATGCCGCTCGCCGCCCCGGTCACCACGCAGGAGCGCCCGGCCAGCCGCCCTGCCGCGTTCGGAGTCACCATGGGCGGGACTCTACCGAGCAAGGGGCCGGGAACCGGGCTTCCACGACGATCCCGCGTCCGGTCAGACCGTGAGGACGATCTTGCCGCGCAGGTGCCCGTGCTCGCTGACCCGCTGGGCCTCGGCCGCCTCCGCCAACGGGAACACCCGGTGCAGCGGCAGCCGCAGGGTGCCCGCCTCGTGCAGGGCGAGCGCGGCCGCGTAGGCGCGCCCGTGGTACGGCTCGACGCCCTCGGCGCCGCCGGAGAAGCGGATGCCGTGCTCCTGCGCGCCCTGGATGTCGGCGATCGTCAGCACCCGGTCCGCGCCGCCCGTCAGCTCGACCGACAGCGGCAGCACCCCGCCCTGCCCGGCCGCGTCCAGCGCCCGGTCCACCCCGCCCGGGGCGGCCGCCCGCACCCGCTCGGCCAGGCCCTCGCCGTACGTCACCGGGATCGCGCCGAGCTCACGCAGGTGGGCGTGGTTGGCCTCGCTCGCGGTGCCGACCACGGTGATCCCGCGCGCCCGGGCGAACTGCAGCAGCAGGGTGCCCACCCCGCCGGCCGCGCCGTGCACCAGCAGGGTGTGGCCGGCCCGCGCGTCCAGGAGGTCGAGCGCGCGCTCGGCGGTCTCGGCCGCCACCGGAATCGCGGCGGCCTGCTCCCAGCTCAGCGCGGCGGGCTTGGGCGCCAGCTGGTCCGCGGGCACCAGCGCCTGCTCGGCGTAGCCGCCGCCCATCACGGCGCCGAACACCTCGTCGCCCGGCGCGAAGCCGGTGACGCCGTCGCCGACCGCCTCCACCACGCCGGACAGCTCGTACCCGGGCACGGCGGGGAAGGTGACCGGGAAGATCGCGGCCAGCGCGCCGCTGCGCACCTTGTGGTCCAGCGGGTTGACGCCCACCGCGCGGACCGCGACCAGCACCTGGCCGGGGCCGGGGGCGGGCAGCTCGATGTCGATCGGGCGCAGCACGTCCGCGCCGCCGTACTGTGGGAAGGCGATCGCCTTGGTCATGGAAGATCCTTGGGGTTTCGGTGAGTTGCGTGCTTCCGACGGCTCCATCCTGCGGCGGGGGCGGCGGGCGCCCGGCCAGCCGTTCGGACGGTTCGACCTGGCCGAACGGACAGGCGGCCGGCATCGGCTCCCGGACTAGGCTGGACGGCATGGACGACACGTGGCAGGAACACTGGGGCCGCCCCGAGGACGCGCTGGCGCGGGCCGTCGAGGTGCTGCGCGCACCCCGGCCGGATGTGCTGCCGCGCCTGTCGGAGGTGGTCGGCACCCTGGTCCCGCACGCGGCGATCGCGCACCTCAGCGGCATCTGCACCTACTCCCCCACCCACAGCTACGGCCCGCCCGAGCTGACCGAGGGCATCAGCGGCCTGGAACTGGCCCAGCTGGCCGACCGCGCGGCCGCGACGACCGCGACCGGCCGGCCCTGGCAGGGTGAGGCCGAACTCGCGGGCCACACCCGGCCGGTGGTGGTGGTCTCGGCCGCGCCGGGTGACGGCAAGGGCGCGGTCCTGGTGCTCGTCCGGGCGACCGCCGAGCCGGTGGCCCCGGGCGCGCTCGCCGTCCTCCAGCAGTTGTGCGACCTGGTGATCGCCCACTCCGACCACCGCGCCACCGACGCCGCGCCCAGTGTGGCGGCGGTCTCCCGCGCCGCCGCCAACGCCCGCGCCCGGGCGATCGCCGAGTTCACCGGCACCCACAGCGCCGCCCTCAGCACGATCCTGGCGCCGCTGCGCTCGGCCGACCTGGACGACGCCGCCGCCCGCCGCGCCGCCACCGAACTGGCCGTCACCGCCCTGCTGGACCTGCGCCGGGGCGCCGACCTGGACCGCGCGCTCAGCGAGGAGCCCGCCGACGCCGCCTTCGCCCGGCTGGCCCGCGAACTGCGCCCGCTGCTGCGACACGCCCGGGCCCGGCTGGACCTCGCGCCCCCGGCGGAGGCCGCCCGGTCCATCCCGGCCGACACCGTGCACACCGCCCGGGACGCCGTCCGGGTGGCCGTCCTGCTGATGCTGGAGCAGGACAAGCCGAGCCGGCTGCACGTGAGTTGGCAGTTCACCGGCGACGGGTCGCTACGCGCCGTGGTCCGCGACGACGGCCTCGGTCTGCTCGCCGCCGACGCCCTGGCCGTCCACCGCACCGCCGACCGGATCGCCGCGCTCGGCGGCCGCCACACCGTCGAGGCCGTCCCCGGCTGGGGCACCACCGTCACCGTCGACCTGCCGCTCGCCCTGCCTTCTCCCGCGACGGTCACCGACCCCCTGGACGGACTCCAACCGCGCGAACTGGAGGTCCTCGACCAGCTGGCCCAAGGCCGCCGCAACCGGGACATCGCCGCCGCGCTGCACATCAGCGAGTCCACGGTGAAGTTCCATGTGGCCAACATCCTGGCCAAGTTGGGCGTCAGCTCGCGCGGCGAGGCGGCCGCCCTCGCCCACCGGGCGGGCCTGCCGGGGGCGCCGCGGCTGCACGTGGCATCGTGACCCGACCCGGCCGCGAAGGACCGGGCCTGCGGGTAGGGCGCGACTGGCTGCCGCGTGGCCGCGCCACTGGGCCCCGGGAAGCGGTTCCTCCCGGGCGCGAACGCCCGGGATTGCTCGCTGGATCACGCTGAAGCTCGTGGGCCACCCCGGAATCTGATAGATCAGATGGCATGACCGATCACCCGTTGCCGGCCACCTGGGACCCCGCCGCCCCCGGCGTGCTCCGCCTGCCCTCCGGGCGGCTGCTGCGCGGCCGCGGCGTGCTCAAGCCCCTGCCGCCCGGTCCTCGGCCCACCTTCGGGGTCTACCTGCTGGGCCGCCCGCCGAAGACCTCCGGCTGGGAGGCCCGCTGGGTGCGCTGGCCGGACTTCCGGCTGCCCGCCGACCGCGCCGACGCGGCCGACGCCTTCCGCGAGGCCTGGGAGCGCTGCGCCGTCGAGCGCGTCGAACTCGCCTGTGCGGGCGGCCGCGGCCGTACCGGCACCGCCCTCGCCTGCATCGCGGTGCTGGACGGCGTCCCGGCGGCGGAGGCCGTCGCGTACGTCCGGGAGCACTACAGCCCGCACGCGGTGGAGACGCCCTGGCAACGCAAGTTCGTGGAGCGCTGGAGCGGCTGACCCGGGCCCGCTCACGCCTCCCGGACGAGCGAGTCCCCCGCCGTCGTGAAGCGCAGCTCCGCCCCGGTCTCCTCCGGCCGCCACCCGGCCGCCAGGCCCGCCCGGACGAGGTCGGCGGTGAGCGCCGGGGTGACGGGTTCCAGCTGGAGGATCTCGGCGATCCGCTCGGGCGGGGCCGTCAGCAGCACCCCGTAGTGCAGCCAGGGGTCGTCGAAGCGCCGGGTGACGGCCAGTACCCGGCCGCCGCGGCCGGGCCGGTCGAGCCAGACGCGCACGACCACGTGTTCGCCGTCGCGGGAGCGGACCGTCCAGCGGTAGTCACGGCCGTCGACGTGGATCCTGCGCGGTGCCCTCTGTGCCACCCCGCGACGATACGCCCCCCTGCCTCGGGCACCGGCAGGGCACGGTCCGCGAACGGCGCGGACGGCGCGGACGGCGGCGAGCATCACCGGGAAGTCGTCCGCACTCACAGCTCCCAGGACTGCCCGGCCGCCCAGTCCTCCACCGTCTGCCACTCGACACCCGGGTGGGCGGCGTGCAGGGCGGCGGTGTCGACGTAGAGGCCGGGCTCCTGGAAGTAGCGGAACATGGTGGCCAGGTCCTCGGAATAGGTCTCGACGACGGTCAGCGGCACCTCCTCGCAGCGGATCGGGCGTCCGCTGGCCGCGGTGATGGCGGCGGCGATCTGCTCGCCGGTGCACCACTGGGAGGCGATGTCGATGCGGCGGCCCGTGTAGGCCCCGGGGCGGGTGAGGACGTGGGCGGCGAAGGCGCCGATGGTTTCGGCCGAGATCACCGGGAGGGGGACGCCGGGCGGCATGGGGAGGCGGAAGACGCCCTCACGCAGGGACTGAAGGGTCCAGTCGTTGGCGTAGTTGTCCAGGAAGGCGGCCGGGCCGATGACGGTCCAGGGCAGGTCGAGGCCGGCCAGGTGCTCTTCGATGCGCTGCTTGGTGTCGAAGTGCGGGATGCCGGTGGAGCGGTCGGCGTTGGTGGCGGAGGTGAAGAGCACGTGCCGCACTCCGGCGGCGACCGCCGCGTCGAGCAGGGCGGTGCCCTGGCGGACCTCGGTGTCGAGGTCCGTCCCGAACGGGGTGGACATCGCGAACAGCGCGCCCGCGCCGTCCAGGGCGGCAGCGAGCGAGGCCGGGTCGTCGAAGTCGGCGCGGACCAACTCGGCGCCGAGGGCCGACAGTTCAAGCGCGGCCGGGGAATCGACGGCACGCGTCAGCGCCCGGACCGGACGGCCCGCGCGCAGCAGCGCGCGAGCGGTGGCTCCGCCCTGGGCGCCGGTGGCACCCGTGACGGCGACAGGAAGCCCAGTTATCTGCGTCATGCAGATGAAAATAGGGCGAGATTCCTGCGTCGCGCAACTATTTATCGGGAACCCGGCTACCCTTCCCCCATGACGCCCGCCCGCGACGAACTGATGGCGCAGCTCTGGCCGGTCTCGCGCCGCTACCTGGCCTCCTACGTGCTGTTCAATCAGGCCGTCGCCGACCACCTCGGCATGCACCCGACCGACGTCCAGTGCCTCAACCTGCTCACCCTGGAGGACGGACCGGTCACCACCGGCCGGATCGCCGAGCTGACCGGCCTCACCAGCGGCTCGGCGACCCGGCTGGTCGACCGGCTGGAGAAGGCCGGCCTGGTCGCCCGGCAGCGCGACGAGGCCGACCGCCGCCGGGTGCTGGTGGCCGTCCTCCCCGGGGCGCTGGAGCGCTTCGGGGAGGTGTGGCGCAGCCTCAGCGGCGACTGGGTGGCGATCTTCGCCGAGGACAGCGAGGATGAACTCGCCTTCCTGCTACGGCACATGAACCGAACGGTGGAGCTCGGCCACCGCCAGATCGCCCGCCTGGCGAGCGGGGACGTCTAGTCCCTCCAGCTCTTCCCGGCCTTCCCAGCCTTCCAGGCCTTCTAGGTCTTCCGCAGCTCCGGCGCCGGAACCCCGATCAGCAGCCGCCGCACCGCGTCCCACGCCGTCCGCAGCGCGGCCGCGCAGGCCCGGGTGTCGGAGCCGAGCAGCCGCAGCCAGGCGCCGCTGTCCTGCGGCAGCACGCTGACCCCGTACAGCAGGCCGCGGTCCGCCAGCGCCTCGTGCAGCACGTCCGCGATCCGCGCGGCCGGGGCGAGCGGGCTGAGCACGTACAGGCTGGACATCACATCGTGCCCGCCGAGCACGGCCGGACCGGCCACGCCGCCGTCAGCGGGCTCCAGCCGCACCGTGTCCAGCGCCACCAACTCACCGCCCGGACGCCGCACTTCGAGGTCCGCGGCGAACACCTGGTAGGCGTGCCGCTCGCCCCGGGCGAGCCGACCGGCGAGCAGCGTCTCCCCGGCCACCACCGTCGCATCCGTGTCCACGGTCAGCACCGTCCGCTGGTAGAAGCGGGAGTCGACGAAGGGGATCACCGGCTCGGGCAGGTACTCGACGTAGGCGCCCGGCCCGGCCGACAGGTTGAGCAGCTGGGTCGCGTAGTCGTGCTCCATCCGGTAGACCTTGGTGGCCGCCTGGGTGGTCAGGTGGACCGCCGTGTCGGCGCCGCAGCGGATGTCCGTGCGCAGCCGGTCGGCCTGCAGGATGCCGCCGCCGGTGGACATCAGCAGGGTGACGGCGAGGTCGGGGCGGGCCGGGTCGAAGTAGAGCGGGCGCATGATCTGCAGCGGCGACTTCTGGTAGTGGCCGGTGAGTTCGGTGCGACCGCCGATCCGCTCGAAGGCCAGTTCCAGCAGCCCGACCTTGCCGGGGCGCCCGACCGCGAGGGTGTCGGGCGTCCCGGCGTGCCGGCGGACCTCGTACGGGACGCGGGCCGGCTCGTAGTGCCGGGGGTCGAGCCGGGGCACCGACCTCTCCGCCGGCACGGTCACGCCGGGACCTTCCGGAAGGTCTCCAGGAAGGTCGCGATCTCCTCCAGCCCCTCCCCGGTCAGGCAGTTGGTGAGCACCACCGGTCCGCCCTCGCGGACCCGCCGGGCGTCGGACTCCATGATGCCGAGGTCGGCACGGACGTACTGGGCGATGTCGATCTTGTTGATGACCAGCAGGTCCGACTCGGTGATGCCCGGGCCTCGCTTGCGGGGCATCTTCTCGCCCTCGGCGGTGTCCAGGACGAACAGGAAGAGGTCGACCAGCACCGGACTGAAGGTCAGGGTGAGGTTGTCGCCGCCGGACTCGAACAGCAGGGTGTCGACGTCCGGGAAGCGCTCCAGGATCTCGGCCCCGGCCGCCAGGTTCATGGTCGGGTCGTCCCGTACGGCGGTGTGCGGGCAGGCGCCGGTCTCGACGCCGACGACCCGCTCGGGGTCGAGCACCCCGGCCAGGGTGCGGCGCACGTGCTGGGCGTCCTCCTGGGTGTAGATGTCGTTGGTGATGACCGCCGGGCGGTGGCCGCGCTCGATCAGCACCGGGACGAGCGCCTCGATCAGCGCCGTCTTGCCGGAGCCGACCGGGCCGCCGATGCCCACGCGGAGCACGTTCTCGGTCATGTGGTCTCCCTTACTCGTTTACTCGTTGACCTTCAGCTCGCAGTTGACGTTCGGCTCGCGGTTGACGTTCGGCCCACCGTCGACGTTCAGCTCGCGAACAGCCGGGCCTCGGCCCGCTCGTGGCGTCCGGACATCGCGTCCGCCACCGGTACGCAGCCGCCCAGGTCCGCCCACTCCCGCGCCAGGGCGGCCGCCACCACCTCGCGGATCACCGGCGCCGCCGCCCGCAGCACCACCTGCGCCTTGCGGTGGTCGGTCAGCCGCAGCCGCAGCGCGGCGCCGACGAAGCTGGTGCAGAAGGCGAACAGGTCACCGGCGACGGCCTGTTCGACGGGGACGGCGGCCGAGGCGTAGGCCACTCCGGCGGCCACCGCCTGGCAACCCGGGGCCCGTTTCTCCGCGACCAGCGCCGCGTACCGCTCCAGCGGTTCGCCCCCCACCGACTCCCGGGCGATGTCCAGGAGTTGGCGCCCGGTGCGGGTGGCGGCCAGGCGCAGCTCGCGGTTGAGCTTGGTGGCGTGCAGCCGCTGGTCGGCCTCGGCGAGCAGCTCCCAGTCCCCGGCCGAGGCGGCCCGGTGGGCCAGCGCCAGCGCCGTGGCGTCGGACGGTCCGACGCTGTGCCGCAGCAGGTCGGCGAGCAGCTCGGGCATGGTGTCCGGGGTGACGGCCTTGGCCTGGGCGTAGCCCTCCAGGCCGTGCGAGAGGGTGTAGAAGCCGCTGGGGAAGGCGGAGTCGGTCAGCTGGAGGCTGACCAGCAGGGCGTCCAGCCCGGGATCCGCGCTGCTCACGCGAGGTAGAACAGGTGGTTGAGCGGCAGCTCGCGGGCGGGCTCGATGGTGGCCGGTTCGCCGTCCAGGGTGACCTTGTACGTCTCCGGGTCGACCGCGATCTTCGGCAGCGCGTCGTTGCGCAGCATGTGCTGCTTGCCGACAGAGCGGCACCGCCGCACCGGCAACACCCGGCTGTCCAGACCGAGTTGGGCCGGGACACCGAGGTCCACGGCGGCCTGGGACATGAAGGAGACCCGGGTGGCCTGCTTGGCCCGCCCGTACGCGCCGAACATCGGGCGGTAGTAGACCGGCTGCGGGGTGGGCAGCGAGGCGTTCGGGTCGCCCATCAGGGCCCAGTTGATCACGCCGCCCTTGATGACCATCTTCGGCTTGGCGGCGAAGGAGTTGATCGGCCAGAGCACGATGTCGGCCAGCTTGCCGGGCTCCAGCGAGCCGATGTGGTCGGCGGTGCCGGAGGCGACGGCCGGGTTGACGGTGAGCTTGGCGAGGTAGCGCAGCACGCGGAAGTTGTCGTTGCGCTCGGTGTCGCCGGCCAGCTTGCCGCGCTGTTCCTTGCAGTGGTGGGCGGTCTGGAAGGCGCGGGTGAAGGACTCCCCGATCCGGCCCATGGCCTGCGAGTCGGAGGAGAAGATCGAGATGACGCCCTCGTCGTGCAGCACGGTCTCGGCGGCGATGGTCTCGGCGCGCACCCGGGAGTCGGCGAAGGAGACGTCCTCGGGGATGTCGTGGCTGAGGTGGTGGCAGACCATCACCATGTCCAGCAGCTCGTCCACCGAGTTGACGGTGTAGGGCAGGGTCGGGTTGGTGGAGGACGGCAGCACGTTGGGCTCGCCGGCGATCCGCATGATGTCGGGTGCGTGGCCGCCGCCCGCGCCCTCGGTGTGGAAGGTGTGGATGGTGCGGCCGTCGATCGCGGAGAGGGTGTCCTCGAAGTAGCCCGACTCGTTCAGGGTGTCGGTGTGGATGGCCACCTGCACGTCGTACTCGTCGGCCACGCTCAGCGCGCTGTCGATCGCGGCCGGGGTGCTGCCCCAGTCCTCGTGCACCTTGAGGCCGCACACGCCCGCCTCGACCTGCTCGCGCAGCGCGCCCGGCAGCGAGCCGTTGCCCTTCCCGAGCAGACCGACGTTGACCGGGAGGTCCTCGACCGCCTGGTACATCCGGCCGATGTTCCACGGCCCGGGCGTGCAGGTGGTGCCGTTGGTGCCGTCGGAGGGGCCGGTGCCGCCGCCGATCAGGGTGGTGATGCCGTTGCTCAGCGCCTCCTGCACCTGCTGCGGGGAGATGAAGTGGATGTGGGTGTCGATGCCGCCGGCGGTGGCGATCAGGTGCTCGCCGGAGATCACCTCGGTGCCGGGGCCGATCACCAGCTTCGGGTGCACGCCGCTCTGGGTGTGCGGGTTGCCGGCCTTGCCGACGGCGGTGATGAAGCCGTCCTTGACGCCGATGTCGCCCTTGACGACGCCGAGCACCGGGTCCATCACGACGACGTTGGTGATGACCAGGTCGAGCGCACCCTGGACGGAGGTGGCGGCCGGGTCCTGGGCCATGCCGTCGCGGATGCCCTTGCCGCCGCCGTAGACGGCCTCGTCGCCGTAGTGGCCCTGGTTGTGGTCCTGCTCGATCTCGACCACCAGGTTGGTGTCGGCGAGGTGAAAGCGGTCGCCGACGGTGGGGCCGAAGAGGTCGGTGTACTGCTTGCGGGACAGGATGGCCATCAGCGGGCGCCTTCCTTGCGGTTCACGTGGTTCGCGTGGTTCACGTGGTTCGCATGGTGGTTCACGTGGTTCACGTCGTTCACGTCGTTCCTGTGGCTCTCGTGGCTCTCGGTGCGGAAGTCCGCGCGGGGGTGGTCGTCCTTGAGGTCGAGGTTGGCGCCCTTGAAGCCGTGGGCGATCGCCCGGTCGATGGCGCGGGCGCGGGTGGCGGGCGCGGTGATGCCGCCGTCGACGAGGTTGCTGAAGCCGACCAGGCGGCGGTGGCCGCCGAACTCGGCGAGCGTGACGTCCTTGGTGTCGCCGGGCTCGAAGCGGACGGCGGTGCCGGCCGGGATGTCCAGGTGCTTGCCGAAGGCGGCGTTGCGGTCGAAGTCGAGGGCGCGGTTGGCCTCGAAGAAGTGGTAGTGGGAACCGACCTGGATCGCCCGGTCGCCCGTGTTGCTGACCGTGATGACGGCCTTGGCGCGGCCGGCGTTGATCTCCACCGGGTCGTCGCCGTACAGGTATGCGGCGCCACCAGACATGGCTGGCCTTCCTCTCTGCCGGTTCAGTGGGGGGGTGTGCGCGGGGGCGTGGGGGTGCTGGTGCGAGTGGCCGTGGGGGTGCGTGTGGTGGCGCCCTTCGCCCGGGCCGTGGTGGTGGCCTTCGCCCGGGCCGTGGCTGTGGGCGTAGCCGTGGCCGTGCTCGGCGTCGAGGCCGGCCGCGATGCCGTCCTCGCCGTGGCCGAGCAGGTGCAGCGCCGCCGCCGCCCGGGCCGCGACCACCCCGGCGATCGCGGACGGCCGCAGCAGGGGCCCGCCGTCCCGTACGCCGGGCAGGGCGGTGCGCAGCGCCGGACCGAAGGAGGCCGGGACGGCCGTCACCTCCCGCGCGCCGAGCAGGCGGCAGCGTTCGGCGCCCTCGATGGGGTCCGGGTCGCCGCCCGCGAGGGCGACCTCGACCCAGCGGTGGCGCCCGTACTGGCGGACCAGGCGGGCGATCCGGAACAGCTCGGCGTCCTCGAAGGGCCCGGCCGCCGGGGCGGTGACGAGTACGGCGCCCTCGCCGCCGGCTCCGGCCGCAGCGCGCAGCCAGCCGATCAGGTGCTCGGCGGCGCCGAAGGGCGCGGTCAGCGCGAGCCGCCCCCGGTCCTCGCCGGCCGTCAGCCAGCGCAGGGCGCGGGCGGTGTCGGCGACCAGCTCGGGGTCGCGTCCGAGTGTCATCGGCACGACGCACACCGGTCCGTCGGCGGCCGCCAGCGCCGACCGTACGGCCTCGACGAGTTGTCGGCCCGGGGCGGCCGCGGCCCGCACGGTGGGCCCGTTCACGGCGGGTCGGCGCTCCACCAGGGCGGCCAGGTCGCGGCCGCCGTCGCTCTCGTGGCCGCCGGCCAGCACCACCGTGGCGGGCTCGACGGTCGCGGCCTGACGTGCCGGCATCGCTCAGGCACCCACGGGGTCGTGACAGGAGACCAGCTTGGTGCCGTCCAGGAACGCGGCCTCGACCTGGAGCAGCGGCAGCATCTCGCGCACGCCGGGCATCACGTCCGCGCTGCTGACGGTCTGCTTGCCGATCTCCATGCACTCGGCGACGGTGCGGCCGTCCCGGGCGCCCTCCATGATCGCCTCGCTGATCAGCGCGCAGGCCTCGCTGTAGTTGAGCTTGACGCCGCGGTCACGGCGTTTACGGGCCAGATCGGCCACGACGTAGATGTAGAGCTTGTCCATCTCACGCGGGGAGAGATTCACGGGAACCACTCTTCCTTTCCGAGAATCCGATGAAATGAAAGGGAGTTGGACGGCGGAAACTCAGGTTCGGCGCCTGCCGGGATCAGACCCGACGCAACCGGGGAATCGTCGGTACCGCTGCCAGGAACAGCATGGTGGTCAGGACGAAGGGCCAGGTGGAGGCGTGGCCACCGAAGGGCGCGGAGATCGCGTCGAGCGCCGGGGTCGGCACGGTGGCGTCCCGCCGCAGCCCCGGCCCGTACGCGACGGCGGTGGAGACGGCGCTTCCGAGCAGGCCGTAGAGGCCGTACCGCCAGCCGGTACCCCCTTCCGAACTCCCTTCCGAACTCCCTTCGGAAGGGCCTTCGAAGGCAGCCTCGGGAGCCCCTTCCAGGGCACCTTCCCCACCCTTTTGTCGAGCCATACGACGCACCAATTCCCGGTACGGCCGAGAGGACCCCGGAGATTGCTCGGGAGCCCGTTCGGCGATTCGTTGGGAACCGTACTCCTGCGGATTGCCGAATGGGATGGATACCTGACGTCACGCCAAATCAACCCTGAGTGACCAGCGCGGCCCTGAGCTGCAACATTCTGTTGAAAGCGAAGCCTCGGCAAGCGGCCGGAGGGGGAAATTCTTTGCGAAGTTTTACATGCAGGTAACAGGCCCCGGATTGTGACCATGTCAATCAATCCACGACAAATTCCCCCCACCCCGACAATAGGGACACCCCGAGCTGCGGGAACGCCGTGGAACGGGGTGTCGATGCGGCGGGAATGCGTTCGGCCCGGGACGTGCTCGCACCGGATTCCGTCAGTCGGCCGTACGCGCCGTCGTGCCGAGCTTCCGGAGCAGGAACCGCTCCGCGGAGTCCAGCTCGAAGTCGGGCACCGCCATGTGGCCCCCGGGGTTGGCGTGCAACGTCTTCGTCGCCGAGCCCAGCTCGCCGTACACCGCCAACGCGTGCTCGCGGAGCACGAGTTCGTCGTCCCACTGCAGCACGAACTGCACCGGCACGATCACCCGCCGCGCCGCCTCCAGCTGCGTCGCGTGCCCGGTCAGCCCGAACACCGCGACGGCGATGCGGGGTTCGGCCGCGGCGAGCGGAATACCGACCACACTGCCCAGCGACAGCCCCCAGTACCCGACCGGGCCGAGGCCGCCGCCGGCTTCGTCCAGGGCGTCCAGCACCGCCCTCCACTCGGGCACCGCCCGCTCCGCCAGCGCCGCCGTGTGCCGCGCCACCCAGGCGCTGATCGGCCGCCCGGCCGCCAGCAACTCCCCGATCTCCGTGGCGAATCGCTCGTCCTGCGCGGTGCGCTCCCGCTCGCCGTGCCCGGGGGCGTCGATCGACACCGCCGCCCACCCGTACCGCGTCACGCATCGACGGGCCCGCTCCACCACTCCCGGCCCCAGCTTGTGCTGCCCGCCCCCGTGCCCCACCAGCACCAACGGCCTCGCGCCGAGGGCGGATCCCTCGGGTTGCCAGAGCACGCCGGGTACGCCGTCGAGGGTGAAGCGGTGCTGGGTCACGCCGACCGAGCCGAGGTCCGGGGTGGTGTCCGAGGTGAAGTGCATCCCCTCATGATGGCGCCCGACACACGTTCGAGTCCTGCCCTTTACCGCCCTGGCCAATAGTCACCACGCAGTGGTCGCATCGGAGGCCAGGACGGCGAGGGTCGATGCTCGCCCCGTCAGCGGAGCACGTCGAACACCTGCTTCTGCAGGCCGTTGGAGTAGACCGCGTGCTCGACCAGCTTCAGCTTCTGGGTGTCCTTGTCCGTGCTGCTGAACAGGCGCTTGCCGGCGCCGAGCAGCAGCGGGTGGACGAGCAGGTGGTAGCGGTCGATCAGGCCCGCGTCCGAGAGGGCGTGGTTCAGGGTGGCGCTGCCGTGGACGATGATCGGGCCGCCCTCGGTCTCCTTCAGCGCGGCGACCTCGTCGAGCGAGCGCAGGATGGTGGTCTCGCCCCAGTTGGAGACCAGGACGTCGTCGGTGAGGGTGGTGGAGACCACGTACTTCGGCATCGTCTTGTAGTGGGCGAACTCCGCCATGTCCGGCCACACCGGGCTGAACGCCTCGTAGCTGACCCGGCCCATCAGGATGGCGGTGGCCTCCTGCTGCTCCCGCTCCTTGATCTCGTAGGCCTCGGGGACGAACTCGACGTCCTTGAAGGTCCAACCGGAGTTGCGGTAGCCGGGTTCGCCGCCGGGGCCCTCGACGACGCCGTCGAGCGAGATGAAGGCGGTGCTGATCAGGGTGCGCACGAGCGGTTCCTCGGTTCTTCTCGCGGGTCGGTGGAATCAGGCGTCGGTGGAATCGGACATCGGTGGAATCAGGTGAGGAGCCCGGCCAGCCACTGCTGCCAGGCGGCCTGGACGCCTTCCGGGACCGGGCCGAAGAGGTGATGGAACATCAGGACCATGCCGCCGCCGTGATGGAACGTGTGGATCGCGTCGGCGGAGCGGACCTCGAAGCGCTCGTCGTCCGCCCAGACCACCTCGCCCTCCAGTGACGGCAGCCCGGCCGGCTCGGCCTGGACCCGCGCACCCACAGTGACCGGGAGCGGCAGCGAGAGGGCCCGGGCCAGCGCCGCCCGGACCTCCGGGTCCGGCCGCCCGGCGGACGGCGCGGCGGCGAAGACCGGGACGGCGGTGCGCGCCCGGAAGTGGGCGAGGTACTCGCGGAGCGTGTTGAGGTGGAACGGCCAGCCGCGGCGCAGCGCGTCGTACTCGTCCTGCCAGTCGTCGCCGAGCATCCCGCTGTGGACGACGCGGAGCACGGTGCTGCCGCCGCCCCGCCCCTCGACCAGGTACTCGAAGGCCATGAACCGGCCGTCCTCGCCGGTGGCCGTACGGGTGGCCAGGCGCTTGCCGGGTTCGTAGGCGGTGATCACCGCCGCCTCGCGGTGGCCCCCGATGTCCATGACGGCGGCGCCGCCCTCGCGCGGGTCGAGCTCGTTGCGACCCATGAACCAGGAGTCGAGTCCCGCTCCGGTGGCGATCGCCTCCCACACCTCCTCCGGGCTCGCCGGCAGGGTCGTCTCCAGCTCGATCTCGAACGGGTGGGTCATCGCGGGTTCTCCTGTTCCGGTGCGGTCCCGGGGGCGTCGGCCGGCGCGTCCGTGGTGGTGGTGTCGTCCGCCGCGGTCCCGGGGGGCGTGGGCGGCGCCGCCGGGATCTGGTGGAGCCCCACGACCACCCGGTGGCTGCGGCCCCCGGCGGCGGACTCGTCGTGGTAGCGGCTGACCAGGGTCGCCACCGCCCGGGACAGCTCCTCGGCGAAGGCCGCCCGGTCGGCCGCCGAGGCGAACCGCACCTGTGCGTCGATCCCGAAGGTGGCGACCCGTTTCCGGGCCCGGGAGGCCCCGGTCAGCAGTGCCCCGACCTCCTGCACCAGCCGGGACCCGAGCGTCAGCAGCCAGCGGGCGGAGAGCTGGTCCGGCGAACGCGACGGGTCCGGGCTCACGGCGGCCAGGACGCTCGGCGAGATCACGTAGGAGGCCGCGGTGGCTCGGTACACCCGTTCGGTGACATTGCCCTTGCGCCGTTCCTCGGCGAGTTCGACGAGCTTGTGCCGCTCCAGCTCCTTGAGGTGGTAGTTGACCTTCTGCCGGGGCAGCCCCAGGCGGGTGGCCAGCATGGCGGCCGAGCCGGGCTCGGCCAGGGCGGCGAGGATCCGGGCCCGTATCGGGTCCAGGGACGCCTCGGCCGCGGCGGGTTCTTCGATCACAGCGACGTCCAGCACGCGTCCAGAGTCGGTCCGACAAGAAAATTTGTCAAGGACAGAATTCTTGTCGGCGTGGCGGCAGGCGCCTGCGCCCCGCCCCGGCTCACCAGCCGAAGCACCCGGAGCAGGAAGTCGGCGAGCAGCACCGTCACCTCGGCCGGGCGCTCCAGGTTGGGGAGGTGGCCGGCCCAGGGCAGTTCGAGGTGCCGGGCGTTCGGCAGCAGGGCCGGCAGGGAGGCGGCGATCTCGCGGAAGTCGGGGAGGTCGTGGGCGCCGGCGATGGCGAGGGTGGGGGCGGTGATGTGGGTGAGGTCGACGTCCTCCTCCTGCGGGCCGACCTGCGCCGTCAGCTGCACCTCGAAGTTGTGCCGCTGCATCCGGCGGACCAGCTCGCGGGTCGCCTCGTCGGCCTCCGGGCCGGGCCAGGTCCGGACGTTGAGTTCGACGGCGCCCTCGATGTCGCCCGCGTCGAGCAGTGCCTCCTCGCGGGCGTCGAGGGCGAGCAGGGTGTCGCTGGGCTCGTGTCCGGGCTTGCCCGCGCCGAGGAGGGCGAGTGCGGTCACCGCCGTCGGGCGCAGGGCCGCGACGGTCAGGGCGATGCGGCCGCCGTAGGAGGCGCCGACGAGGGCGGCGGTCTCGATGCCGAGGTGGTCGAGCAGGTCCAGGACGTCGGCCGCGACGCTGTAGGAGGCGTCGGCGAGGGGCGTGTCGCCGACGCCGCGGAAGTCGCAGCGGACGACCCGGTGGCCGGCGTCGAGCAGGGCCTGCCACTGCGGCTCCCACATCCGTCGGTCGCACACCGCGGAGTGCAGGAGGACGACGGCCGGCCCGGTTCCTGATACGTCATGAGAGATGATCATTCGGCGGATCGTCACGAGCGCGGCAGCCGGACGCGACGGAGTTGGCAATCCGTTGGCGCGCCCCGAGCCCCCGTGCCAAGAATGTCCGGATGCGCGAACTGGAACTGTCCGACGGAGTCATCACGCTGTCCCCGCTGCGCCCCGAGGACGCCGAGGCGCACCTCGCCGGGGAGGACGAGGAGTCGGTCCGCTGGCTCAGCGGCGGCCGCAGCACCCCGGAAACGGTCGAGGCCTACCTGCGGCACTGCCGGGAGCAGTGGGACACGGCCGGTCCGCTGCACGCCTTCGGGATCCGGGCGGGCGAGCGCGGCGACCTCGCGGGCACGGTCGACCTGCGGTTCGTCCAGACTTACCTCGCCCCCGGCCAGGTGAACGTCGCCTACGGTCTCTACCCGTCCTGGCGGGGCCGGGGCCTGGCCACCCGCGCCGTCCGCCTCGTCTGCGGGTACGCGACGCGTACCGGCGCGCGGGAGGCGGTGATCCGGGTGGAGCCCGGGAACGGCGCGTCGGCCGCCGTCGCCCGCCGTGCCGGGTTCGCCCCCGGCAAGCACACCTTCGAGCAGGACGGCACCCGGCACGACTGGTACCTCCGGAGCCTGAACCGTCCCGACGGAGAGGAGTAAGCGCTTCCGGCCCCGCCCGGGCTCTGGGTGGTTGAGGAGGTGCTCATGGGAGAACCGAGGAGCGCGCGGGACGAGGAGTTCCAGGCGTTCATCGTCGGGGTCTGGCCCCGGCTGCTGCGGACGGCGTTCCTGCTGGCCGGGGAGCAGTACGCGGCGGAGGACCTGGTGCAGTCCGCGGCCGAGAAGGCCTGCGCGGCCTGGCCGAAGGTGCGGCGGGCGGACGACCCGTACGCCTATGTGCGGCGGATCCTGGTGAACCAGCACGCCCGTCGCTGGCGCCGCCGGCCGCCGGAGCTGCTGGTCGACGCGGTGCCGGACGCGGCGGGGGTGGAGGACGGCTTCGCCCGTTCCGACGAGCGCGGGGCGTTGCTGGCCGCGCTCGCCACCCTGCCGCCACGCCAGCGCGAGGCGGTGGTGCTGCGGCACTGGGAGGACCTGAGCGACAGCCGGACGGCCACCGCGATGGGCTGCTCGGTGGGCGCGGTGCGCAGCCATGCGTCGAAGGGCATCGCGCGGCTGCGGCAGGTCACGGCACTGGTGGAACTCAAGGACAGGGCACAGATCGGAGGGGCGGTATGAGCGCGGACGCGGACAAGGGCACTGACCTGTGGGTCGGCCTCGGCCTGGCCGAGGCGGCGGCGGGGGCGAAGGTCGGCCCGGCGCCGGTGGCGGACATCCTGGCGGGCGGGCGCCGGATCCGCCGGCGTCGCCGGACGGTGGTCGGCGCGCTGGCGCTGGCCTCGGCGGTGGTGCTGGCGGGCGGGGCGCTCGCCGAACTGCGCCCCGAGCCGGCGGCGAGCCGTTCGCTGGTGCCGGCCGGCACCGGGCTCGGCTCCGGCACCGGCGGCCCGCTGTCGGCTTCGGCGACCACCCCGGCGGTGCGGGACCCGTTCACCCCGGTCCGGGTGGTGCTCGGTCAGGGCACCACGCCGGACGGCAAGGAGTGGAAGCTGTGGCGGGCACTGTGGCCGGTGGCGCCGAGGGAGCGGGCGTACGAGCAGGCGCTGGCGGTGTGGCAGGAGCGCAGTCCGTACGACTCGGCGGTCACCAAGCCGACGAAGGAGTTCGTCGACCACTACTACGACCCCGACTCCGATGTGATCAACACCTACTTCACGGTGGACGGGGTCCGCCTGAGCCATGACGCCGCGGGCATCACCCCGTCGCCGGGCAAGCTCGACCCCCGCAACGGGGCCTACATCGCCGGCGGCCTCGAGGGTCACCGGGGCAAGGGCGACACCGTGGCCCCGCTCGACGTGGTCGGGCTCTCCCTCGGCCCCGACATCGCCCGGGTGAAGGTGACCTGGACGGACGGTACGGTCACCGAGCCGCCGTTCGTCACCGTCGCCGACTCCCCACTGCGCCAGATGGTGGTGGCCCGGCCGGAGGGCAAGAAGGCGAAGCTCTGGGAGTACTTCGACCGCAACGGCAACAAGCTCCCGGACTCCGGCTGCCAGTTCCTCCGGGAGTAGCGCGGCTGCTCCGCCGCCGGTCTGACGCGGGACCGCCGGGGCCCGTGATCCCCTGAAGGGCGCGACGGTTCAGGGGAGTTCAGCGGAGGCGGGGGGCCGTCGGCCGCCCGGTGCGGGTGGGGCGGGAGCCGGAAGTCGGTAGGGCCGACTTCCCGCTCCCGGTCAGCCGATCCGCTTCTCGAACCAGTGGTGGGCGTACGGCTCGCCGTTGAACGCGGCGACCTCCTGGAAGCCGTACGAGTGATACAGGCCGATCGCGGCGGTGAGCGCCCTGTTGGTGTCCAGGCGCAGCACGGTGCGGCCGTGTCGGGCGGCGCGCGCCTCCAGTTCGGCCAGGAAGCGGCGGCCGAGGCCGAGACCCCGGGCCTGGGGTGCGACCCACATGCGCTTGATCTCGCCGGGGGCGTCGGTCGGCAGTTTGAGGCCGGCGCAGCCGATCGGCTCGCCGTGCAGTCGGGCCACCAGGAACAGGCCGCGCGGCGACCGGAGTTCGCCCGCGTCGGGCAGCAGGCTCCGCGCCGGGTCGAAGCCGGTGTCGAAGCGTTCCCGGATTTCGGCGTAGTAGGACCGCAGGCAGTACCGGGCGTCGGGGTGGTCCGGGTCGACGGCGTCCAGGGTGACGGTGGCGGCGGTGAGCAGCCGGTCGACCTCCGCCATGGCGGCGACCAGCCGGGCGCGCTGGGTGGTGTTGAGCGGTTCGAGCAGGGAGGCGGCGAGTTCGTCGCTGCGGGTGTCGAGCGCGGCGCGTTCCGCGCGGCCGGCGTCGGTGAGCCGGACGGTGCGCACCCGCCGGTCCCGGGGCTGGGGCTCGACCGTCACCAGGCCGTCGGCTTCCAGGGAGCGCAGCAGCCGGCTGACGTACCCGGAGTCGAGCCCGAGGCGCTCCCGCAGCCTCCGTACGTCCTGCCCCTGCTCGCCGATCTCCCAGAGCAACCGGGCCTCGCCGATGGGGCGGTCCTGGCCCAGGTAGTGGTCGTGGAGGACGCCCACGCGTTCGGTGACGGTGCGGTTGAACCGCCGCACCTGGCGGATCTGCGCGTCGGCCTCCGTCCTGGCCTCCGCGTCTTCACCGGCCGCTGCGTCGAGCTGCGCCTCTGGCTGAACCGGATCCATTCTCTGACCCTAGTCAGAGAATGGATCCGGCGCCAGCGGACACCCCGTCCGGCAACAGCTCGTCGCGTCGTGGACTTCGCACTACCCTCATCCCCGCGGCACCCGCAGCGCCGCCACGGTCTCCTCGACCAGCGCCCGCGCCCGCTCCACGGTCTCCGCCAGTGCCCCGGCACTCTCCCCCGCGGCCCCCAGCAGGCTCCGCACACGCCGCTCGAACTCCTGGGGCGCACCGGGGAGTCGTGCGGCGACGGCGAGCGCGCCCTTCTCGTTGAGGCACCAGCGCCGGTCGTGCGCGTACAGCGCCTGCACCAGCACCCCGACCGCGCGGGACAGGCAGAGCGAGACGTACAGGGTGTCGCCCCGCGCAGCGCCCTTCGCCGCGACCCCGACCAGGAACTCCGCCTCCCACGCGCCCGCCGTCAAGGCGCCGCGCAGCGGCTCGGGGTACGTGGCGGTCTGCGCCTGTAGCGAAGCCAACTCCCCTGCGGGATCGGCGAGTACCCGTCCGAGGGCGACCTCACCGGCGTAGCAGGGCGACCAGAAGCCGAGCGGATGCCCGGCCTGCACCCCCACCTCGTACCGGCCTTCGCGACAGTCCGCCCACACCCGCTCGACCCGGTCGAGGTCGCGCAGGATCCAATCGACGGCGACCCCGTCGACCCGCAGCCACGCGCCGCCGTTCACCCACGGCCCCCAGCCGCCCGGCCCGGCCACCTCCACCTCCGGCCCGGCCGACACCCGCAGCGCGGCGAGGTCCAGGTCGCCCCGGTAGTAGACCCCGAGGTCCCAGTCCGACTCCGGCCGGTGCTCACCGCGCGCCCGGCTCCCGCCGAGCATCACCCCCACCACGCCCGGTACGTCCGCCAGTTGGCCCGCCATGTGCTCGGTGATCGCTCGCATGACGGGAAGTCTCGCCGCAGAACGGGCGCCGGGCCAGCGGATTCCGGCGCGCCGGCCCGATCACCGCCCCGCCTTCACACCCTCGGCCCGGCGGACCGCTCACCGCGCGCGCGACCAGGTGAGCGGGTCGTCGTCGGCGGCCCCCGCCCCCGGGGGGGCCGGCGCCCAGCCCGCCGGCGCCCCCGGCGGGTAGGGCGGGGGCGCCGGCGACACCCAGCCGGGGGGGGAGCA